>NZ_JAOCQD020000002.1:1286372-1607965 GCF_025290835.2 Aquabacterium sp. OR-4 | reverse complement strand
CCAGTGCGCCGACTCGGTGAGCAGCGGCACGTCGTAGACGATGGCCGGGCAGCCGGCGGCCTGCGCGGCGGCGGCCTGGCGGCGGGTCTCGTCGCCGATCATCGGGTGCAGCACGGCCTCGAGCCGCTGCCTGGCCTCGGGATCGGCCAGCATGCGCTGGCGCATGGCCGCGCGGTCGAGTGCGCCGGTGGCATCGGCCACCGTGTCGCCAAAGGCCGCGCGCAAGGCCGGCATCGCGGCGCCGCCGGCGGCCGTGAGCGCGTGCGCAATGGCATCGGTGTCGACCAGCGTCGCCCCCAGCGCCACCAGGCGCGCGGCTACCGTGCTCTTGCCGCTGCCGATGCCGCCGGTCAGGCCGATGGCCAGCGGCCGGCCTGCCGCGGCGCTCAGGCCACCGGCCACAGGGCGCCCAGCTGCGCGCCGAAGAACAGCGCCGCCACGCCGCCGCCGGCCAGGTAGGGGCCGAACGGGATCGGCACCTCGCGGCGGTGGCCACGAAAGCCGATCATGAACAGCCCCACCGCCGCCCCCACCGCGCTGGACAGCAGGATGATCGCCGGCAGCGCCTGCCAGCCCAGCAGCGCGCCCAGCCCGGCCAGCAGCTTGAAATCGCCCTCGGCCATGCCCTGGCGGCCCCGCAGCAGCCGATAGCTGGTGGCCACGAACCACAGCGAGAAATAGCCGAAGAACAGGCCCAGCGCCGAGTCGGCCAGGCTCACCGGAATCCAGCCCTGCCAGGCCGCCACCAGGCCCAGGCCGGCCAGCGGCAGGGTGAGCTCGTCGGGCAGCAGCGTGGTGTCGAAGTCGATCAGCGCCGCCGCCAGCAGCAAGGCGATGGCGGCGCAGTACACCAGCGCCATGGCGCCGCTGCCGGCATGCCAGGCGGCGGCGGCGAACAGCAGGCCGGTGAGCGCCTCCACCGCCGGGTAGCGTGCCGAGATGCGCGTGCCGCAGGCCGAGCACTTGGCGCGCAGCCGCAGCCACGACAGCAGCGGGATGTTCTCGTGCCAGGCGATGGCGTGGCCGCAGGCCGGGCAGCGCGAGCGCGGCTTCGACAGGCTGAGCTCGGGCAACGCCTCGAGCTCCTGGCCCAGCAGCTGGGCCTGGGCGGCCAGCGCCGCGCGCCGTGCCGGCGTGCTGCCCGGCAGCACGCGGGCCATGGCGGCATCGTCTTGCAGGTAGCCGGCGGCATCGGCCAGCCATTCGCGCTCCAGCCGCTGCGGCTTGCGGTGCACCACCACGTTCAGGAAGCTGCCGATGCACAGGCCCAGCAGGCCCAGGGCCCAGGGCGAGAGCAGCCAGCTCAGGGCGGGATCGCTCATGTCGGACGGACAACGGCGCCAAAGGCGCTTCGGGGGGGGATCAAACCACCGCACCGATCTTGAAGATCGGCAGGTACATGGCCACCACGATGGCGCCGATGATGGTGCCCAGGAAGACGATGATCAGCGGCTCCATCAGGCTCGACAGGCCCTTGACCATCTCGTCGACCTCGTCCTCGTAGAACTCGGCCGCCTTGCCCAGCATGTGGTCGAGCGAGCCGGATTCCTCGCCGATCGACGACATCTGCAGCACCATGTTCGGAAACACCGCGGTGCCGATCATCGAGGTGGTCAGCGAGCTGCCGGTGGACACGTCGCGCTGGATCTTCTGCGTGGCTTCGGCGTACACCGCATTGCCCGCGGCGCCGCCCACCGAATCGAGCGCCTCGACCAGCGGCACGCCGGCGGCAAACATCACCGACAGCGTGCGCGTCCAGCGCGCGATGACCGACTTGTTGATCAGGTCGCCAAAGATCGGCAGGCGCAGCAGCAGGCGGTCCATCACCATCTGCATCTTCTCGCTGCGCTTCCAGCTCTGCAGGAACATGTAGCCGCCGATGATCAGCGCGCCGAAGATCACGTACCACCAGTTGACGAAGAACTCCGACATCGCGATGACCACCATCGTCGGCGCCGGCAGGTCGGCGCCGAAGGAGCTGAACACCTCCTTGAACGCCGGGATCACCTTGACCATGATCACCACCAGCACCACGAAGGCCACCACCACCACGGCCACCGGGTACATCAGTGCGCTCTTGATCTTGGCCTTCAGCGCCATCGTCTTTTCCTGGTAGATCGCCAGGCGGTCGAGCAGCTGTTCCAGGATGCCGCCGGCCTCGCCGGCTTCCACCAGGTTGCAGTACAGCGCGTCGAAGTGCATCGGGTGCTTGCGGAACGCCGACGACAGGCTGGTGCCGGTCTCGACATCGGAGCGGATGTCGCCCAGCAGCTTGCCCATGCGCGGATTGGCCGCGCCGCGTCCGACGATGTCGAAGGCCTGCAGCAGCGGCACGCCGGCGCGCATCATGGTGGCCAGCTGGCGGGTGAAGACGGCGATGTCCTTTTGCTTGATGGCGCGCCCGCCGCTCACCCGGCGCTTCTTCACCTTGGTGAGCAGGATGCCCTGGCGGCGCAGCGATGCGCTGACCGCGGCCTCGCCACCGGCACGCACCTCGCCGCGCACGATCTTGCCGTTCTTGTCGCGGCCTTCCCATTCGAAGACCGCCTCCTTGATGCCCTTTGCGGCTGCTGCAGTCGCCATCGGTACTCCGGTGGATCAGGCCCGCGTCCGGGGGACTCGAGGCTCACTCATTGATTGGTCACCGCGATCACTTCCTCGAGCGTGGTGTGGCCGCTGCGCACCTTCACCAGGCCCGACAGGCGCAGATCGCGCACGCCGTCCTTGCGCGCCTGCACGGCGATGTCCACCGCCGTGCCTTCGCTGAGGATGATGCGCTGGATGGCGTCGGTGATCGGCATCACCTGGTAGACGCCGACGCGGCCCTTGTAGCCGTTGTTGCAGGCCGAGCAGCCCACGGCGCGAAAGGGCTTCCAGGAGCCGTCCAGCTCTTCGGCCTCGTAGCCGGCGCGCAGCATGGCCTCGCGCGGGTAGTCGGCCGGCACCTTGCAGTTCTCGCACAGCCGGCGCGCCAGGCGCTGGGCGGTGATCAGGATCACGCTGGAGGCGATGTTGAACGGTGCCACGCCCATGTTCAGCAGGCGGGTCAGGGTGGTGGGGGCGTCGTTGGTGTGCAGCGTGCTCATCACCAGGTGGCCGGTCTGGGCGGCCTTGATGGCGATGTCGGCGGTGTCCAGGTCGCGGATTTCACCCACCATGATGATGTCGGGATCCTGGCGCAGAAACGACTTCAGTGCGCTGGCAAAGCCCAGGCCGGCCTTGTCGTTCACGTTGACCTGGTTGATGCCCGGCAGGTTGATTTCGACCGGGTCTTCCACCGTGGAGATGTTCACCCCCGGTTGGTTCAGGATGTTCAGGCAGGTGTAGAGCGAGACGGTCTTGCCCGAGCCGGTGGGGCCGGTGACCAGGATCATGCCGTAGGGTCGCTGGATGGCCAGCAGCAGGCGGTCTTTCTCGATCTTCTCGTAGCCCAGCGCCTCGATGCCCAGCTTGGCGCTGGACGGGTCGAGAATCCGGATCACGATCTTCTCGCCAAACAGCGTGGGCAGCGTGGAGACGCGGAAGTCGATGGCCTTGCTGCCGAACTTCATCTTCATGCGGCCGTCTTGCGGCACACGCTTCTCGGCGATGTCGAGGCGGCTGATGACCTTGATGCGCGAGGCCAGCTTCTCCTTGATGGCCAGCGGCGGCTGCGTGATCTCGCGCAACTCGCCGTCGACCCGGAAGCGCACCCGGTAGTGGTATTCGTAGGGCTCGAAGTGCAGGTCGGACGCGCGCATGTTGATCGCGTCGATCAGCATCTTCTGCAGAAAGCGCACCACCGGCGCGTCTTCGACCTCGGTCGTGACGTCGGCCGCCTCGGGGGCGGTGGCGTCGTCGGTGACGTCGAACTCGAAGTCCTCGGCGGTCATCGCCTCCAGCGTCTCGGCGGCCGAGGCGCCGTGGCTTTCGAGCAGGCGCGCGAGCTTGTCGTACTCGACCACCACCCATTCGGGCTGCAGCTGGGTGGCGAACTTGATGCGCTCGACCACCTCTTGATCGGTGGGATCGGCGCCGCCGATGAACAGGCGGTTGCCGCGCTTGCCCAGCACCACCACCTGGTACTGGGTGGTCAGCTTGATGTCGACCACGCCCTTGGGCAGTCGGTCGAGGTCCACCGCCGACAGGTCGAGCAGCGGCAGCGCCAGCGAATTCGACAGGATGTGGGCCAGATCGAAGGCCGACACCGCGCCCGAGGCGATCACCGCGGCGATGAAGCTGATCTTGCGCTCGCGCGCCGACTTGGCCAGGTCTTCGGCCGCCTTGCTGCCCAGCTTGTTGGCGTGCACCAGCACCCTCGCCACGCCGGAGAGGCTTGCCAGGGGAGTTTCGACCAGAGTGGTGTTGTCCAAATCCGCAACCGTGGGGTACAGCGGGTCACGCAAGACAACATCGTCGCGCACCCAGCGCGCACTGTATACCGAAGAAACGGGGGCTTCCGGTGGCAGTTGGCAATGGGCCGGGCGTGCCGTGTAACCGATTGCTGCCCTGCGGTAACTGGCGCGTGAAGCGGACGGTCAACCGCACCAGAGCAGGGCGCGCGCGCTGGTTCCAGGGGGGCAGTCCGGCCGCTTGCCGGGCGGGCGCTTGCCGGGCGGCCGGTTGGCCGGTTGGCCGGGCGGTGCGGCGGATCGGGCCCGGCGGGTGCTCAGGCCTGACGGGTGCTCAGGCCCGACGGGTGGCTCAGGCCGGGCCGGAGGGCTCGGCCAGTTCGGCCAGCGCGCGGCGCAGCGCCAGCCATTGCGGCCGCGCGGCGGGCCAGTCGGCCTGGCCGGCGCTGGTTTCCAGCGCCGCGGCCAGCGGCCCGAATGCCGGGTGGCCTATCGAGGGCAGCACCGTCTTCAGGCTGTGCGCCAGGCGCTGCAGGGTCGGTGCGTCGCGCTGCTGCAGGGCGGTGTCGCCGGCGCGCAGGTCGTGGCCGAACTGGCGCTGCGCCGCGTCGCGAAACGCGGTGAACAGCGCCTGGTTGCCGCCAAAGTGCCGTTCGATCGCCTGGCGATCGGCGGCGTCGGCCCGCCCGGCGGCGGTGGCCGCATCGCTTGGCGGCGTGGCCAGGTCGGGGCTGTCGTGCGGCGCGTGGCCGGCGCGCCAGGCGGCGCCGGCGTCGTGCACGCAGGCCTGCATCTGGGCCACCGGCAGCGGCTTGCGCAGCACGCGCCACACGCCCAGGGCCGGCAGCCGGGCCAGCGTGGGGGCATCGATGCCGGCGCTGAACACCACCAGGCGCGCCGTGCCGCGCAGCGCCGGCTCGGCCGCCAGGCGGCCCAGCAGATCGAGGCCGGAGGCGCCCGGCAGCATCAGGTCGGTGACGATCAGATCGGCCGGTGCGGCCTGCAGCGCCAGCAGCGCCTGCGCCACGCTGCTGCAGCTGCGCAGTTCGAGCAGGAAGTCGTCCCACACCAGGGCCAGCAGCTGGCGCAGCAGCGGATCGTCTTCCACCAGCAGCACGCGCAGCGGCCGGTGCTGCGCGGCCGCTGGGTGCGCGGGCGGGTCTGCCGCGGGGTCACCGGGCGCTGCGGGGGTGTTGTTGGCGTGGCGTGCGGGCATGGCCGTGTTGGCGGGCGAGGCCTTGGCGCCAGGCCGTCGGGCTCAGGCCGGCAGGGCGCTGGCCGCGGCCAGCGCGTCGCTCAGGCGGGGCGGCAGGTCGACCGCCAGGCGGGGCTTGTGCACCACCGGCAGGCCTGCCAGCGCAAAGGCGTAGGGCGCGCGCTGCGCCTCGTCGAGCGAGGTGATCACGATCAGCCGGCTGCGCGCGAACTGGGCATGCGAGCGCAGGCTGCTGACCAGCGCCGCGCCGTCGATGCCGGGCAGCAGGATGTCGACGATCAGCACCTCGGGCTTGATCTCGCCGTGCAGCGCCAGGCCGGCGATGCCGTCGTCGGCCACATGCAGGTCGATCTGCGGGAACTGCTGCTGCAGCAGCAGGCGCACCAGGGTTTTGTAGTGCACCGAGTCTTCGATCAGCAGCACCCTGGGCGGGCGCGCCGCGGCCGCGGTGGGCGGGTTGACCAGGATGGCGGCCGGCGCGGGCAGGGTTGGCGTGGGTGTTGCCAGCGCGGGGCTTGCTGGCACGCCATCACTGGGCGAACCGGGCGAGCCGGGCGCAGCAGGCACAGCGGACGAACCGGGTGCAGCGGGCGCAGCGGTCAGCGGCGCGGGGCGCAGGCCGGTGTCAGGCGTGCCGCGCGGGTGGCGCTGGGCCAGCCAGCGCTCGACCGACCGGCACGAGATGCGGCGGTGGCCGCCCGGCGTCTTCCAGGCGTCGAGTTCGCCGCGATCGACCATCAGCTGCACCGAGCGCACGGCCAGGCCGAGGCGTCGCGCGGCCTCGATCGTGGAGAAATGCGCTGGCGGCTCGGGTTCGGGCACTGACTTCGCGCTCATGGTGGCAGCGATTGTGCCGATTTCACCCATACGCGGCAGCAGTTTCCCGCCGGTGCTTTGGGTCAAAACAGCAAAAACGCCAAAAACTCCCGACGAGCCGTATGCAGCCGGTTGTAAACGGCATAAATGATTGCAATGATAAACATCAGTGCCGCCCCACCCGGCGGTGCGCGGAAGCCACCGTATGCATTCCACTCTGCTCACGATCTTCGAGTCGCTGAATTCCGGCTTCATCTGGATGGACCGCGATGCGCGGGTGCGCTACGTCAACTCGCTGGGCTGCGAGATGACCGGCCTGCAGGTGGGCGGCCAGGTGCCGGCCGGGCCGCTGATGCGCGCGGTGCAGGCCACGCTGCAGGGGCATGCCTCGATGCCGATCCGCCTGCCCAATGCCAACGGCGACGGCAGCACGCTGAAGATCGACGTGATGCCCGGCCTCAGCCGCGACGACACCATGGCCTTCGTCGAGCAGGTCACGGCGCCCACCGGCGAGGCCATGGCCTCGTCGGCCGCGCCGTCGAACATCGGTCTGGAGAACCTGCTGACGGTGATCCGCACCGACCTGGCCGAGCCCTGGCAGCGCTGCAGCGCCGCGCTGCGCGAGGCCAGCCAGGCGCAGGACCTGGCCGAGGTCTCGCGGCTGATGGTCGAGCTGGACTCGGTGGGCGCCATCCTCGGCAAGCTGATCGATCTGGCGCAGATCTGGTCCAGCGGCTCGCTGCTGGCCGACGACCGCATCGAGATCTGGGAGATGCTGCGCAGCACCTGGGAGACGGTGCAGCCGCTGGCCAACCACCTGAACGTGAAGATGCGCTTCACGCGCTATCCGGCCGAGGCGCCGCTGTCGAGCGTGTACGGCAGCGAGACCTGGCTGCGCCGCGTGCTGGTGGAATGCCTCGAGGCCGAGCTGCGTGCCGCCCACCCGGGCGCCACGGTGGACATCGAGTACCACCAGCAGGGCCAGCGCATCATGGTGGTGTTTCGCGACAGCGGCATGTTCGCGCCCTCGCGCAGCCAGTCGACCATGCTCAGCGCCGGCACCGCGATGGGCCGCGTGAGCCAGAGCGGCGGCGGCGAGCCGCCCCATGCGCGCGACCTGATCGGCCAGCACCTGTGCCGCCAGATCGTCGAGCTGCACGGCGGCCACCTGCGCGAGGAGATCGAGGACGACGTGCGCAACTTCCTGATCGACCTGCCCGCCGGCGCCCCGGTGCGCCGCGTGACCCCCGAGATCGACATCCAACAGGCGCAGCAGTACGCGCGAGACCTGGCGGCGCTGATGGCGCGCCGCCGCAACAAGCCTGCCACCGCGACCGCCAGCCCGGCCAAGGAGTGACCCATGAAGAAGATCCTGATCGTCGAAGACCATGCCGACATCCGCAAGCTGATCCGCATGACGCTGGAGTTCGACAACTACGAGATCCACGAGGCCGCCGATGGCGTGTCGGGGCTGAAGGCCGCGCAGGACGTCAAGCCCGACCTGATCCTGATGGACGTGATGATGCCGGGCGAACTCGACGGACTGCAGGTGTGCCAGCGCATCAAGGCCGATCCGGCGATCAAGCACATCCCGGTGGTGCTGCTCACCGCACGCGGCCAGGTCAAGGACCGCGAGGCCGGCATGGCCGCCGGCACCACGGCCTACCTGGTCAAGCCCTTCAGTCCGCTGCAGCTGATCGACACCATCGAGCAGCTGCTCGCCACCGCGTGAGCCCGCCGGCCTCGCCGCACGCCTGGCCGCCGGCCGCCGGGGCGGGCACGGCCGGCACCCGGGGATGAAGCAGCGGCCTGCGCCGCGCGGCATGGAGCAAGCAAGATGAGCGACCGATCCGAGGCCGGCCTGCGCCGGCAACTGCTGTCGATGAGCGCCGGGGCGGCCTTGCTGTGCCTGGTGGCCGGCCTGCTGGTTGGCTGGCTGCTGGGGGCGCAGCGCAGCACCGGCGTCGCCGGGCTGTGGCCGCTGCTGGCGCTGGCGCTGCTGGCGCTGGTGATCCTGGCCGGCCTCAACCGGCGTCTGGCGCAGCGGCTGGACCCGCTGCAGCAGCTGGTGGCGCACTGCCGCACGCTGACCCAGCGCGCCGGCGTGCGCTTCGAGCAGGCGGTGGGCAGCCGCGAGGAGCACGAGCTGGCCACGGCCATCAACGAGGCCTCGGACGCCCTGGCCCAGCAGGTGGCCGACATCCAGGCCGTGAAGGCGCGGCTGCAGACCCTGCTGAGCGCGGTGCCCGACGCGATGCTGGGCCTGGACGAGCACCTGAACATCGTGGTGGCCAACCCGGCGGTGGCTTCGGTGTTCGGCATCGAGACCCGCGACGCCATCGGCCATGGCCTGGTGCAGCTGCTGCCGGCCTGCAGCGCCGACTGGGCGCGCGAGCAGCTGGGCGCGGCGGCGGTGATGTCGGGCAGCGGCGTGCGCGTGGCCCGTGCCGAGACCGAGGGCGTGCGCGGCGGCAGCACCTCGTTTCCGGTGGAGCTGTCGATCTCGGAGGCGCCTGAGGTGGCCGCCAGCAGCGGCCTGCGCTACACCGTGGTGGTGCGCGACCAGACCGAGAAACGCTGGGCCGACGACCAGCTGCGCCTGTACCAGCGTGCGCTGGAGGCCACCGCCAACGGCGTGGTCATCGCCGACATGTCCTGGCCCGGTGCGCCGCTGGTGTATGCCAACCCGGCCTTTGCCCAGCTCACCGGCTGGAGCCGTGACGAGATCGTGGGCATGAACTGCCGCGTGCTGCAGGGCCCCGACCGCGACCAGCCCGGCATTGCGGTGCTGCGCAAGGCCATTGCCGCCGGCCAGCCGGCCGAAGCCACGCTGCGCAACTACCGCAAGGACGGCACGCCCTTCTTCAACGAGCTGGCACTGGCGCCGGTGCATGACGCGCAGGACAAGCTCACGCACTACGTGGGCATCATCAACGACGTGACCCAGCGCGAGGCCGCACGCCGTGCGCTGGCCGACCGCAGCGCGCGCCTGGACACCATCTTCCGCCTCAGCCCAGACGGCTTCGTGCTGTTCGACGGTGACGGCTGGCTGGCCTACTGCAACCCCTCGTTCGCCGAGATGACCGGCTGGCAGGCCGACAGCGTGATCGGCATGATGAACCTGGCGTCCTTCGACGCCAACTTCGCGCAGCAGTGCGATCCGGCGCAGCCCTACGAGCCGATCGCCGCGGTGCTGGACGCGGCGCCCGACGGCGCGCAGGCCGCCGAGGCCGAGGCCACGATGGCCCTGGTGCGGCCGGTGCGCCGCACGCTGCGCCGGGCCATGCGCCGCACCATGACCGAGACCGGCGAAACCATCCTGTTCTTCCGCGACGTGACCCGCGAGACCGAGGTCGACCGCATGAAGAGCGAGTTTCTGACCACCGCCGCGCACGAGCTGCGCACGCCCATGGCCAGCATCTTCGGCTTCTCGGAGCTGCTGCTGCGCCGGCCGGTGCCCGACGACCGCCGGCGCGACATGGTGGAGACCATCCACCGCCAGGCCGCGTGGCTGATCCAGATGCTCAACGAGCTGCTCGACCTGGCGCGCATCGAGGCCCGCCAGGGCAAGGACATGAAGCCGGCAGCCATGCGCGTGGCCGAGCTGATCGACTCGACGCTGGGCTCGCTGATGGTGCCGGGCGACACCCGCCAGGTGGCGCTGCATGTCGAGCATGGCGACGCGTCCATTCATGTCGACAGCGAGAAGACCCGCCAGGCCCTGCTGAACGTGCTGTCCAACGCCTACAAGTACTCGCCGCAGGGCGGGGCCATCGAGGTCTCGGTGCTCAAGGGCGAGCGCCTGGGGCGGCCGGCGGTGGGCATCCAGGTGCGCGACCAGGGCATCGGCATGACACCGGCGCAGCTGCAGCGCGTGTGCGAACGCTTCTACCGTGCCGACCCCAGCGGCAACATCCCGGGCACCGGCCTGGGCATGTCGCTGGTCAAGGAGATCGTCGAACTGCAGGGCGGCGAGGTGCAGATCGACAGCGAGCTGGGCGCCGGCACGCGCGTCACGCTGTGGCTGCCGCTGGCCACCGAGATGCTGGTGGGCGGCCATGAGCTGGTGGCCGCCTGATCCAGCGCTGCCGGTGCCGGCCGCGGCGGCGCTCGGCCGCCCGCCCGGCCCCGCCCACGCGCCGCCACCGGCGCCGGCCGGCGCGCCGCCCGCCTGGCTGAACCACCGCCTGGCCGCGCTGACCGGCCTGATGCTGGCCCTGCTGATGGCCGCTGGCGCCGCGGTGTTCTTGCGCCTGGCCCATGCCGAGGCCCTGGCGCAGGAGCACCGCAGCGCGCGCCTGATGGCCCGCGTGCTCGAAGACCATGTCACGCGCACCCTGGTCAGCGCCGAGCTGGTGCTGATGACCCTGTCGGAAAGCGCGCTGCCACTCGGCGAGGGCGCCGCGCTCGATGCCGCGCTGCGCCACGCGCTGCCGGGCCAGCCGGCGCTGCGCAGCGTGTCGATGCTGGCTGCCGATGGCCGCGTGCTGGCCAGCTCGAACCCCGAGAACGAGCAACTGCGCCTGGCGCCAGCCGCCTGGCCGCTGGCGGCGCTGGCCGGCGAGCACTGGCTGGGCACGCCGCTGGCCGCGCGTGATCTGGTTGATCTGGCGCCGCGCGCCGATGGCACCGCGCCGCGCCGCTCGCCGGCCGAGCTGATCTTGCTGGTGCGCCGCGTGGTGCGCGGCGATGGCCCGGTGCGCTACCTGGTGGCGGCGCTGAACCCCGATGCCATGGCCAATCACTTTCGCATGGCCACGCAAGACAGCGGTTTTGCCGGCCTGCTCTTCAACACCGCCGGCCGGGCGCTGGTGGCCCATCCGTCTGCCGATGGCGCCTCGCTGAGCATGCCGCTGCAGACCGGGCACGAGGTGTTTGCCCGCCAGCTGCCGCAGGCCGAGCATGGCAGCCTGGTGGCCCGTGGTGCTCTTCATGGCGCGGTGAATGGCCGCTTGGGTGGCGCTTTGGTTGGCGCGGCGGATGGCGCAGCGGATGGCGCCGGCGATGCGCTGGTGGCCTTTCGCGCCTCGCGCGTGATGCCGGTGGTGGCCTGGGTCGAGAAGCCGATGCCGCTGGTGCTGGCCGGCTGGCGCACCCTGCTGGGCCAGGTGCTTGGCGCACTGCTGGCCGGCTGGCTGGTGGTGGGCGCGCTCACGCTGGCGGCCTGGCGCAGCCTGCGTGCCCGCTGGCAGCTCACGCTGCAACTGGCCCGCGCCGATGCGCGCACGGTGGCGCGCGAGCGCGAGCTGCGGCGGCTGGTCGATGGCGTGCACGAGGTGTTGCTGCGCACCGACGCCGACGGGCAGCTGAGCTTTGCCAACCAGCGCATGCTCGAGCTCACCGGCCGGCTCGAGGCCGATCTGCTCGGCCAGCCGCTGTGGATGCTGGTGGCGCCAGCCGATCGCCAGGCCGTGCAGGCCCGGCTGCGCGGGCGCGACAACACCGCCGCACCGCTGGTGGTCACGCTGCTGTCGGACGGCGCCGAGGCCCCATGCGTCGAGCTCAGCCTGAGCTGGCATGCCCCGGGGCCGGACGAGGCGGGCAGCTACCTGGGCTTTGCCGTCGATGTGAGCGCGCGCGAGCAGGCGCGTCGCGAGCTCAAGCGCCAGCTCGAATTCAGCCGCACCGTGCTGCAGGTGCTGCCGGTGCCGGTGTTCGTGACCGACCGCCAGGGCCGCTGCCTGGCCACCAACCGCGCCTGGGAGCAGTTCACCGGCCTGAGCGCCGCGGCGGTGGTGGGCCGGCGCCTCGAACCCGGCCTGGCGCCGACGCCGCTGGTCGAGGCCCATCGAGCGCACGAGTTCGAACTGCTGCATGGCCATCTGCGCGACAGCCACGACGCCCTGCAGCTGCTGCGTGCCGACGGCCAGATGCGCGATGTCGAGATCAGCAAGATCGCCCTGCGCCAGCGCGACGGCCACGTGGTGGGTCTGGTGGGCAGCATCCACGACGTGACCGAGTTTCTGCAGGCCCAGCGGGTCATGGGCCATGCCCGCGATGCGGCCGAGGCCTCTGACCGGGTGAAGTCGGGCTTCATCGCCAACGTGAGCCACGAGCTGCGCACGCCGCTGCAGAGCATCCTGGGCTTCTCGGAGCTGGCGCTGCGCCGGGCCATGCCCATCGAGCGCCTGCGCGATGTGCTGCAAGACATCCACCGCTCGGGTGACCGCATGCTGACCCTGGTCAACGAGGTGCTCGATGTCTCCAAGTTCGACAGCGCCCTGGCCAACCTGACGCTGGAGCCTGCCGATCCCTGCGCGCTGGCGGCCGAGGTGGTGCACGAGCTCAGCCCGATCGCGCAGCAGCGGCAGATCCGCGTGCTGTTGCAGCCACCCGAGCAAGCGCTGCAGGCCCTGCTGAACCGCTTTCGCTTCGCCCAGGTGGTGCGCAATGTGCTGGCCAATGCGCTGCGCTTTTCCAGCGCTGGCGGCACGGTGTGGCTGGCGCTGGCCCAGACGCCGGCCGGCGACCGCCAGCCCGCCGAGATCAGCCTGTGCGTGATCGACGAAGGCCCGGGGGTGCCGCCGGCCGAGCTGCAGGCCATCTTCGAGCCCTTCACGCAATCCACCCGCACCGGTGACGGCGCCGGCGGCACCGGCTTGGGCCTGACCATCGCGCGCAGCATCATGAAGGCCCACGGCGGCCGCATCTGGGCGCACAACCGGCCTGAGGGCGGGGCGGTGTTCACGCTGTGCCTGCCGGCGTGCGCAGCGACCAGCCTGGCATCGAAGGCCCAAGCGGGTGCGCCCGACGGCGAGGCCGCGGTGGCCACAAACGACAACGGCCTGCAAGCGCAGGCCGTCGGCGGCTGATCCGTCCGATCACCAGCGTCGGGCCAACAGGCCGGACGACGAGGACTTGACGGAAAAATCTGGTCGGGGTGAGAGGATTCGAACCTCCGGCCTCTACGTCCCGAACGTAGCGCTCTACCAGGCTAAGCTACACCCCGATGTGCCCTTGTGTGGCAGGCCTTGGCGCTGTGAAGCGGGCCGCCGGGCGGTGATGACTGGCTGCAAAGAACCTGTCATCGGCTGGTCAGGAGGATCGCTCCACCGACCGAGCACATGATTCTAGCAGCAAATCTTTCGCCTTCGAAGCCGGCAGTGCCGAAAGTGCGTCGCGTGCCTTGTCGGCCTGGGTGCGCGCGGCTTCGCGCGTGGCATCCAGCGCCCCGGTGCGGCGCACCAGCGCGATGATCTCGTCGAGCCGGGCGACCTCGCCGTGCTCGATGGCATGGCGGATCATCTGCCGCTCGTCTTCAGTGCTGCGGCTCATGGCCACCAGCAGCGGCAGGGTGGGCTTGCCTTCGCGCAGATCGTCGCCGACGTTCTTGCCCAGGGCATGGGTGTCGCCCTCGTAGTCGAGCAGGTCGTCCACCAGCTGGAAGGCCGTGCCCAGCGAGCGGCCGTAGTCGGCGCAGGCTTCCTCAACGGCCTGCGGTGCCTCGGCCAGCACGGCACCCAGGCGCGCGCTGGCCTCGAACAGCTTGGCGGTCTTGTAGCGGATGACGCGCAGGTAGTCCTCGACCGCCAGGTCGGGGTCGTGCATGTTCATCAGCTGCAGCACCTCGCCCTCGGCGATCACGTTGGTCGCGTCGGCCAGCACGTCGAGCACGCGCATGCGGTTCACGCCCACCATCATCTGGAAGGCGCGCGAGTAGAGAAAATCGCCCACCAGCACGCTGGCGGCATTGCCGAACAGCGCATTGGCGGTCTGCCGGCCACGCCGCAGCGAGGATTCGTCCACCACGTCGTCGTGCAGCAGCGTGGCGGTGTGGATGAATTCCACGGTGGCCGCCAGCTCGTACTTCTCGGGGCCGGCAAAGCCCAGCGCCTCGGCAAACAGCAGCACCAGGCGCGGCCGGATGCGCTTGCCCCCGGCGGTGACGATGTAGTGCGAGATCTGGTTGATCAGCGCCACCTCCGAAGCCAGGCGGCGGTGGATCACCGCATCGACCTGGGCCATGTCGGCAGCCATCGGGTCGATGGTGGCCGGGTCGGCGGTGGTGGCCAGTGCAGCGGGGAGGGGTGCGATCACGTCAGGCGGGTCCAGGCAAGCCCAAAATTATAGGGAGCCGCCTCGACCGCCCGCGCCCGGCCGGTGCCAGCTGCGCAAGTTTCTTCTTCGCGAATGCTTGTGCTAGAATCTTCGGTTCTTTCGCGCGCGCCAAGTCGTTTGGCGGGCCTGGATCACAGTATCCGGGCCAGGTCTTGCGGCCGGTGGGTGCGGGGGAGCAACATCGAAGCGTTTCTTCAAGAGGCACATATGTACGCGGTCATAAAAACCGGTGGCAAGCAATACAAGGTTGCTGCCGGCGAGAAGATCAAGGTAGAACAGATTGCTGCGGACGTGGGCCAAGAGATCGTGATTGACCAGGTTCTGGCCATCGGCAACGGTGACAGCCTGACGGTCGGGACTCCCTTGGTGGCCGGCGCCAGCGTGAAAGCCACGGTGGTGTCGCACGGCAAGCACGACAAGGTGCGCATCTTCAAGATGCGTCGCCGCAAGCACTATCAGAAGCATGGCGGCCACCGTCAGTGCTACACCGAGCTGGAGATCGGCGCTGTCGGCGCTTGATCGGTCACGGATCCAAGGAGTCTTTGAACCATGGCACAGAAAAAAGGCGGCGGTTCCACACGGAACGGCCGTGACTCGAAGCCCAAGATGCTGGGCGTGAAGGTGTTCGGCGGTCAAAACGTGCCCGCCGGCTCGATCATCGTGCGCCAGCGTGGCACGCGTTTCCATGCCGGCACCAATGTCGGCATGGGCCGCGACCACACGCTGTTCGCGCTGGTGGACGGCACCGTGTCGTTCACCACCAAGGGCTCGCTGAACCGTCAAACGGTTGTCGTGACGCCGGCCTGACGCCACCTCGGCACAGGCCCCGCGAAGCCCCGGCCTGCCGGGGCTTTTTGCATTGCGGGCCCACCGGGCCAAACAGGGCCCGTGCCGATCTCCGGCGGGTCTCGAAGGAAGGATGCCCATGAAATTCGTCGACGAAGCCACCATCGACGTGTCCGCCGGCAACGGCGGCTCCGGTTGCGCGAGCTTCCGGCGCGAGAAGTTCATTCCCTTCGGCGGCCCGAACGGCGGTGACGGCGGACGCGGCGGCAGCGTGTGGGCCGAGGCCGACCGCAACCTCAACACGCTGATCGACTACCGCTATGCGCGCCGCCACGAGGCGCGCAATGGCGAGGCCGGTCGGGGTTCCGATCAGTACGGCGCGGCGGCCGACGACATCGTGCTGCGCATGCCGGTGGGCACCATCATCACCGACCTGGGCACCGGCGACGTGATCGCCGAGCTGCTGGAGCATGGCGAGCGCATGCTGCTGGCCAAGGGCGGTGACGGCGGCTTCGGCAACCTGCACTTCAAGACCAGCACCAACCGCGCGCCGCGGCAGAAGACCCCCGGCTGGCCGGGCGAGGCCAAGAAGCTGCAGCTGGAGCTGCGCGTGCTGGCCGATGTGGGTCTGCTGGGCATGCCCAATGCGGGCAAGAGCACGCTGATCGCGGCCATCTCCAACGCCCGGCCGAAGATCGCCGACTACCCCTTCACCACCCTGCACCCCAACCTGGGTGTGGTGCGCGTCGGCCCCGAGAAGAGCTTCGTGGTCGCCGACGTGCCCGGCCTGATCGAGGGTGCCTCGGAAGGCGCCGGCCTGGGCCACCTGTTCCTGCGCCACCTGCAGCGCACCCGGCTGCTGCTGCATGTGGTCGACCTGGCGCCCTTTGACGACGCGGTCGATCCGGTGCAGCAGGCCAAGGCCATCATCGAGGAGCTGAAGAAGTACGACGCGGCGCCCGACGAGGACGAGGTCGACGAGGCGGCCGATGACGCCGCCGAAACCGACGACGACTTCGGCGACGAGCTTGACGAGGACGACGCGCCCGCCCAGCCGGCGCGCCGCAAGCGCCGCCGGGTGCGCGCCCGGGTGGGTGGCTCGCTGGCCGACAAGCCGCGCTGGCTGGTGCTGAACAAGCTCGACATGGTGCCCGGCGACGATCGTGCCAAGCGGGTCAAGGACTTCGTCAAGCGCATGAAGTGGAAAGGCCCGGTGTTCGAGGTGTCAGCGCTGGGCCGCGAAGGTCTCGAGCCCCTGGTGCATGCGATCTGGGACCACGTGGCCGCGTTCCAGCAGGTGCAGCACGATCCCGATCCGCGCTTCGATGCCCAGGCGGCAACGCCGGCTGCGGCCAGCGCACCCGGCCCGGTGGTGGCCGAGCCCGCTGCCGAGCCGGTGAGCGACGACCCGCGCTTCCGGCGTCTGGACGACGAGGGCTGAGCCATGTCCGAGCTGTTGCAGGGCGCGCGGCGCATCGTCGTCAAGGTGGGCTCCAGCCTGGTCACCAATGAGGGCCGCGGCATCGACGCCGAGGCCGTGGGCAACTGGTGCCGCCAGCTCGCCGCGCTGGCCGCCCAGGGCCGCGAGGTGGTGATGGTGAGCAGCGGCGCCATCGCCGAAGGCATGAAGCGCCTGGGCTGGAAGACCCGCCCGACCGAGCTGCACGAGCTGCAGGCCGCCGCCGCCGTGGGCCAGATGGGCCTGGCGCAGATGTACGAGACCCAGTTGTCCAAGCACGGCATGGGCAGCGCCCAGGTGCTACTGACCCATGCCGACCTGGCCGACCGCGAGCGCTACCTGAACGCCCGCTCGACCCTGCTGACCCTGCTGCAGCTGCAGGTGATTCCGGTGATCAACGAGAACGACACCGTGGTCACCGACGAGATCAAGTTCGGCGACAACGACACCCTCGGCGCGCTGGTGGCCAACCTGGTGGAAGCCGACGCGCTGGTGATCCTGACCGATCAGCGCGGCCTGTATTCGGCCGATCCGCGCAAGAACCCCGATGCGCGCTTCATCGACGAGGCGCGTGCCGGTGACCCCGAGCTCGAGCGCATGGCCGGTGGCGCCGGCTCGGGCATCGGCACCGGCGGCATGATCACCAAGATCCTGGCCGCCAAGCGCGCCGCGGGCTCGGGCGCCAGCACCGTGATCGCCTGGGGCCGCGAGCCCGATGCGCTGCTGCGCCTGGCGGCGGGCGAGCCCATCGGCACGCTGCTGGTGGCCGGCACCGCCAAGCTGGCGGCGCGCAAGCAGTGGATGGCCGACCACCTGCAGCTGCGTGGCGCGGTGGTGGTGGACGACGGCGCCGTGGCCAAGCTGCGCGACGAGGGCAAGAGCCTGCTGCCGATCGGCGTCACGGCGGTCGAGGGCGACTTCCGGCGCGGTGACGTGATCGCGGTGCGCACGCCCGGCGGCCAGGTGATCGCACGCGGCCTGGCGAACTACGCGGCGACCGAGGCGCGGCTGATCGCCCGCAAGCCCTCATCGCAGATCGTGGGCCTGCTGGGCTTTGTCAACGAGCCCGAGCTGATCCACCGCGACAACCTCGTGCTGGTGTAAGGCGGCGCGGCCGCTTGCGCGCCGGCCCGCCCGGCCGCCTGGCGGGCGGTGTCGCGCAGCTCATTCCTCCAGTTCGGACTTGGCCAGCTCGACATCGAGCCGCTCCATCGCATCGGCCGCCTCGCAGGCCGCGGCATCGGCGTAGAGCTGCTCGGCCTCTTTCATGCGCTTGCTGCCTTCCAGCATGGCCAGGCCGTTGGCGTACTCGATCATCGCGATGGCCGAGCCGGGGTTGAGCTTGCGCGCCTGCTGAAACAGCTTCAGGCCGGTGGCGGCATCGGCGCCCTGGGTGCGGCCCAGCAGCTTGCCCACCTTGTCGATCACCTCGGCATGGAAGGCACCCAGCGCGATGTGCGCATCGGCATGCTGGGGGGCCAGCGCGATGGTCGTCTCGAGCGCCGTCTTCACCTTGCTGCCCAGCCCCAGGCTCAGTGCCTTGGTCACGCTGATGCCCTGGCTGTAGCGGCCCAGCGCATAGGCCATCCAGTAGTGCGCGTTGGGCTGCTGCGAGTGCTCGGCCAGCAAGGCCTCGGCGCGCTCGGCCACGGCCTGGAACATCGTCAGCTTGAGCTTCTCGCTGGGCTCGAGGTAGTTGGCATAAATCGCCTGGGCCTTGTTGGCCACCGTGATGCCGGCCGCGCCACCGGCCTTCAGGCCGGCCTCGTGTGCCTTCTGGAACTCACCGGCATGGAACAGCACCCAGGCCTGCTGCACCGCCTTGTCGGTGGGCCAGGGTTCGGCGTCGCCGGCGTGCAGCTGGGGCCAGGCCTTCTTCAGCGCGGCCAGGTCGTAGGTGTAGTCGACGTCGTCATAGGGGAAGGCGGTCCACTTGGCCATGGGGCTTGTCTCCAGTTGTTGTGGGTGCGGTCCGCAGCGGGGCGGCCGGGGGTCAGGCTGGCGCCGAATCGGGCTTCTGGTAGGCGCCGGCGATCTGGAACAGGTGCTCGCGCGCGGCGGGCTCGAGGTAGGGCATCAGCAGGCTCAGCACATGGTAGGCACCGCGCGACAGGGCGGCCGCGGCGCTGTCGGGTTCGAGTGCCTTGCGCGGATCGCGCACGTACTCGTAGCTCAGCCAGTAGGTCAGCACCACCACCATGCTGGTGGCCACCGGCTCGGCCTCGCGGCGGTCGATGCGCATGGTCTGGCCGCGCGCCAGGCCGTCCAGCACGATCTGCACCGCGCGCGACTTGTTCTTCAGCACGAACTGGAAGTGCGTCTCGAGCCGGCGGTTCTTGCTGAGCAGGTCGTTCAGGTCGCGGTACAGGAAGCGGTACTGCCAGATCAGCTCGAACAGCATGTGGAAGAACAGCCAGGCGTCCTCGACATTGCGCACGTTGTCGGCCGCGCCCAGCAGGTCGTTCAGGCCGCGCTCGTAGCGGTCGAACAGGGCGTTGATCAGCTCGTCCTTGGCCGGGTAGTGGTAGTACAGGTTGCCAGGGCTGATGCCCAGCTCGGCCGAGATCAGCGTGGTGCTGACATTGGGCTCGCCGAAGCGGTTGAACAGCTCGAGCGTGACTTCGAGGATGCGCTCGGCGGTGCGGCGGGGCTTCTTGGCTTGGGATTGCATGCGGGCCCTGGGGCGGCCCGGTGGGCCAGATTGGCTGCCACACAATCTAGCACCAAGATGGGGGCAGGGCATTGACCGCGCTCCCTACAATGCGCCGCCTATGCCAGCGGTCAGCTTTCAACAGGTTGGAAAAACCTACAACGGGGCGCGCGGCAGCTTTCGCGCGCTGGATGGTGTCAGCTTCGACATCGGCGAGGGCGAGTTCTTCGGCCTGCTGGGGCCCAACGGCGCCGGCAAGACCACGCTGATCTCGGTGCTGGCGGGCCTGACCCGCGCCACCGAGGGCCGGGTCACCGTGATGGGCCACGATGTGCAGGCCGACGCGGCCGCCGCGCGCAAGGCGCTGGGCATCGTGCCGCAGGAGCTGGTGTTCGACCCCTTCTTCAGCGTGCGCGAGACCCTGCGCATCCAGAGCGGCTACTTCGGCGTGAAGGGCAACGATGCCTGGATCGACGAGCTGCTGTCCGAGCTGGGCCTGGCCGACAAGGCCCACGCCAACATGCGCCAGCTGTCGGGCGGCATGAAGCGGCGCGTGCTGGTGGCCCAGGCCCTGGTGCACAAGCCGCCGGTGATCGTGCTCGATGAACCCACTGCGGGAGTGGATGTGGAGCTGCGCCAGACGCTGTGGGCCTTCATCGGCCGGCTCAACAAGCAGGGCCACACGGTGCTGCTGACCACGCACTACCTCGAGGAGGCCGAGGCCCTGTGCCACCGCATCGGCATGCTCAAGCAGGGCCGGCTGGTCGCGCTGGAGCGCACGGCCACGCTGCTGGCCGCCACGCACAGCACCATGCTGCGCTTCAAGACCGACCAGGCCCTGCCGCCCGAGCTGGCGGCGCTGGCGCGCACCACGGGGCGCATCGTGCAGCTGCGCGCGCGCGATGCGGCCGAGGTCGAGCGCTTTCTGGCCACGCTGCGCGGTGCGGGTGTGGGCGTCGAGGATCTGGAGATCGGCCGCGCCGATCTGGAGGACGTGTTCGTGCAAATCATGCAGGGCCGCTCGCCGGTGGCCGCACCGGTGCAGGCCGTGGGGGCGGTGGCATGAGCGCCCGTCTCGAGGGCGCTGGCACGCTGTTCTACAAAGAGATTCTGCGCTTCTGGAAGGTGGCCTTCCAGACCGTGGGCGCGCCGGTGCTCACGGCCATCCTGTACCTGCTGGTCTTCGGCCATGTGCTCGAGGGCCGGGCGCAGGTGTTCGGCGAGGTCAGCTACACCGCCTTCCTGATCCCCGGGCTGGTGATGATGAGCGTGCTGCAGAACGCCTTTGCCAACAGCTCGTCCAGCCTGATCCAGAGCAAGATCACCGGCAACCTGGTGTTCCTGCTGGTCTCGCCGCTGTCGCACTGGGCCTGGTATGCGGCCTATGTGGGGGCCAGCGTGGTGCGCGGCCTGATGGTGGGCTTCGGCGTGTTCATCGTCACCGTGTGGTTCTCGCCGCCGCCCTTTGCCGAGCCGCTGTGGATCCTGGTGTTTGCGGCACTCGGTGCCGGGCTGATGGGCTCGCTGGGCCTGATTGCCGGGCTGTGGGCCGAGAAGTTCGACCAGATGGCGGCGTTCCAGAACTTCATCGTGATGCCCATGACCTTTCTGTCGGGCGTGTTCTATTCGGTGCATTCGCTGCCCGCGTTCTGGCAGGCGGCCAGCCACCTGAACCCGTTCTTCTACATGATCGACGGTTTCCGGCGCGGCTTCTTCGGCACCAGCGACGCCTCGCCCTGGCTCAGTCTGGCCGTGGTGGGCACGGCCTTCATTGCCGTGGCGGCGCTCACGCTGCATCTGCTGCGCATCGGCTACCGCATCCGGCCCTGAGCGCCGGGCGGGCAGGGCGCGCGTGGATGCCACACGGGTACAGATCCCGCCGCACGGCGCTCGGGCATTCAGTGCTCGCAGATAATCCCCCACATGGCTGATCCCACCGTTGACCAAGTTCGCAGCTACATCGCTGCAGGCCTGCCCTGTGAGCACCTCGTGGTCGAGGGTGACGGGCAGCATTTTTTCGCCACCATCGTGTCGGCCGAGTTCGACGGCCTGCCGCGAATCCGCCGCCACCAGCGGGTGTATGCGGCCCTGGGCGATAGAATGCGGGCCGAAATCCACGCGCTGTCGATGAAGACGCTCACCCCCGCCGAATGGGCAGCCGCACCGGCGGCCGACGCCCCGCACCACTCCCACTGACACCTGCGGCCACATGCTGCGGGTGGCTCTCGGGCACCCGCGGTACACGGTGGCCCTGATCCGCGCGGCATGGGGCGCCCCTGAGAGGACACCCCCCGATGACGATGCTGACCCTCGCCCTGTCCAAGGGCCGCATCTTCGAGGAAACGCTGCCGCTGCTGGCCGCCGCCGGCATCACGGTGAGCGAGGACCCCGAGAAGAGCCGCAAGCTGATCCTGCCCACCAGCCACGATGGCGTGCGCGTGGTGCTGGTGCGGGCCACCGATGTGCCCACCTATGTGGAGCATGGCGGCGCCGACATCGGCGTGGCCGGCCTGGATGTGCTGCTGGAGCACGGCGGCGCCGGCCTGTACCAGCCGCTCGACCTGAAGATCGCCCAGTGCCGCATGAGCGTGGCCACGCGCGATGATTTCGACTACGCCAGCGCGGTGAAGCAGGGCTCGCGCATCCGCGTGGCCACCAAGTACACCGCCATCGCGCGCCAGCACTTCGCCGACAAGGGCGTGCACGTCGACCTGATCAAGCTCTACGGCTCGATGGAGCTGGCGCCACTGACCGGCCTGGCCGATGCCATCGTCGATCTGGTGTCCACCGGTTCCACGCTCAAGGCCAATCACCTGGTCGAGGTCGAGCGCATCCTGGATGTGAGCTCGCGCCTGGTGGTCAACCAGGCGGCGCTGAAGCTGCAGCGCGAGCCGATCCGCCGCCTGATCGATGCCGTTGCGCAGGCCATTGCCGCGCGCCAATCCTGATCCGCCAGACGCTTTCCGCCATGACCGCCGTCGCCATCCGCCAGCTCAGCACCACGCAACCCGATTTCGAGGCGGCCTTCCAGCAGGTGCTGCACTGGTCGGCCGAGACCGACGACGCGATCGAGGCCCGTGTGGCCGACATCCTGGCCGAGGTGCGCCGCCATGGCGACGCCGCAGTGCTGCGCTACACCGCGCTGTTCGACCACCTGCAGGCCGACAGCGTGGCCGCCCTGGAACTCACGCGCGACGAGTTGAAGGCGGCGTTTGACGCCATCACGCCGGCCCAGCGCGCGGCGCTCGAATCGGCCGCGCACCGTGTGCGCAGCTACCACGAGCGCCAGAAGCAGGCCTGCGGCCTGAGCTGGCAGTACCGCGACGAAGACGGCACGCTGCTGGGCCAGAAGGTCATGCCGCTCGACCGCGTGGGCATCTACGTGCCGGGCGGCAAGGCCGCCTACCCGAGCAGCGTGCTGATGAACGCCATCCCCGCCCATGTGGCCGGTGTGGGCGAGATCATCATGGTGGTGCCCACGCCGGCCCGCAGGGATGGCGTTTCAGGTCAAGCGCGTGGCGAGAAGAACCCGCTGGTGCTGGCCGCCGCCCACGTGGCCGGCGTCAGCCGCGCCTTCACCGTGGGCGGTGCGCAGGCCGTGGCGGCACTGGCCTACGGCACCGCCACCATCCCGCGGGTGGACAAGATCACCGGCCCCGGCAATGCCTACGTGGCCGCCGCCAAGCGCCGCGTGTTCGGCCAGGTGGGCATCGACATGATTGCCGGGCCCAGCGAGATCCTGGTGCTGGCCGACGGCAGCACGCCGCCCGACTGGGTGGCGATGGACCTGTTCAGCCAGGCCGAGCACGACGAGCTGGCGCAGAGCATTCTGCTGAGCCCCGATGCCGGCTACATCGCCCAGGTCAAGGCGGCGATCGAGCGCCTGATCGACGGCATGCCGCGCCAGGATGTGATCCGCGCCAGCCTGGCAGGCCGCGGTGCGCTGATCCACACCGCCAACATGGAAGAGGCCTGCGCCATCAGCAACCGCATCGCGCCCGAGCACCTGGAGGTGAGCAGCCGCGAGCCGCAGCGCTGGGAGCCGCTGCTGCGGCACGCCGGCGCCATCTTCCTGGGCGCCTTCACCAGCGAGAGCCTGGGCGACTACTGCGCCGGCCCCAACCATGTGCTGCCCACCAGCGGCACCGCACGCTTCAGCTCGCCGCTGGGTGTGTACGACTTCCAAAAGCGCAGCAGCCTGATCGAGGTGAGCGAGGCCGGCGCCCAGGTGCTGGGCCCGATCGCCGCCGAGCTGGCCTATGGCGAGGGCCTGCAGGCGCACGCCCGGGCGGCCGAGCTGCGGCTCAAGCGCTGAAGCGTCATTGACACGAAGTTCGTGTAGCACGAAAATCGTGTTGCACGAACTCAGTGGCTCGATCATGAAGAACGTCACGGTCACGATGGAAGACAGCGTTGCCGACTGGGCGCGCATGGAGGCGGCGCGCCGCAACACCAGCGTGTCGCGCCTGATCGGCGAGATGCTGGCCGAGAAGATGCGGCACGACGACGCCTACGAGCGCGCCATGCGCGAGGCGCTGGAGTTCAAGAGCATCGGCAAGTCCGATGGGCGCTATCCCTCCCGCGAGGCGATCAACGACCGTTCGCTGGATCGCCAGTCGCCATGACGGTGCTGGCGTTCATCGACACCCATGTGCTGGTGTACGCGGCCGATGACCACGACATCGGCAAGCGCGACGCGGCGCGAGCCTGGCTGGCGGCGTGCTGGCAGCGTCGCTGCGGCCGGCTGAGTACCCAGGTGCTCAATGAGTACTACACCGTCATCCGCCGCAAGTTCCCGACGCCCGTGGCGGCGGGTGATGCGCGCGCCGAGATCCGGCGCCTGCAGGCCTGGCAGCCCTGGCAGATCGACCACCACACCCTGGAAGCGGCCTGGGCGGTGGAGGCGCGCCACCGATTCCACTACTGGGATGCGTTGATGGTGGCCTCGGCCCAGCAGCAAGGCTGCACCGTGCTGCTCACCGAAGACCTGCAGCACGACCAGCGCATCGACACGCTGCGCATCGTCAACCCCTTCCAGGCCGACGTCAGCCTGCTCGACGAGACCTCATGAGCGATTCCAGCGATTCCCTTGCCGCCATCCTGCAACGCGTGATCCGCCAGGACATCCAGGGCCTGCACGCCTATGCCGTGCAGCCGAGCGCCGGCCTGGTCAAGCTCGACACGATGGAGAACCCGCACCGCCTGCCCGAGGCGCTGCAGCGCGAGCTGGGCGAGCGCCTGGGCCGCGTGGCCATCAACCGCTACCCGGCCGAGCGCGGCGACGACCTGAAGGCCGCACTGGCGGCCCATGCGCAGATGCCCGAGGGTTGCGGCCTGGTGATGGGCAATGGCTCCGACGAGCTGATCACCCTGCTGAGCATGGCCTGCGCCAAGCCGGGCGCGGTGATCCTGTCGCCGCTGCCCAGCTTCGTGATGTACGGGCTGTCGGCGCAGCTGCAGGGCATCGGCTTTGTCGGCGTGCCGCTGAGCGCCGATTTCGAGCTCGACGAGCCGGCCATGCTGGCGGCGATTGCCCGGCACAAGCCGGCCCTGCTGTACCTCTCGTACCCCAACAACCCCACGGCCAACCTGTGGGACGACGCGGCCATCGAGCGCTGCATCGAGGCCATGGCCGCGGTGCAGGGCCTGGTGGTGATGGACGAGGCCTACCAGCCCTTTGCCGCGCGCGACTCGATGAGCCGCCTGCGCCGCCACCCGCATGTGCTGGTGATGCGCACGATGAGCAAGTTCGGCCTGGCCGGCGTGCGCATCGGCTACCTGATCGGCCGCACGGCCCTCACCGACCAGATCGACAAGCTGCGCCCGCCCTTCAACATCAGCGTGCTCAATGCCGAGGCCGGCCTGTTCGCGCTGGAACATGTGGACGACTATGCGCGCCAGGCCACCGCCATCCGCGAGCAGCGCCAGCGCCTCTACGCCGCACTGCAGGCCCTGCCCGGTGTGCACCCCTGGCCCAGCGAGGCCAACATGGTGCTGGCACGCTTTCCTGATGCCGCCAAGACCTTCGCGGCCTTGAAGGCGCGCGGCATCCTGATCAAGAACGTCAGCGCGCTGCACCCGCTGCTGGCCAACTGCCTGCGCCTGACCGTGGGCACCGCCGATGAAACCGGGCAGCTGATCGCCGCGCTGGCCGAATGCCTGTGAACCCCGCCAAAGACGCCACCACCATGGATCGCATTGCAGAAGTCACCCGCAGCACCAACGAGACCCAGATCCGCGTGCGCGTCAACCTCGACGGCAGCGGCCAGGCCCGGCTGGCCACCGGCATCGGCTTTTTCGACCACATGCTGGACCAGATCGCCCGCCACGGCCTGATCGACCTCGAGGTGAGCTGCGAGGGCGACCTGCACATCGACGGCCACCACACGGTGGAAGACGTGGGCATCACCCTCGGCCAGGCAGTGGCCCAGGCCGTGGGCGACAAGAAGGGCCTCACCCGCTACGGCCACAGCTACGTGCCGCTGGACGAAGCCCTGTCGCGCGTGGTGGTCGATTTTTCGGGCCGCCCCGGCCTGCACCAGCACATCCCGTTCACCGCCGGCATGATCGGCCAGCTCGACACCCAGCTGGTGTTCGAGTTCTTCCAGGGCTTCGTGAACCATGCGCTGGTGTCGCTGCACATCGACAACCTCAAGGGCATCAACGCCCACCACCAGTGCGAGACGGTGTTCAAGGCCTTCGGCCGCGCGCTGCGCATGGCGCTGACGCTCGATGCACGCTCGGCCGGCGTGATCCCGTCAACCAAAGGAAGCCTGTGACCATGAACGTAGCGTGCGGGCCGAGCGCCGGGCCGCTCCCAAGCCGGACCGCCATCCCCGCGGGGGATCGACCGACGTACCCGGCGGGCGAGGGGTCGACATGAGCAAGACGGTTGCGGTTGTCGATTACGGCATGGGCAACCTGCGCTCGGTGTCGCAGGCCGTGATGCATGTGGCGGCCGATACCGGCCACACCGTGGTCGTCACCCAGAACCCGGACGAGGTGCGTGCCGCCGAGCGTGTGGTGCTGCCGGGCCAGGGCGCCATGCGCGACTGCATGCGCGAGCTGCACGACTCGGGCCTGAAGCAGGCCGTGCTCGAGGCCGCCCAGGCCAAGCCGCTGCTGGGCGTGTGCGTGGGCATGCAGATGCTGCTGGAGCACAGCGAGGAGCAGGACACCCCGGGCCTGGGCCTGATCGGTGGCCGCGTGCGGCGCTTTCGGCTCGAGGGCCGGCTGCAGGCCGACGGCAGCCGCTACAAGGTGCCGCAGATGGGCTGGAACCAGGTCCACCAGCAGGCGCATGCCTGGCACGGCGGCGGCGTGCACCCGATCTGGCAGGGCGTGCCCGATGGCGCCTACTTCTACTTCGTGCACAGCTTCTGGGCCGATCCGTCGGACGCACGCCACAGCGCCGGCATCACCGAATACGGCGAGCGCTTTACCAGCGCGGTGGCGCGGGATAACATTTTTGCCACCCAGTTCCACCCCGAGAAGAGTGCCGACCACGGTCTCGCGCTGTATCGCAACTTCCTGCACTGGCGGCCCTGAGCCTCGGTCACCGTTGCCGATGCTGCTTCCCGGTTTTTTCCTCTCCACCACTGTGCTGCAACAGCCATGCTGCTGATCCCCGCCATCGACCTGAAGGACGGCAAGTGCGTCCGCCTGCAACAAGGCGACATGAACGTGTCGACCACCTTCGGCGAGGATCCGGCGGCGATGGCCCGGCGCTGGCTGGATGCCGGTGCGCGCCGCCTGCACCTGGTCGACCTGAACGGCGCCTTCGCCGGCAAGCCGGTCAACGAGCCGGCGATCAAGGCCATCCTGCGCGAGGTGGGCGACGCGATCCCGGTGCAGCTGGGCGGCGGCATCCGCGATCTCGACACCATCGAGCGCTACCTGGATGACGGCATCAGCTACATCATCATCGGCACCGCGGCGGTCAAGAACCCCGGCTTCCTGCAGGATGCCTGCACGGCCTTCGGCGGCCACATTATCGTGGGCCTGGACGCCAAGGACGGCAAGGTGGCCACCGACGGCTGGAGCAAGCTCACCGGCCACGAGGTGGTGGATCTGGCCAAGAAGTTCGAGGACTACGGTGTCGAGGGCATCATCTACACCGACATCGGCCGCGACGGCATGCTCACCGGCATCAACATCGAGGCCACGGTCAAGCTGGCCCAGGCGCTCACCATCCCGGTCATCGCCTCGGGCGGGCTGAGCGACATCGCCGACATCGAGCGCCTGTGCGCGGTGGAGCGCGAAGGTGTCGAGGGCGTCATCTGCGGCCGCAGCATCTACACCGGCGCGCTCGACTTCACCGCGGCGCAAAAGCGCGCGGACGAGTTGCTGGCCGGTTGAGGCCGCATCGGGCGAACGCGCCCGCCTGCAGCAACGAACCAGGGCGCCGCAAGGCGCCCTTGTTGTTGGCGCAGGCGCCGTGGCTCAGGCGCTGCGGCGCCTGCCCGCCCAGCCCAGCAGCGCCAGGCCGCCGAGCATCAGCGCGTAGCTGCCGGGCTCGGGCACGGGCGCGGCCTGCAAGAAGGCGCGGATCTCGCCGCCCGGCACGAACGAGGTGTGGATGTTCAGGTAGGCCGAGCCCGAGGCCAGCCCGGTAGCCAGCGCCGCGAAGGCGCCTGCGGTGCTGCCGCCATTGGCGGTGATGTAGGCCGGGTTCCAGCTGCTGGCCAGGCTCATGTCGAACACCTGGTGGTAGCTGCCGGCCTTGACCCCGCTCACCCCGCTGCCGGTGCCCGGAAAGCCCGGAAAGGTGGGCACCGGTGTGGCCACGCCCGCGCCGCCGGTGCCGGGTGTGGGCGTGCAGCAGTGCAGGTGCGAGTTGCTCACCTGGCCGGTCAGGTTCGAGAACGAGACGCTCAGGTCCATGCTGAAGTCGTCGTCGTTGAGGATCAGGGTCACCTGGCCGGTGCCCAGCGATTGCTCGGCCGGCGCGGGCTCGCCCTGGTTGCTGAGCGTGCCCACATAGGTGACGGCATGGGCCCAGGCGGCGGGGGCGGTGAACAGCGCGGCGGCGGCGGCCGCGGCGGCCAGTGTGGCGCGGGGGTGCATGGTGGTCGACTCCTGAAGGGCGGATGGGGCCGAGGAACAGTCCTCGATGGCGCATACGGCCGCCGGCCACGCGTGCATCCATGCGCCGCGCCCATGAACAAGGGACAGGGATAATCCCGTGTCCAGCCCACCGATCGCACCATGCTCGCCAAACGCATCATTCCCTGTCTCGACGTCACCGGCGGCCGGGTCGTCAAGGGCGTCAACTTCGTCGAGCTGCGCGATGCCGGCGACCCGGTGGAGATTGCCGCGCGCTACAACGAGCAGGGTGCCGATGAGCTCACCTTCCTCGACATCACCGCCACCAGCGACCAGCGCGACGTGATCCTGCACGTCATCGAGGCGGTGGCCTCGCAGGTCTTCATTCCGCTCACCGTGGGCGGCGGCGTGCGCACCGTGGCCGATGTGCGGCGCCTGCTCAACGCCGGCGCCGACAAGGTGAGCTTCAACTCGGCGGCCATCGCCAACCCGCCGGTGATCCGCGAGGCCAGCGAGCGCTACGGCGCCCAGTGCATCGTGGTGGCCATCGACGCCAAGCGCCGCGTCGGCGACGACCTGGCCAGCAAGGGCCCGGGCTGGGATGTCTACAGCCACGGCGGGCGCAAGAACATGCACCTCGACGCGGTGGCCTGGGCCACGCAGATGGCGCAGATGGGCGCCGGCGAGATCCTGCTCACCAGCATGGACCGCGACGGCACCAAGATCGGCTTCGACCTCGAGCTCACCCGCGCGGTCAGCGATGCCGTGCCGGTGCCGGTGATCGCCTCGGGCGGCGTGGGTGCGCTGCAGCATCTGGCCGAGGGCATCCAGATCGGTGGCGCCGATGCGGTGCTGGCGGCCAGCATCTTTCACTACGGTGAATTCACGGTCGGGCAAGCCAAGGCAGAACTGGCGCGCCATGGCATTGCGGTGCGGCTGTGATGCTGCCGCGCCTCCCGCGCCCCGGCGCTGAAACGAGACACCCATGACCGCACCCCCCAAGCCACCTCGCGAGGTGCGACTGATCGGCGGCGACCTGCGCCGCAGCAAGCTGCCCGTGGCCGACCGCCCGGGCCTGCGGCCCACACCCGACCGGGTGCGCGAAACGCTGTTCAACTGGCTGGGTCAGGATCTGGCCGGCTGGCGCGTGCTCGACGCCTTTGCCGGCAGCGGTGCGCTGGGCTTCGAGGCGGCTTCGCGCGGCGCCGCCGAGGTGCTGCTGCTCGAGCGCGACCCGGTGCTGGTGAAGAGCCTGCGCGACAGCCAGCAGCGCCTGAAGGCGGCCACGCTGCGCGTGGATGGCGCCGACGCGCTGGCCTGGATGCGCCGCTGCCCGCCCGCCAGCTACGAGCTGGTGCTGCTCGATCCGCCGTTTGACAGCGCGCTGATGCCGCAGGCGCTGGCCGCGGCCGCGCCGCTGCTCAGCGCGGGCGGCTTCGTCTACGCCGAGACGCCCGCCGCGCTGCAGCCCGACGACATGCCGCCAGGGTTGACGCTCTGGCGTCAGGGCCGCGCCGGGGCGGTGTTCTATCATTTGCTGCAGCGCAACACCTGATCGGCCCGGCGAGGCCGGCACGCTGTCCGGCGGCCCCGCCGGCACGGGCGCGACACCAGACCCACGAGGAGACCCGCGATGACCCAGGCCAAGTTCATGACCGCCGTGTACCCGGGCACCTTCGACCCGATGACGCTGGGCCATGAAGACCTGATGCGCCGCGCATCGCGCCTGTTCGACAAGCTGATCCTGGCCGTGGCCGCAGGCCACCACAAGCGCACCATGTTCACCATCGCCGAGCGGCTGGAGATCGCGCAGGAGATCGCCAAGCCCTACGGCAACGTGGAGGTGGTGGCCTTTCGCGGCCTGCTGCGCGACTTTGTCGTGGGCAACGGCGGCAATGTGGTGGTGCGCGGCCTGCGGGCGGTGAGCGACTTCGAGTACGAGTTCCAGATGGCCGGCATGAACCGCCAGCTGATGCCCGATGTCGAGACGCTGTTTCTCACGCCCAGCGACCATTACCAGTTCGTCAGCGGCACCTTCGTGCGCGAGATCGCCACGCTGGGCGGCGACGTGTCGAAGTTCGTCGCGCCCTCGGTGCTGGCGCGCTTGAAGGAACGGGTGGCGCACCAGCCGCCGGAGACCTGATCATGGCCCTGATGATCACCGACGAGTGCATCAACTGCGATGTCTGCGAGCCCGAGTGCCCGAACCAGGCCATCGCGATGGGCGACGAGTTCTACCGCATCGACCCCGACAAGTGCACCGAGTGCGTGGGCCACTTCGACGAGCCGCAGTGCGTGCAGGTGTGCCCGGTGGAGTGCATCCCGGTGAACCCCGGGCGGGTGGAAAACCAGGACCAGCTGTGGGCGAAGTACCGCCTGCTGGTGGTCAAGGCGGCCTGAGCGCAACGCGGGCCGCGCGGACTTGACCAGAGGCGCGCATGCCGCGCCCGGGCCGATGCGCCTGACCTGCAAGGTGGCCCTGGCTGGCCCCGGCGCGTGCGCGCGCGGCGGCGACCGCCGCGAACTCAGTGGCTTTTGCGCGCCTTGGCCTGGCCCTTGGCGCGCGGCTTGGCGGTGGTCTGGCCCGGGTCCTTGGTCTTGCGTGCCGAGGCTGCGGGCTTCTTGTCCTTGCGCGGCTTGGCGGGCTTCTTGTCGATCACCGCGGGGGCCGACGCCGCCGGCTTGGGGGCCAGATTGCCCGCCACCTGGCGGGCCGCGGCCTCACGCTCGCGGTTGCGGCGCTCGTCGGCCAGTTGCCGGGCCAGTTGCGCGTCGCGTGCGGCGGCGTCGCGCGCCAGGCGCTGCTGCTCGGCGGTGGGCGGCGCCGGGGTGTCGAGCTTGACGCCGCCCGGGCAGGGCTCTGACGAATACTGCCCCGGCCCGCAACGGTAGACCGGCGGGCCACCACCTTGTGCCCCCCCGCCTTGCGCGCCACCGCCCGCGGCCTGCGCCATGGCCAGCGCCGGCAGGCTGCCCAGGGCCAGCAGGGCCAGCGCGCGCCGCACCCGCGGGCACAGCCGGGCCAGTGGGTGAACGGCAGCGGGGCGGTGCGGCAGGTTCATGGCGTCGACGGTGGTGTGGGTTCCGGGCGGGCCGCGCCCGGCGCGGCGGGCACTGCGGCTGTGGCTGACACCGCCGCCGCCGCTGCGACGGGCAGGACGGCCAGCGTGGCCGGCTCGGGCCGCGGTGGCTTGGGCCGCGGCGGCTTGCTGGTGTGGATCTTGGCGGTGGCGCGGTCGATCGCACCGTCCAGCAGCCAGGGCAGGGCCTCCAGCGTGCGCGTCACGGTCTGGTCGATGGCAATGCGTTCGTCCAGCGGCGGCTTGCGCAGCACATAGGCCGCCACCTCGCTGCGGTGGCCGGGGTGGCCGATGCCCAGCCGCAAGCGCCAGAAATCGGGCGTGCCCAGCTGCGCCTGAATGTCCTTGAGCCCGTTGTGGCCGGCCGCGCTGCCGCCGCGCTTGAGCTTGGCCTCGCCGGGCGGCAGGTCGAGTTCGTCATGCACCACCAGGATCTCGTCGGGCGCGATCTTGAAGAAGCGCGCCAGCGGGCTGACCGCCTTGCCCGACAGGTTCATGAAGGTCATCGGCTGCAGCAGCCAGATCGGGCCGGCGCTGCGGTTCACGCGCGCCACCTGGCCGTGGTAGCTGCGGTCAAAAGACAGCAGGCCGCCCAGCTGGCGCGCGGCGCCATCCACCCACCAGAAGCCGGCGTTGTGGCGGGTGTCTTCGTATTCGGGGCCCGGGTTGCCCAGGCCAACGATCAATCGGATCATGGGGCGCGATTATCCCGCCCCGGGGCGGGTGCCCGATGCCTGGGGCGGGTGGCCGATGTCTGTGGCCTGGCCGGCGTCGGTGGCCTTGCCGGTGTCGGCCGGGTGTCCGTCGTCCGCGGCCGGCGCGGGCGGGCGCAAGGCCTGCGCCGCGCCGTCGGCCAGGGCGCGGCCGATGCGGTCCAGCGTGCCGGCGCGCGGCGCACCGGCGCCCGGCGCCGCGGCATCGCCGCTCTGGCTGCTCAGGCGCCACTGGTGCCAGTGCAGCAGCACGTCCACATGCACCGTGGGGTGCAGCGCCAGCAGCTCGCCGCTGGCCAGCCAGCCGGCCGCCATCTGCTCGGGCACCACACCGATGCCCCAGCCCATCACCGCGGCGCGGGCATGGGCCTCGGTGGCCGGCACATGGCGCTCACGCAGGCGCGGCGCGCGCACGCCGAAGGCCTGGCTGACCCAGACGCTGTGGTTGTCGTCCTTGCGGTTGAACACCAGCCAGGGCACGCTGGCAAAGTTGCCGCGGTGCAGGCCTTGCGGCAGCTGCTCGGCGACGAACGCCGGGCTGGCCACCGCCACGTAGCGCATGCAGCCCAGCGGCGTGACGCTGCAGCCGCGCAAGGCCTCGGCCACGGTGCTCACGCAGCCCAGCACCGCGCCTTCGCGCAGCCAGTCGTGGGTGAAGTCCTGGTCGTCGACGATCAGCTCCAGGCCATAACCCTCGCGCTGGCCGGCAAGCACCACCTCGTGCAGCGCGGGCAGCACCCAGGTGGCCAGGCTGTCGGCGTTCACGGCGATGGGCAGGCGCTCGTCCTGCGACAGCGCGGCGCCCAGCTCGCGCGACATGTCGGCGCGCATGGCCTGCATCTGGCGGGCGTAGCGCAGCAGCACCTTGCCGGGCTCGGTCAGGCGCAGCGGCCGGCTGCGCACCACCAGCAGCCGGCCCAGGCCGGTCTCCAGCGTGCGCAGGCGCTGCGACACCGCCGACTGGGTGATGCTCAGCTGCTGCGCCGCGCGCTCGAAGCTGCCAGCGTCGGCCAGCGCAGCCAGGCACTCCAGGGCCGCGGGATCGAAGGCGTTCATCGGCGGTGCCGGGTGGTGGCTTCAGGGGGCCGCGGCGCGCTGCAGCCGGGCCGGATCGAAACCCAGCGCCAGCAGGCGGGCGGTGATGCGCTGCCAGCCGGCCTCGTCAAGCTGCGGCGTGCGCGACAGCACCCACAGGTACTCGCGCTGCGGTTCGCTGACGATGGCCACGCGGTAGTCGGCATCGAGGTCGACCACCCAGTAGTCGCCCCAGACCTGCGGCAGCCAGGCCAGCCAGGCCGGTGCAAAGCGCACCTGCAGCCGCGCCGTGCCGGCCGGGCCCACCGCGCGTGCGCGGCCGGTGGCCTGCTCGGTGCCGCCATCGGCCAGGCCGCAGCGGTTGCTGACCTGCACGCCGCCGTCGGCCAGCAGGGCGTAATCGGCCGTGGTGGCGCCGGTGCACTGGCGCTGGAAGCGGTTGGGGTAGCGCGCCAGTTCATGCCAGCGGCCCATGTAGCGGGGCAGGTCGAGCGCGGCCATCGGTTGCAGCGCGCCCGGCGCCACGGCCGGGGCAACGGGCTGCTGCGCGGTGCCGGCCGCCGGCCAGGCGGCCAGCGCCCAGGCCATGCCGGCGGCGCGCAGCGCACGGGCTGCACGGGCCGGCGCTGAAAGAGAGCAGCAGGTGCGTGGTGAATGCATGGCGGCAAGCATGCCCCAGAAAGCACGAAGGCCCGCACAGGCGGGCCTTCGCAAAGCAAGGCAGCAGACGCGGGCGCCAGGGCCCGCGGCCGGACTTACTTCTTCTTCTTGGCGTCCTTGCCCTTGGCCGGCGCGGCCACGGGTGCGGCCACGATCTCTTCTTCGACCTTCGGCGGGTTCACGGCCACGATCACCGGGTTCAGGCTGCCATGGCGAACCAGCTTGGTGCCTTCGGGCAGCTGGATGTCGGTGGCGTGCAGCGACTGACCCTTGACCAGGGCCGACAGATCGACCGAGATGAACTCGGGCAGCTGCACGGCCAGGCATTCGATCTCGATTTCGGTGGCCACATGGGCGACCAGGCACTTGTCGGTCTTCACGGCGACCGAGTTCTCTTCGCCCGTGAAGTGCAGCGGCACCTTCTTGTGCAGGCGGGTGGTCTCGTCCACGCGCTGGAAGTCGACGTGCAGGACTTGCTGCTTCCAGGGGTGCATCTGGAAGTCACGCAGCAGAACCTTCTGCTGGGCGCCGGCCAGTTCCATCTCGAGGATGGAGCTGTGGAAGGCTTCCTTCTTGAGCGCGAAGAACAGCGCGTTGTGATCGAGCTCGATCATCTGGGGCTCGCCGGCACCGAAAACGATGCCCGGAACCTTGCCCGAAATGCGCAGGCGGCGGCTCGCTCCGGTCCCCTGCAGGGTGCGCTCAAAAGCGACGAATTGCATGGTGTGACTCCATGGTGGGTGCCCGCGACCAGGCACCTGGGTGATGCGCCGCCAGCCCCATGCCGGCGGACGCCGTGCTCAACCGGTCAGAAGTTGCTGTTCTGCTCGGCAAAGAGGGAGGTGACCGATTCGCCGTCAGAGATGCGGCGGATGGTCTCGGCGAACAGGAAGGCCACCGACAGCTGGCGGATCTTCTTGCAGGCCTTGGCGGCGTCGGACAGCGGGATGGTGTTGGTGATCACCACCTCGTCGAGCTGGCTGTTGCCAATGCGCTCGACGGCCGGGCCGGAAAGAATCGGGTGCGTGCAGTACGCGAACACGCGCTTGGCGCCGCGATCCTTCAGCACCTCGGCGGCCTTCACCAGGGTGCCGGCGGTGTCGATCATGTCGTCCATGATCACGCAGTTGCGGCCTTCGATCTCGCCGATCACGTGCATCACTTCCGACACGTTGGCCTTGGGCCGGCGCTTGTCGATGATGGCCAGATCCGAACCCAGCTGCTTGGCCAGCGCGCGCGCACGCACCACGCCGCCCACATCGGGGCTCACCACCACCAGATCAGGGTAGGCCTTGCTCTTCAGGTCGGACAGCAGCACCGGGCTGGCGTAGATGTTGTCGACCGGGATGTCGAAGAAGCCCTGGATCTGGTCGGCGTGGAGGTCCATCGTGAGCACGCGCTCGACGCCCACTGTCTCGAACAGGTTGGCCACCACCTTGGCGGTGATCGGCACGCGCATCGAGCGCGGGCGGCGATCCTGGCGGGCGTAGCCGAAGTAGGGCACCACGGCCGTGATGCGGCGCGCGCTGGCACGCTTGAGCGCATCGACCATGATCAGCAGTTCCATCAGGTTGTCGTTCGTGGGCGCGCAGGTGCTTTGCACCACGAACACGTCGCGCGCGCGAACGTTCTGCTGGATCTCTACCGTGACCTCGCCGTCGGAAAACTTTCCGACATGCGCCTTGCCCAGCTCGACGCCAAGATTGCGCGCCATTTCCTGCGCCAGGACCGGGTTGGAGTTGCCGGTGAACAGCAAGGTGTTGAACAGCACGACTCGCTCCGCGTCAGGCTCGGAATTGCTGGGGGGGGAGATGAAAAGATGTTTGGCAGGGGAGGAAGGACTCGAACCCTCGCATGTCGGAATCAAAATCCGATGCCTTGACCAACTTGGCGACTCCCCTACACAGGACCCGGCCAACGCCGAACCCTTGAAACCGTTTCAACCTGCCCAATCCACGAGGGGATGCCGGGCGAGGCTGCGGCACATGCGTCCAACCCAGGTTGGCGGAAGTTCATCCGCCGCCCATGTCGCCAAAGGTTGGCTGCCGGTGCCGGCTCCCGCGAACACTGCGCTGCCGGATCCCGTCATGCGGCTGTTGCCGTAGCGGGCCCCGAGCCACGTGGCGACTTGCGTCACCTCGCTGCAGTGGGACTCGGCCGGTGGCTGCAGGTCATTTTGACCGTGGCTGCTACCGATGAGACCCCCGCAACGCTTTGCGTCTGCGAGAAAGTCCATGACTATAGCAGGTTTCGTGTCGCGTACCAAGAGGGGGCTCGAAAAGATCGCGGCGGTGGCGATGGCCTCGGCCGGTTTGACCACCGCAAACCACTGCGGCGGCAGCACATCGGCGGGCAGCGGCGTGAGGCGTTCACCGATGCCCTCGACGAAGGCGTTGTCGCCACCGATGAAAAACGGCAGGTCGGCGCCCAGGCTCAAGGCCAGCGTGGCCAGTCGCTCGCGCGGCCAGTGCAGGCCCCACAGCCGGTTGAGGGCCAGCAGGGTGCTGGCCGCATCCGAGCTGCCGCCGCCCAGGCCGGCGCCCCAGGGCACATGCTTCATCACCGAGATGTCGGCACCCAGGGTGCAGCCGCTGGCCTGCTGCAGCGCGCGCGCGGCGCGCAGGCTCAGGTCGTCGGCCGGCAGCGCCGGGCCCAGGTCGTGGCGGGCCAGCGCGCCGTCGCTGCGGCGCTCGAAGTGCAGCGTGTCGCACCAGTCGATCAGCACGAACACCGACTGCAGCAGGTGATAGCCATCGGGCCGGCGGCCCACCACATGCAGGAACAGGTTGAGCTTGGCCGGGGCCGGCACGTCGTAGAGCGCGGAGAGGGGCATGGGGGAATTGTCGCGTCGGCACAAGCCGCAAGCGGCGGTGGCGCGCCATCGGCCCGCGCCGCCGTGTTGTTCAGGCCCGGTCAGCCGCCCGGCGTGAGGCGCACCCGCACGCTCACCGCGGGCGGGCCGTCGCGGCGGGCTTCGAGCCAGCCTTCGGCCAGGCGTGCCAGGCTCACCTGCCAGCCCAGCTGCACGAAGCCGGCGCCGCCGTCGGCGCGTGGCGTGCTGTTGGCGCCCGGCCAGGGCTGACCGCGCAGCCAGTCGAACAGCGCGGCAATCGGAAAGTTTTCGCCCAGGGCCTGCGTGGCCAGCGCGTCGAGCGTGGCAAAGGCCTGTTCGCCATCGCTGGTGCGCAGCAGGGCGCCGGCAGGCGACCAGCTGGCGCGGGCCGCGGTGGCGCCCAGCGGCCCCTGCAGCAGCAGCGCGCCGCGCTCGGCGTTGCCGCTCAGTTCAAAACCGGCGCTCAGGTCGCGTTCGGGTTGGCCGTCCACCCGCAAGGCCAGCCGGCCTTCGAGCACCGGCAACACGCCGGCCTGCGGCACGGCCGGGGTGGCGCAGGCGCCCAGCAATAAGGCCAGCGGCGCGGCCAGCACGGCGGCCAGCCAGTGGCGCCGCCGCCGCAGGGCGAACCCCGCCATCAAAGGCCGACCTTGAGCCGGGCCAGGGTTTCGCGCAGCACCTCGTTTTGCGCGTCGCGGGCCTGGGCCTCGCGCCAGACGCGGCGGGCTTCGTCTTGCTGGCCGGCGGCCCACAGCACCTCGCCCAGGTGGGCGGCGATCTCGGTGTCGGGTCGCGCGCTGTAGGCCTGGCGCAGCAGGCGCAGTGCTTCGTCGGCGCGGCCCATGCGGAACTCGGCCCAGCCCAGGCTGTCGGTGATGAACGGGTCGCCCGGAGAAAGCTCGAGCGCACGCTGGATCAGCGCCCGCGCCTCGGGCAGGCGCACATTGCGGTCGACCATCGAATAGCCCAGCGCGTTGTGCGCATGCGAATGCTCGGGCTTGAGTTCGATCACGCGGCGCAGCAGGCGCTCCATGTCGGCAAAGCGGCCGAGTTTTTCCTCGACCATGGCCTGCTCGTAGATCAGGTCGGTGTCGTCCTTGAAGCGCTCGGCGGCGTCGGCCAGCACCTCGGCGGCCTCGCGCCAGCGCTTCACGTCGCGCAGCATCTGTGCCTCGGCCATGGCCTTGGCGCGGGCGTCGTCGCCGGTGCGCTCGGGCACGCTGCGGATCAGGGCGCGGGCCTCGGCCAGCTTGCCCTGGCGCGCCAGCATGGTGGCGCGGCGGGTCTGCACCTCGATCAGGCGCTGCGGGTTGTCGACCTTGGCCAGCCATTGCTCTGCGGCCTTGACGTCGCCGCGCTGCTCGGCCGCCTGGGCCAGCAGCAGCCAGGCCTGGTTGAGGCCGGCCGAGCCGCTGGCATCGCCCTCGCCATCGGCTTCTTCGTCGTCATCGTGGGGCGAGGCGGGCTTGGCGGCCGGCGCGGCGGCGTCGCCTGCCGCAGCGGTGTCGGCCTTGGGGGCCTGGGCCAGCGTCACATAACGCTGCAGTGCCGCCTCGGCCTCGGCCGGCTGGCGCATCTCGAGGCGCAGGGCACCGAGTGTGAGCCAGGGATCGGCCAGCTGCGGGCGCTCGCGGGTGATCTGGTCGAGCTGCGAGGCGGCGTCGGCATAACGCTGCGACTGCGTGAGGGAACGCACCCAGGCCAGGCGCACGCCCGCATCGGCCTGTGGCTGGGCCAGGTAGGCCGTGACCAGGGCCTCGGCCGCCGGCGTGCCGGGCAGCATCTCGAGGGCCAGCAGCACCGGGCCGGGCGAGGCCGGATCGGCCGCCTGCGCGGCCTGGGCCAGCGCCAGCGCCCGCGGCGCGTCGTTGTTGGCCAGGTGCATGCGGCCCAGCGTGAGCTGGCTCGCCTGGCGCGTGGCGGCAGCGGCCTGGTAGGGCGCCACCAGCCGCTCCACCAGGGCCAGGGCCTGGGCGCGGTCGGGCATGCGCTGCACCAGGCGGGGCAGGGCGCCGATCAGGCCCGGGCGCTCCATCACCGGCAGCTTCTGCAGCCAGGCGGCCAGGGGTTCGGCGGTTTCGGCGGGGCGGTTCAGCGCGAACAGGATCTGGGTCTGGTAGCGCATCGGCGCCACCGACAGCGGCCGGCTGCTGGCCCAGGCGCGGGCGGCGGCCAGGGCCTGGTCACCGGCGCGGGCCTGCAGCGCGATCTCGACCGCGCGCTGGAACAAGGCCTCGTCACTTTGCCGGCGCGCGGCGTCAAGCACGATCTCGTAGGCCGAGCCGGCGCGCCCGGCGCGAAGCTCCATCTCGCCGATCAGCAGCTGGTAGAACAAGGGGGCATCGAGCGCCGAGTTCTCGACCGCGGCAGGCGCTGCCACGGCAGGCGCCACCGCCGGCTGTGCCCAGGCGCCGGTGCAGACCATGGCCGTTGCGAGCACGGCCCCGCGAGCGGAAAGGCGCCAAGGGCGGCGTGCGGGGACGGCTGTGCCGGTCATCGAGACTCCTGAAAACGCATCAGATTCTAGGTGGCGAGGATAATTCCCCGATGCCCGAACTGCCCGAGGTTGAAGTCACGCGCGCCAGTCTGGCCGATCGCCTGCACGGCGCCCACATCGAGGCCGTGCACCTGGGAAAACCGCTGCGCTGGCCGCTGGGTGCGGCCCCCGAGCGCCTGCTCGAGTGCCGGATCGGCGAATTGCAAAGACGCGGTAAATACCTGTGGATGCCGCTCACCGGCCCGCAGGCCCCGGGCGCCGGCGCAGCCCCGCGCGAGGCCGGTGGCTTGCTGTGGCACCTGGGCATGTCGGGCTCGCTGCAACTGACGGAGGCGCCGGCGGCGCGCGGCGTGCATGACCATGTCGAGCTGCGCACCAGCCGTGGCACCCTGCGCCTGACCGATCCGCGGCGCTTTGGCGCGGTGGTGTGGTCGGCCACGCTGGCGGTCGATCCGGCGGCCAGGCTGCTGGCCCGGCTGGGGGCCGAGCCGTTCGACCCGGCACTGACGCCGCAGCGTTTTCATGCCGAGCTGCATGCCCGGCGCACGCCGGTGAAGGCGGCACTGCTGGCCGGCGACATCGTGGTGGGTGCCGGCAACATCTACGCCTGCGAGGCGCTGCACCGCGCCGGCATCGACCCGCGCCTGCGCTGCTGCCAGCTGAGCCGGCCACGCGCCGAGCGCCTGCTGGCGGCGCTGCGCGAGACGCTGGCGCAGGCCATCGCGCTGGGGGGTTCGACGCTGCGGGACTTCAAGGACGCGCACGGCATGAGCGGCGCCTTCCAGCACCAGGCCCTGGTCTATGGCCGCGAGGGCGAGGCCTGCGCGCGTTGTGGCGGCACGGTGCGGCGGCTGGTGCAGGCGCAACGCTCGACCTTTTTCTGTCCGGCCTGCCAGCGCCGCTGACGGCCGCCGGCCCGGTATCGAGCGTTAATTTGGTCACGGCGCGATGGGCGCGCCTGTTGCGCTTGCTTGCCGGCCCGGCCGATAGACGCGCCAGGGCTGCGCTAGCATGCCCCAAGCCCGCCCCCCAGCCCACCGCCATCCGTACCACGCCGAGGCCGCATGAACAGTCCCCTGCTCACGAGCATCGACACGCTCGCCACCTGGCGTCGCGGGCTGGATCTGGGTGTCGAGCGCTTCAGCATGCTGCTGTCCGACCACGGCCTGCTCGATGGCGAAGACAAGGCCTTGGCCCAGGCCCTGCGCCAGCGTCTGGCGGCCGACCGGCTGGTGGTGGCTTTCGTGGCCGAGTTCTCGCGCGGCAAGTCGGAGCTGATCAACGCGCTGTTTTTTGCCGATTCGGGCCGGCGCGTGATGCCGGCCACGCCCGGCCGCACCACGATGTGCCCGGTAGAGCTGGGCTGGGATGCGCAGCAGCCGCCGTCGCTGGCGCTGCTGCCGATCGACACCCGCATCGGCGGCCAGCCGGTGGCGGTGCTGCGCGAGCAGCCCGAGCTGTGGCAGCAGGTGCCGCTGCAGGTGACCGACGCCGACGCCATGGCCGCGGCGCTCGAGCGGGTCACGCACACCCAGCGCGTGCCGGTGGCGCATGCCCGCGCGCTGGGCTTCTGGAACGACGAGCATCCCGAGGACAACCCGCCCTGCGACAGCGACGACATGGTCGAGGTTCCGGCCTGGCGCCATGCGCTGGTCAACCTGCCGCATCCGCTGCTGCGCCGCGGCCTGGTGGTGGTGGACACGCCGGGCCTCAACGCCATCGGCGCCGAGCCCGAGCTCACGCTGAGCCTGCTGCCCTCGGCCCATGCCACGGTGTTTGTGCTGGCCGCCGACACCGGCGTCACCAAGGCCGACCTGACCGTGTGGCGCGATCACCTGGGCGACCGCGCCTTCGAGCGTTTTGTCGTGCTCAACAAGATCGACACGCTGACCGACCCGCTGCGCTCGGCCGACGAGGTGGAGGCCCTGCTGCAGCGCCAGTGCCAGAGCGTGTGCCAGACGCTGGACGTGCCGCGCGAGCGGGTGTTTCCGCTGTCGGCGCGCGATGCCCTGGCGGGACGGGTGCGCAGCGACGGCGAGCTGCTGGCGCGCAGCCGTCTGCCGGTGCTCGAAGACGCCTTGCTGCAGCAGTTGCTGCCGCAGCGCAGCCGGGTGATCGGCCGCATGGTCGAAGACGGTGCGCGCAGCCTGCACCAGGGCGCGGTGCGCCGCCTGGCCGAGCGCCAGCGCCAGGTGGGCGAACAGCTGTACGAGCTGAAGAGCCTGAGCGGCAAGAGCCTGGCCCGCCTGCAGCTGATGACCGGCCGGCTGGACGCCGAGGCCGCCGAGTTCGAGCGCTGTGCGCCGCGCCTGGCCGCGCTGCGCATGGTGCTGTCACGCGAATCGCATGCGGTGCTCGACAGCCTGTCGAGCGAGCAGGTGCGCGACGCCGTGCTGCGCATGCGCAGCGACAGCGAATCCAGCCTGCTGCGCCTGGGCGCGGCACGCGCCTTCGCGCTGCTGGGCGAGCGCCTGCGCGGCCTGATCTTCGAGGCCGACCGCCGCCTGGCCGAGCTTGAATCGATGCTGGCCACCACGCAGGGCCAGCTCAATGGCGAGTTCGGGCTCACGCTGGGCATGCCGCCGCGGCCGGTGGCGGCCGACTTCATCGACGAGCTCAAGCGCATCGAGCACGGGTATGCGCGCCACGTCAGCATCACCCAGGTGTGGCGGCTGGCGCAGCCGGGCTTCATCGAGCAGTTCTCGCGCCTGCTGCTGTCGAAGCTGCGCGTGATCTTCGAGGGTGCCGCGCACGAGATCGAAGGCTGGCTGCGCAGCGTGGGCAGCCAGATGGATGAGCAGCTGCGCGAACACCGCAAGGCGCTGCAGCAGCGGCGCGAGGCGCATGGCCGCATCCGCGACGCCGAAAGCGGCCTGGAGCGCAGCATTGCCGACCTGGAAGCGCAAGATGCCCGCATGGCCCGCCTGGCCGAGAGCATCGATGCCGAGTTTGACCGCGTGCGCCGCCGCGCGGCCATGGCGCCATCGGCCGACACCGGTGCGTCGCCGCGGCTGCAGCTGGTGACGCCGGCCGAGCCGGCGGTGGCCCGCGGCGCCGCGTGAGCGGCGCCGATGTTGAGCTGCCACGCCGCGTGAGCGGCACCGATGCCGAGCTGCCGGGCCGCGTGAGCGGCACCGATGCCGAGCTGCCACGCCGCGTGAGCGGTACCGATGCCGAGCTGGCGCCGGCCCTGATCGCCTGGCAGCGCGTGCACGGTCGCCATGCGCTGCCGTGGCAGCGCAGCCGCGATCCGTACCACGTGTGGTTGTCCGAGGTGATGCTGCAGCAGACCCAGGTGAGCACCGTGCTGGGTTACTACGAGCGCTTTCTCGCGCGTTTTGCTGACGTGGCGGCGCTGGCCGCGGCGCACGAGGACGAGGTGCTGGCGCTGTGGAGCGGCCTGGGCTATTACAGCCGCGCGCGCAATCTGCACCGCTGTGCCCAGGCCGTGGTGGCACGGCACGGCGGGCAGTTTCCGCGCAGCGCGCCCAGCCTGGCCGAGTTGCCGGGCATCGGCCGCTCAACCGCCGCGGCCATTGCCGCCTTCTGTTTTGGCGAGCGGGTGGCCATCCTGGACGGCAACGTCAAGCGCGTGCTCACCCGGGTGCTGGGCATCGCCGACGATCTGGCGCAGGCGCGGCACGAGCGCGCGCTGTGGGCGGTGGCGCAGTCGCTGCTGCCGCACGGCGTCGAGGCCGGTGACTCGGGTGCCGGCGCCGCACCTGGCGCGATCCAGGCCTACACCCAGGGCCTGATGGACCTGGGCGCCACGCTGTGCACACCGCGCAAGCCGGCCTGCGATGCCTGCCCCTGGGCCGGGCCCTGCGTGGCCCGCGCCGAGGGCCGGCCCGAGGCCTACCCGGTGAAGACGCGCAAGCTCAAGCGCGGCACACGCAGCCATGCGCTGCTGTGGCTGCTGCGCGGGGATGCGGCGGCGCGCCAGGTGTGGCTGGTGCAGAAACCGGCGCAGGGCGTGTGGGCCGGGCTGTGGACCCTGCCCGAGTACGAGGACGAGGCCGCGCTCGACGCGGCCACCGCCGACTGGCCCGGCGAGGGCCGCTGGCTGCCGCCCTTCAAGCATGTGCTGACCCATCTGGACTGGACGCTGCAGCCCTGCGTCTGGCAATTGCCCGTCAGCTGGCCGGACAGCCCGGCCGACAGCCTGCCCAGCGTCGAGGCCATGCTGCCCGCCGGCCGCTGGTGGGCGGTGGACGATGCGCTCGCCGCCGGCCTGCCGGCACCGATCCGCAAGCTGCTGCAGGCCGGCCCGCCGCTCTGAGCCGTGCCATGCCGTGCCGGCCGGGCAGGCCGCCGGCGGGGCGGCGAAATCCGGGCCGCCTGTGCAGGTGGCTCAGATCACCTTCTTGCTGCGCAGAAACTCGTCCACCAGCTGCAGCCGCGCCAGCGGGTCGGGCAGCGCCATCAGCTGCTGGCGTGCGGCCAGCGGCAGCGGCAGCAGTTCGCACCAGCGGTTGGCCACCCAGCCGGCCTGGTCAAGCTGGTAGGGCGCCGCAAAGGGCTTCTGGCCCTGCGCGGCCAGGGTGGCAATGGCCTGGCCCAGCGCTAGCGCGCTGGGCACCAGGGCGTCGGGCACCGGCAGCACCGGGTCGTCGGACAGCGGCGTGGCCTGGGCCTGCCACAGGCCATCGGCCTGCTGCTCGGGCGTGGCCAGCTGCACGCGGCGCGTGCCCTGGCACTGCACCCGCAGGATGCCGGACTGCTCGGCGTCCAGCTCGTCCAGCCGGGCCAGTACGCCCAGGGATTCGAAGCGCGGTGGCGCCTCGCCCGCACGCTGCACCTCGCTGCCCTGGTGGATGCACACCACGGCAAACGGTGCGCCGCTGCGCAGGCAGCGGCTCATCAGGTCGAGGTAGCGCGCCTCGAACACCTTGAGCCCCAGGCGCCCACCCGGAAACAGCACCATCTGCAGCGGAAACAGCGGCAGCCCGGACATGGCCACACCCACCGGTGGCCAGGCCGCGTCGGCGCCGGCCGGGCTCACCCGACGGCGTCCAGCTCACGGTGGCGCACCAGCGTGGCGCCATGGTCGGCAAAGCGCCGGCCCAGCTGCTCAACCATGTAGACCGAGCGGTGCTGGCCTCCGGTGCAGCCGATGGCCACGGTGACATAACCGCGCTGGTCGGTGGCCAGCGCCGGCAGCCAGCGGCGCACGAAGGCCTCGATCTGGGCCATCAGCTCGGCGGCTTCGGGCTGCTGCTCGAGAAAGGCGATCACCGGCGCGTCGCGCCCGTTCTGCGGCCGCAGATCGCGCACGTAGTAGGGGTTGGGCAGCATGCGCACGTCGAACACGTAGTCGGCATCCAGCGGCACGCCGTACTTGAACGCGAAGCTCTCGAACACCAGGGTCAGGCGGTCGGTGGGCGTGGCCAGCAGCTGGCGCATGTGGGCGCGCAGGCCGGCCGGGCGCAGCTGGCTGGTGTCGATCACGGTGGACACCTCGCGCAGCTCGGCCAGCAGCAGGCGCTCGAGCTCGATGGCCTCGATCAGCGCATGCTGGCCGTTGCCGTTGATCTCGGGGTGGCTCAAGGGGTGGGGGCGGCGGGTCTCGGAGAAGCGCCGCACCAGGGTGTCGGTGGCGGCATCCAGAAACAGCGGACGGATGGTGACGCCCTCGGCGCGCAGCTCGGCGATCAGCGGCACCAGGCCGTTGAGCGAGCGGCCGGCGCGCACATCCACCGCCACCGCCACGCGCCGCGTGTAGCGCGGGTTGTCCAGGCCCATGTAGGCGCGCAGCAGCTCGGGCGGGAGGTTGTCGACGCAGAAGAAGCCGGCGTCTTCCAGCGCATGCAGCGCCACCGACTTGCCCGATCCGGAGATGCCGCTGATCAACACCAGCTCGCGGCTGACAAGGGGTGGCGCCAAGGTGGCGGGCGGTACTGCTGGGGTGCTCATGCTTTGCTGCTGCTGCGGCGTGGGGCAGGCTTGTCGGAAGGGGCGGATGGCTTGGCGGGTGGCTTGGCAGTTGGCTTGGCCGGCGCCGCAGCGGGCGCCGTGGCGGGCTGCTGCAGCATGGCCTGAGCATGGGCCAGGCTGGTGCCGGCCATGCGCTCGCCGCCCAGCATGCGCGCCACTTCGGCCACGCGCGCCTCGCCGGCCACCGCGGCCACGCTGCTGGCGGTGCGGCCATCGGCCTGGCGCGCCTTGGCCACCACGTAGTGCTGGTCGGCACAGGCGGCCACCTGCGCCAGGTGGGTGACGGCCAGCACCTGCACACGCTGGCCCAGCTGCTTCATCAGGGCGCCCACGGTGTCGCCCACCGCGCCGCCGATGCCGGCGTCGATCTCGTCGAAGATCAGCGTGCCGGGCCCGGCTTGTTGCTGGCCGGCGGCGGCCCTGGCCTGTACGGTGGTCACGGCGATGGCCAGTGCCAGGCGCGAGAGCTCGCCGCCCGAGGCCACCTTGGCCAGCGGCCGCGGCGTGCTGCCGGCATGGCCGGCCACCAGAAACTCGACGCCCTCCAGCCCTTGCGACTGCGCGGCCGGCAGGGCGGTGAAGCCCACCTCGAAGCGGCCACCGGCCATGCCCAGGCTCTGCATCGCGCGGCTCACCGCGTCGGCCAGCGGCGGCGCGGCGGCGCGGCGCCGCTGGCCCACGCGCCGGGCCTCGGCCTGGTAAGCGGCATCGGCACTGGCGTAGGCGGCTTCCAGTGCCGCGGTGTCGGTGGCGGCATCCAGCGCCTTGAGCTCGCTGCGCCAGCTGCCAAGCAGGGCGGGCAGGGCATCGGGCGGGCGGCGCCAGCGGCGGGCCAGGCCCATCCAGGCCGACATGCGCGCATCCAGCTCGCCCAGGCGATCGGGGTCGAGTTCGGCGCGGCCCAGGTAGGCGTTGAGCTCGTGGGCCGCGTCGCGCAACTGGGCCAGGGCGCTGTGCAGGGTGTCGATCACGGGCTGCAGGCGGGCATCGTGATCGGCCACGTCGGCCAGTGCATCGAGGGCGCGGCTGGCCAGGGTCTCGGCGCTGGCCTCGTCGTTGTCGGCAATGGCTTCCAGTGCGCCGCGGGCGGCGTCGATCAGCGCCTGGGCATGGGCCAGGCGCTGGTGCTCGGCCGTGAGCTCGGCCCATTCGCCGTCTGCCGGCGCCAGCTTGTCGAGCTCAGCCAGCTGCCAGGCCAGGCGCTCGCGCTCGCGGGCGATCTCGTCTTGCTGTTCGCGGGCGCGGGCCAAAGCCTCGGCGCTGGCCTTGCGGCTGGCAAACAGCGCGGCCAGCGGCGCGGTGTCGATGCCGGCCTGGGTGTCGAGCAGCTCGCGGGCGGCCGCCGCGCGGGTGAGGCTTTGCCAGGCATGCTGGCCGTGGATGTCGAGCAGGTGCTCGGCCACTTCGCGCAGCTGGGCCACGGTGGCCGGGCTGCCGTTGATCCACGCGCGGCTCTTGCCCTGGGCATCGACCGTGCGGCGCAGCAGCAGCGTGGGCTCGTCGGCGTTGGAGTCGAAGCCGGCCTGCTCGAGCCAGGCCAGCAGCGTGGCCGGGCGGTCGAACTCGGCCGTGATGTCGGCCCGCGCCGCGCCCTCGCGCACCACGCCCGACTCGGCGCGGCTGCCCAGCGCCAGCTGCAGCGCATCGACCAGGATCGACTTGCCGGCCCCGGTCTCGCCGGTGAGCACCGAGAAGCCGGCATGGAAGTCGAGCTCCAGCGCCGGCACGATGACGAAGTCGCGCAAGGCAAGGCGGCGCAGCACTCAGGGTCTCCTGGCCGGCACGCCGCAGCGCAAGCCGGCGGTCGCCACGGAAGTGGTCGTCTGGCCGGGCCGCAGGCGGCAACCTTTTGCCGGGCAGGCGGTGCCTGGCCCTTGGGGGGCGAGGCTCATACCACGCCTTCGTACCAGCGCAGCTTGCGGCGCAGCGTGGCGTAGTAGCTCCAGCCGCGCGGGTGCAGAAAGCGCACCTTGTGTGCCGAGCGGCGCACGCGCACCTGGTCACCGTGCAGCAGGCTGGCCAGGCCTTGCATGTCGAAGTTGGCCGAGGCGTCGCGCCCGGCCACCACGGTGATGCGCACCTCTTCGGCGTCGGGCAGCACGATGGGGCGGTTGGACAGCGTGTGCGAGGCGATCGGCACCACCACCCAGCCGGCGATGCGCGGATGCAGGATGGGCCCGCCAGCCGACAGCGCATAGGCCGTGGAGCCGGTGGGCGACGAGACGATCAGGCCATCGGCGCGGATGTTGGCCACGAACTCGTCGCCGATGTCCACGCGCAGCTCGACCATGCTGGCGGTGGCGCCGCGGCCCACCACCACGTCGTTCATCGACAGGCCCTCGAAGAAGCGCTCGCCGTCGCGCCACACCTCGCCCTCGAGCATGGCGCGCGGGTCTTCCTCGTAATCGCCGGCAATCATCGGCGCCAGGGCCTCGCGCCAGTGGCCCAGCGGCACATCGGTGATGAAGCCCAGCCGGCCCTGGTTGATGCCCACCAGCGGCACCTTGTGGCGGGCCAGTTCGCGGGCGATGCCCAGCATGGTGCCGTCGCCGCCTACCACCACCGCCAGATCGCAGCGCGCACCGATCTGCGCCGGGGTGAGCGCGTCGAACTCGGTCATGCCGGTGCTGAGGGCCGTCTCGCGCTCGAGCGAGACCTCGAGCCCTTCGCGCAACAGGAACTGCGCCACCTCGGCCAGCAACGGCCGGATGCCTTCAGCCTGGTATTTGCCTACCAGCGCGGCATGATGGAAGCGGCGCGACATCGTGCCGCGGATTACACCACAGCACCCCTGTGCAAGACCCCCTGCCGCCGGGTGGCGCGGCAGCCGGTCTTGCAGTGAAAATGGGCCATGGACGAGCGTGCCCACACCCTGCTGAAGATCCTGGTCGAGCGCTACATCGCCGATGGCCAGCCGGTGGGCAGCCGCACGCTCTCGCGCGCCTCGGGGCTGGAGCTGTCGCCGGCCACCATCCGCAACGTGATGGCCGATCTGGAAGAGCTGGGCCTGATCGCCAGCCCGCACACCAGCGCCGGGCGCATCCCCACGGCGCGCGGCTACCGCGTGTTTGTCGACACCATGCTCACGGCGCGGCCGGTCAACCCGGGCAATATGCCGGCCGACGTGGCCAGCGTGCGCGACCAGCTGCAGCCCGACCAGCCGCAGCGCGTGATTGCCCAGGCCGCGCAGATGCTGTCGAGCCTGTCGCACTTTGTCGGCGTGGTCACCGCGCCCAAGCGGGCCGGCGTGTTTCGCCACATCGAGTTTCTGCGCCTGGGCGAGAAGCGGGTGCTGGTGATCCTGGTCACGCCCGAGGGCGATGTGCAGAACCGGGTGATCTTCACCGCGCGCGACTACCCCGAGGGCGAGCTGGTGGAGGCCACCAACTTCCTCAACACCCACTACGCCGGCCTGGCGGTCGACGAGATGCGCATGCGCCTGCGCAGCGAGGTGGACGAACTGCGCGCCGACATCGCCACGCTGATGCAGGCCGCCGTGCAAGTGGGCAGTGACGCCATGGCCGACGGCGCCGACCAGGTGGTGATCTCGGGCGAGCGCAACCTGCTGGGCGTGCAGGATTTCGGCCACGACATGGGCTCGCTGCGCAAGATGTTCGACCTGTTCGAGCAGAAGACCGAGCTGCTGCGCCTGCTTGAGAACAGCAGCCGCGCCGAGGGCGTGCAGATCTACATCGGCGGCGAGAGCGGCGTGGTGCCGTATGAGCAGCTGAGCGTGGTGTCGGCGCCCTACGAGGTGGACGGCCGCATCGTCGGCACGCTGGGCGTGGTAGGCCCCACCCGCATGGCCTACGAGCGCATGGTGCAGATCGTGGACATCACCGCGCGCCTGGTCGGCAATGCGCTGAGCCAGCGGTAGTGGGGCACCCGGTTGCGCGGGTACGCGGAACCAACCGCCGGGCGGGTAGGCCGGTCAGTTGGACGGTCAGCTTGTGGCGGCCCGGCGCTTGACCGGCGCGCTCCGACTCACTTGAGTGGAATCGGCGTCGCGCGATCCACCGCCACGGCGGTGACCGCGTTCTGCGGCGAGCCGTCGATCAGCCGGTCCGAGTAGGTGAGGTAGACCAGGGCATTGCGCCGGGCGTCCACGATGCGCACCACGCGCAGTCGCTTGAACACCAGGCTGATGCGCTCGCTGAACAGCTCGTCCTGCCGGGGCAAGGGCTTCGGAAACTGGATCGGCCCCACCTGCCGGCAGGCGATCGACGCCTCGGCCTTGTCTTCGGCCAGGCCCAGCGCACCGCGCACGCCACCGGTCTTGGCCCGCGAGACAAAGCAGGTGATGCCCGGCACGGCCGGATCGTCATAGGCCTCGACCACGATCTTGTGGTCGGGGCCGATCAGCTTGAAGGCGGTGTCCACCTCGCCCAGCTGCTCGGCCATGGCGGCAGGGCCACAGGCCAGCAGCAGGGTCGCGGCAAGGGTCAGGCAAGGGCGGCGGATCGGCATGTGCAGGCTCCAGGGCGGGGTTGCCGGCATTGTGATGCGGCGCGGCTGCAGCGGCCTGGCAGGCCGGGCCATGCCCGCTGCCAGGCAGCACGCCGGCCGCCGCCTAGAATCGCGCCTCGTCGCTGGGGGCCGTTAGCTCAGTCGGTTAGAGCAGAGGACTCATAATCCTTTGGTCGTTGGTTCAAGTCCAACACGGCCTACCAACCAGCGCCCCGCTGCACCGGGCGCGACAGCCGCCGTCACACCGCCCCCAAGGCCTCGTCCATCAGCCCGGCAATCAGCCGCTGGCGCTGGCGGGTCATGCGGTCCATCGATGCCGCCACGCTGATGCCGGCCAGCGGCTGGCCGTTGGCATCGCGCAGGGCGCGGCCCACGCCCAGCACGCCTTTCACGGCGTGGTTGCCCACCACCGACCAGCCGCGCTCGCGGGTGCTGCGCACCAGGATGCGCAGGCGCTCCACCGTCATGCCGCCGTAGCGGGCCAGTGCGTCGCCATGCGAGGCGATGGCCGCGCGGGCCTCGGCCTCGGGCAGGGCGGCCAGCAGGGCCAGGCCGGCGGCGCCCACGCCCAGTGGCTGGCGGCTGCCCACCTGCACGGCCAGGATCTGCACCGGGTAGCTGCCGATGTGCCGCGCCACGCACCAGGCGCTGTGGCCCTCGCGCACCACCGCAAAGGCGGCATCGCCGCAGCCGGCGCTCACCTGGGCCAGCACCGGGGCCAGGCGCTGCGCCATCTCGGAGGCGATGTCGCTCAACTGGCGTGCACCGCGCAGCTGGGCGGCCGGGGCGGCCACGTAGTGCCAGCGGCCGTGGCGCTGCACGTGGCCGCAGTCGGTCAGCGTGGCCAGCAGGCGGTGCACGGTGGCGCGCTCCAGCGCCAGCGCGCGGCACAGGTCCACCACGCGGGCACCGGCCTCGCCGCTGCGCTGCACGGCGTCCAGCAGCTGCAGGCCGCGGCGCAGGGCGCGGCCTTCGGCCTCACGGCTGGGCCTTGCGTTGGCGTGCGCGGGGCTGGCCGGCCCGGCGGCATTGGCCCGGGCCGGCGCAGGGGGCTCCTCGGTGCTAACCCTTGTTTCGTCCGCCTGGCGGACGTTTCTGGGCGATTGGGGGCGTGGCATCGCCAAGAATTTTCGCCGAGATGAGCCCTTGTCGAACCTGCCTCCGGAGACACCCCATGCGCACTGAATCAGCCCCCCCGTTCCGGCCGACGCGACGCCGCGCGCTGGCTGCCTTGCTGGCCACCTTGTCCTGCGGCCTGGCGCACGCGCCGGCCCTGGCGCAGGCCCAGCCCTGGCCGGCCAAGCCGCTGCGCCTGGTGGTGGGCTATGCCGCCGGCGGCGCCACCGATGTGATCGCCCGCCTGGTGAGCCAGAAGCTGGGCGAGGCGCTGGGCCAGACCGTGGTGGTGGAGAACCGCGCCGGTGCCAACAGCAACATCGGCGCCGAGGCCGTGGCCCGTGCGCCGGCCGATGGCCACACGCTGTATGTGTTCACCATCGCCAACACCATCAACGCCTCGCTGTACGACAAGCTGGGCTACGACCCGCAGAAGGATTTCGAGCCGGTGGGCCTGATTGCCAAGGTGCCCAACATCCTGGTGGTGAACCCGGCGCTGCCGATCAAGAGCGTGGCCGACTATGTGAAGTTCGCCAAGGACAAGCCGCAGGGCATCAGCTTTGCGTCATCGGGCAGCGGCTCGTCCATCCACTTGTCGGGCGAGCTGTTCAAGTCGGTGGCCAGGCTCAACATGCTGCATGTGCCCTACCGCGGCAGCGCGCCGGCCGTCACCGATCTGATCGGTGGCCAGGTGCAGTCGATGTTCGACAACGCGCCCTCGGCGCTGCCGCATGTGCAGGGTGGGCGCCTGCGTGCGGTGGCGGTGACCGGCCCGCAGCGCCTGCCGCTGCTGCCCGACGTGCCCACGCTGGCCGAATCGGGCTACGCGGGGTTTGAGGTGCAGAGCTGGTTCGGCCTGGCGGCGCCGGCCGGCACGCCACGCGCCGTGGTGGAGCGGCTGAACAGCGAGCTGAACAAGCTGGTGGCCCTGCCCGAGGTGAGCAAGCGCCTGGCCGAGATGGGCGCCACGCCGGCCACCGGCACGCCCGAGCAGATGCGCAGCTTTGCCGGGGCCGAGCAGCGCCGCTGGCAGGCGGTGGTGAAACAGTCCGGCGCGCGGGCAGACTGACACCCAGGAGGCTTTGACACCATGTTCCCGATCGACTTCTTCTGGCGCGCCGCGGCGCGTTGGCCCGAACGCATCGCCATCGATGCGCCCGAAGGCCTGCTGCGCTATGGCGAGCTGGCGGCCCGGGTGGCCGCGCTGGCCGCGGCCCTGCGCGCGCTGGATGCCCAGGCCGGCAGCCGTGTGGCCATCTGCGCCGGCAACAGCGGCGAGCACCTGCTGGCGCTGCTGGCCGTGCTGGCCAGCGGCAAGGTGTGGGTGCCGCTCAACCCCAAGAGCACGGCCAGCGAGGTGCTGCGCATCGTGCAGGCCACCGAGCCCAGCATCGTGGTGGCCGACCCGGCCTGCGCGCCGCTGATCGCCGGTGCCACTGGCCAGGTGCTGTGGACCAGCACCGGCCCGGCTGACGACCCGGACGCCCGCACGCTGGCGCAGCAGGTGGCGGCCCATGCCGGCGCCGCGCCGCTGGACCTGGCCACGCTGGGCCTGAGCGATCGCGACACCCAGGCCATCAAGTTCACCGGTGGCACCACTGGCCTGCCCAAGGGCGTGATGCAGCCCTACCGCGCCTGGCTGGCCAACATCAGCAACCAGATCCAGGGCTGGGGCCTGACGGCCGACGACCGCTATGTGCTGGCCGCGCCCATCACCCACGGCACCAGCACCTATGTCTTGCCGGTGCTGGCCCAGGGCGGCTGCCATGTGGTGCTGGCCGAGGCCGGGGCCGAGGCGGTGCGCGCCGCCTTCCGCGACCGCGCCGGCACCTGCTGCTTCATGCCGCCCACGCTGATCTACATGCTGATGGCCTTGCCGGGCGCCGCCGCCACGCGGGCCACCGACTACCCCGCGCTGCGCCGGCTGATCTACGGCGGCGCCCCGATGCCCACCGAGAAGATCCGCCACGTGCGCGGGTTTTTCGGCCCGGTGCTGGGCACCACCTATGGCCAGACCGAGGCGCCGCAGATCATCACCGTGATGCGCCCCGACGACTTCGACGACGAGGCCAATTGGGCCAGCGTGGGCCAGTGCAGCTGGTTCACCGATGTGGCCATCATGGCGCCCGATGGCCGCCTGCTGCCCAGCGGCGAGGTGGGCGAGGTGGTGGTGCGCGGCGACCTGGTGATGAGCGGCTACTGGCGCCTGCCCGACAAGACCGCCGAGACCCTGGTGAATGGCTGGCTGCACACCGGCGACCGCGGCCTGATCGACGCGCGCGGCTACCTGTACCTGAAAGACCGGCTGAAGGAGCTGGTGATCACCGGCGGCTTCAATGTCTACCCCATCGACGTGGAGAACGCGCTGGGCCAGCACCCGGCGGTGCACGAGTGCGCGGTGTTCGGCGTGCCCGACGACAAGTGGGGCGAAGCCGTGACCGCCGCGGTGCAGCTGCGCGAGGGCCAGGCCGCCACCGAGGCCGAGCTGATCGCCTTCGTGCGCGAGCGCCTGGGACCGGTGCACACGCCCAAGCACATCCACTTCCACGCCAGCCTGCCGCGATCGCCGGTGGGCAAGGTGCTCAAGACCGAACTGCGCCGCCTGGCGCTGCCTGAAGGACACACGCCATGAGCGCCCCGCGCCCGAATGCCAGCCCCATCCCCGAGACCCGGCTGTGCAGCCACACGCTGACCAGCCTGCACTACCGCGACAAGAACCTGGTGGAGGATCTGCTGGGCCAGCGCAGCTTCACCGAGGTGATGCTGATGCAGATCCTGGGCCGCGAGCCGCGCGGCGTGGACATGCGCCTGGTGGATGCCGTGCTGATCACGCTGATGGAGCATGGCCTGACGCCCAGCGCCATCGCCACGCGCCTGGTCTACATGAGCGCGCCCGAGAACCTGCAGGGCGCGGTGGCCGCGGGCCTGATGGCGGTGGGGTCGTCCTTCGTGGGCACGATGGAGAACTGCGCCCGCCTGCTCGATCAGCTGCAGGCTGCGGCCGACCCGCAGGCCGAGGCCCTGGCCATCGCGCGCCGGCACAAGGCCGAGCGCAGCGCCGTGCCCGGCTTTGGCCACCACCTGCACAAGCCGGTGGACCCGCGCGCCTACAAGCTGCTGGACCTGGCGCGCGCCGAGCCCGAGCTGCCCGGGCGCCACCTGCAGGCGCTGGCCACGCTGTCGGCCGCGGTGGACGCCGTGGCCGGCCGGCCGATCACGCTCAACGCCACCGGTGCGGTGGCCGCGCTGCTGGGCGAGATCGGCGTGCCCACCGGCGTGATGCGCGGCTTTGCGGTGATCTCGCGCGCCGCCGGCCTGGTGGCGCACATCGTCGAGGAGCAGCAAAGCCCCTCGGGCCGCTTCATCTGGAGCACGGTGGAGCAGGCCATGCCCACCGTGGTGGACGGCCCGTCCCCCTGACCCACCGGCCCGGCCCGCGCTGCGGGCCTACAGCCCCAGCTCGCTCAGGCCCGGGTGCTCATCCGGCCGGCGGCCCAGCGGCCAGAAGAACAGGCGCGCGTCGGCCTGGATCGGCAGGTCGTTGATGCTGGCAAAGCGCCGGCGCATCAGGCCCTCGTCGGTGAACTCCCAGTTCTCGTTGCCGTAGCTGCGATACCACTGGCCTGAATCGTCGCGCCATTCGTAGGCAAAGCGCACGGCCAGGCGGTGGCCGTCGCAGGCCCACAGCTCCTTGATCAGCCGGTACTCCAGCTCGCGCGCCCACTTGCGCTGCAGAAAGGCCTGCACCGCGTCGCGCCCCTGCGGAAACTCGGCCCGGTTGCGCCATTGCGTGTCGTCGGTGTAGACGCCGACCACACGCTCGGGGTCGCGGCTGTTCCAGGCGTCTTCGGCCAGGCGCACCTTCTGCGCCGCGCTGTCGGGGTTGAACGGGGGCAGGGGGGCGCATTCAGGCTCCTGTGCGTATGGGGTCTCGAGGGCAGCCAGCGCGCCGGCCGGTGCCTGCGGTGATGCAGGCCAGCAGCCGCCGCAGGCGCTTCGGGGTGGGCCGATCAGTAGGTTTTGTAGGGCAGGAACTTGCCGCTCATCGTGATCGATACGCGGTCGCCGGCCGGGTTGGGCTCGCGCTGCAGATCCATCTTGAAGTCGATGGCGCTCATGATGCCGTCGCCGAACTCCTCATGGATCAGCTCCTTGAAGGTGGTGCCGTAAACGCTCACCAGCTCGTAGAAGCGGTAGATCAGCGGATCGGTGGGCACACTGGTGGGCAGGCTGCCCTTGTAGGGCACCACCATCAGCCACTTCTTCTCGTCGGCGCTCAGGCCGAAGATCTTGCCGATGATGTCGGCCTGCTTCTTGTCCAGCGTCATCTGGCCCAGGCAGGCGGCCGTGACCCACTCCTTGCTCAGGCCCACCTTGGTGGCCACGTCGGCCCACTGGATGCCCTTGGCCACCTTGGTGGCGATGATCTTCTCGGTGACGTCCAATCGGCTCATGCGGTGTGCTCCTCGTGCGGTGGGGTCGGGGGGGATGAAGGGGAGGCGGTGATGGCGCCAAGGCCCGGGCGCACCTCGGGCGGCCGGGTGGGCGCGCGGCCATGCGACAGGCCGGCGGCGCGCGCCACCAGAAAGTCGACCAGGTGGTTGCGCAGCGGGTAGTAGTGCGCGTGCTTGTGCAGTGTGGCGCGTTGGCGCCCTTCTTCGGGTGATCGCGGCAGCGTGTTGACCACGATCTCGGCCACGCGCGCCTGCGGGCCGTTGCTCATCAGCAGGATGCGGTCGGCCAGCAGGATGGCCTCGTCCACGTCGTGCGTGATCATGAACACCGTCTGCCGCGTCTCGGCGCAGATCCTCAGCAACTCGTCCTGGATGGTGCCGCGGGTCAGTGCATCGAGCGCGCCGAAGGGCTCGTCCAGCAGCAGCATCTTGGGCTGGATGGCAAAGGCCCGCGCAATGCCCACGCGCTGCTTCATGCCGCCCGAGAGCTGGCTGGGCTTCTTGTCGATGGCCGCGCCCAGGCCCACCAGATCGACGTACTTGCGCACCTGGGCATCGACCTCGGCGCGGCCCCATTGCGGCCACTTGCTGCGCACCGCAAAGCCGATGTTCTGGCGCACGCTCAGCCAGGGCATCAGCGCATGGCCCTGGAACACCACGCCGCGGTCGAGGCTGGGGCCGGCCACCTCGCGGCGGTCCATGATCACGGTGCCGGCGCCGGCCTGCTCCAGCCCGGCCAGCACGTTCAGGATGGTGGTCTTGCCGCAGCCCGAGTGGCCGATGATGCAGACGAACTCGCCGCGTGCGATCTCGAAGTTGACCTCGTCGAACACCGGCTCGGCGGCGCCGGGGTAGGTCTTGCCCAGACCTTCCACCTTGAGAAAGTCGTGCCCGCTCATGCTGCACCTCGCATGGCGCTGATCCAGGCCAGCGGTCGCCGTGGAACCGGCTTTGCCGGGCCGCTGGCGACGCCCCCTCGGGGGGAGGCGCCGCAGGCGCTTCGGGGGGGATCAATCCACATAGGTCACGGCCCGTTGCAGGCGCCCGAACAGCGCATCCAGGCCCATGCCCACCACGCCGATCACGCCGATGGCCACGATCATGTTGGGCAGGCTCAGGTTGTTCCACTCGTTCCAAACGAAGTAGCCGATGCCGGTGCCGCCCACCAGCATCTCGGCGGCCACGATCACCAGCCACGCAATGCCCATGCTGATGCGCATGCCGGTCAGGATGGTGGGTGCCGCGGCCGGCAGGATCACCTCGAAGGCGCGGCGCAGCGGTGGCACCTCCAGCGTGCGCGCCACGTTCAGCCAGTCGCGCCGCACGCCGGCCACGCCGAAGGCGGTGTTGATCAGCATCGGCCAGATGCTGCAGATGAAGATCACGAAGATGCCGCTGACGTCGCTGTCCTTGATGGTGTAGAGCGCCAGCGGCATCCAGGCCAGCGGCGAGATGGGCTTGAGCACCTGGATGAACGGGTCGAGTGCACGCCACAGCAGCGGGCTCATGCCGATCACGAAGCCCAGCGGTATGGCCACCAGCGCCGCAATGCCATAGCCCAGCGCCACCCGGCCCAATGAATGCGCCAGCTGCAGGCCCAGGCCCTTGTCGTTGGGGCCGTTGTCGTAGAACGGGCGCGACAGGTTCTCGCGCAGCGCGCCGGCCATCTGGCCCAGCGTGGGAAAGCCGCTCTTGCCGCTGACGGCGCCGCTGCCGCTGCTGGCGGCGGCCAGCGTGGCCGGGTCCTTGCCCATCAGCCTGGCGTATTCGATCTGCTCGGGCGTCAGCGTGGCGGCGGCGGGGGCGGGCAGGGCCGCGGGCTTCAGCGTGGCCAGGTGCCAGATGGCCAGCAGCAGCGCCAGCAGCAGCAGCGACAGCAGCGTGGATTTCAGCCGCTCGGCGCGGGTGGGTGGGGTGTTCATGGTGGTGTGGGGCGTGGGCCGGGACCTCAGTCCCGCCGGGCCGCCCCAGGGGACTGAGCGCCCCAGGGACGCGAAGCGGCCCCGTGCGGTGCCGCGGGGGCAGGCGCGAAGCGACGTGGGGGCGGCATGAGCTCAGGCCGCCTTGCTGATGGCAAAGCCCTTCAGGTAGTCGTCGGGCCTGGCCGGATCGAACTCCTTGCCCAGCACCTTGAACTTTTTGTACGCACCCTCGGGCACCGGCTGGCCAAGCTCCTTCATGTGCTTCTTGGCCTCGGTGATCAGGAACACCTTCTCGGCCACCTGCTTGTAGTTCACCTCGCCCTTCAGGTAGCCCCAGCGCTTCATCTGCGTCAGCATCCACACGGCCATGCTCTGCCAGGGCACGGGGTCGAAATCGGCGCGCTCGGGCACGTTGCGCACATTGCCCAGGCCATCGGCAAACTTGCCGGTCAGCACCTGGGTCAGCACGCCCTCGGGCTGGTTGAGGTACTGCGCGGGGCTGATCACCTTGGCGATCAGCTCGCGGTCCTTGGGCTGGCGTGCCATGGCCGCGGCGGTGAGCACCGCGCGGTACAGCGCGGCAAAGCTGTTGGGGTTGCTCTCGATGAAGGCGGTGGGCACGCCGAAGGCACAGCAGGGGTGGCCGTCCCAGATCTCGCGGCTGAGGATGTGGATGAAACCCACCTCGTCGAACACCGCGCGCTGGTTGAACGGATCGGGGCCGAGAAAGCCGTCGATGTTGCCGGCGCGCAGGTTGGCCACCATCTCGGCCGGCGGCGTCACACGCAGCTGCACGTCGGTGTCGGGGTGGATGCCGTGCTCGGCCAGGTAGTAGCGCAGCAGAAAGTTGTGGATGCTGTGCTCGAACGGGATCGCGAACTTGAAGCCCTTCCAGTTCTTCGGGTCGCGGTTGTTCTTGTGCTTGTTGGCCAGCACGATGGCCTGGCCGTTGATGTTCTGGATCGTGGCCACGTTCATCGGCATCGCCTGGCTGCCCAGGCCCAGGCTGATGGCCAGCGGCATGGGGCTCAGGAAGTGCGTGGCGTCGTACTCGCGGTTCATGATCTTGTCGCGGATCAGCGCCCAGCCGGCGGTCTTCATCAGCGACACCTCCAGCCCCTGCTGGCGGTAGAAGCCCAGCGGGTGGGCCATGATCAGCGGGCTGGCGCAGGTGATGGGGATGAAGCCGATCTTCAGCTCCTTCTTTTCGAGCGGCTTCTTCTCTTGCGCCATGGCCTGCAGGCTGGTCAGCGCGCCGGCCGGCAGCACGCTGGCAATCGCCGCCATGGCGCTGCGCCGGCCCACCGCCCGCAGAAAGGCGCGGCGCACCGGCTCGTGCGGAAACAGCGCCTTCACCAGGCTGGCCTCGATGAAGCGCCGGCCCAGGGCCTCGGGGTCGGTGCTGCCATCGGCGCGCTGCACGCTGGGCGTGGCCGGGCCCGGCTGCTGTGCGGCACGCAGCGCCGCAAGGCCGTTGTGCTGCTGCGGCGCATGGTCGCCACCGCACCCGCAGCGCGCCAGCAGCGGGCGCTCGGCGTCATACGGGTCGTAGGCGTCGTCGTGCGGGGCGGCAGGCAGCGGGGCGGGCAAGTCGGCAGGGCGCATGGCGGGGGCTCCGGTCGGGATGGGCCCGATCTTGAGAGCCGCCCCCGCGGCGGCCAATCACGCTGCCGGCCCTTTTGCCGTGGTGCCGGCGCGGCAGCGTGTAGGGCTGGCACTACAACGCTATCGCCGCGCGCGCGCTGCACCGCGGCGCGCGGCTGGCGCATGCTGGCGTGCATGCCGCCGCGAGTTGCCGCCCCCAAGAGCCTGCCGCCGGCGATGCCGAGGTCTCGGGGCGAGGGCATCGACTGGCGCGCGCAGGAGATGCTGCTGCTGGCCCAGGTGATGCGCCAGGTGGGCCGCGGCGTCGACAGCCGGCCGGTGCTGCGCGAGATGCTGCACCTGATGAGCGAGCTGCTGGGCCTGAACCGCGGCCGCATCGTGCTGGCCGAGGCGGCACCGGCCGCAGGCGGCGCGCCCGCCCCCCGCGGCCCGCAGCCGCCGGCCGGGCGCATTGCCCATGCCTACGGGCTGACGGCGGCCGAGATCACGCGCGGCATGTACGCGCCGGGCGAGGGCGTCACCGGCCGCGTGCTGGCCACCGGCCAGCCGGCCGTGGTGCAGGACGTGGATGCCGAGCCGGCCTTCCTCTTCCGCTGCGTGCCGCGGCACCGCCTGCCGCCCGAGACGGTGGCCTTCATCGCCCTGCCCATCGAGCTGGAGGGCCGCACGCTGGGCGTGCTGGCCTGCCACCGCATCCGCAGCCGCAGCCGGCCGCTGGCCGACGATGTGGCGGTGCTGGGCATCCTGGCCACGCTGGCCGGCCGCCTGCTGCAACTGGAGCGCCTGGTGGCCGAGGCCACACGCGGCCTGCAGCAACGCAACGAGGTGCTTACCCAGGCGCTGCGCGGCAGCGCGGCGCGCTACGGCATCGTGGGCAGCGCGCCGGCACTGCTCAACGCCATCGGCGAGCTCGAACGTGTGTCGGCCGCCCAGGCCACGGTGCTGCTGCTGGGTGAATCGGGCACCGGCAAGGAGCTGTTCGCCCGCGCGCTGCACCTGGCCAGCCCGCGCCGCGACAAGGCCTTTGTGAAGGTGAACTGCGCCGCCATCCCCGACACGCTGTTCGAGAGCGAGCTGTTCGGCCACGAGCGCGGCGCCTTCACCGGCGCGCAGGGCGAGCGCGCCGGCTGGTTCGAGCTGGCGCATGGCGGCACGATCTTTCTTGACGAGATCGGCGAGCTGCCGCTGGCCCTGCAGACCAAGCTGCTGCGCACGCTGCAAGAGGGCACGGTGGTGCGCCTGGGCGGCCAGCGTGAGCGCCGGGTGGATGTGCGCCTGGTGGCCGCCACCCACCGCGACCTGGAGGCCGAGGCCGCGGCCGGGCGCTTCCGGCGCGATCTGTTCTACCGCCTGTTCGTGATCCCGATCCGGCTGCCGGCGCTGCGCGAGCGGCGCGATGACATTGCGCTGCTGGCCGCGCACTTTCTCAACCGCGCCAACCAGGCGCACCAGCGCAACGTGATCCTGGCGCCCGATGCGCTGCAGGCCCTGGCCCGGCACGACTGGCCCGGCAACATCCGCGAGCTGGGCAACCTGATCGAGCGCCTGGTGCTGCTGAGCGAGGTGCCGCAGGTGGATGCGGCCACCGTGGCCCACCTGCTGCGCGGCATGCCCGGGCGGGCCGTGGCCAGTGCCGGCGCACCGGTGCCGGCCGGCCCGGTGGCTGCACCCGCCACCCAGCCGCCCGCCGGCTGGCCCGCGGTGCGCGACTACCGCCGCGCCGAATCGCACCCGCGCGATCAACTGGCCGCCGCGCTGGCCGAGGCCGGCGGCAACCGCACCCGTGCCGCGCAGCGCCTGGGGCTGACGCTGCGGCAGTTCAGCTACCGTTGCGCCAAACACGGATTGTGAGCGGCCAAAATGTCGACAAAGCCGAACACATTGTCGACATTGCGTGCGCCCGCCGCCCGCGCCCGGCCCCGGCTGCAGGCGCCATGGCCGGCCGCTGCCCTGGGTGGCCAGGCCTCGGCCAGCGGCCGCACGGCGCTGGCATGCGCCTTGCCCTGGATCCGCCGGGTCCAGCGTCGGGCCCGCCACCAGGAGTCCGCTGCCATGTCTTCCCCGATCCTGTCCTCCTCGGTCCTGATCTCGCCGGCCGAACTGCAGGCCTTGATGAACGCCGAGCCGGTGGTGCTCATCGACACCCGCGATGCCGACACCTATGCCGCCGGCCACCTGCCCGGCGCGGCCAACCTGCGCGAGATCTTCACCTTTCTGGCCGAGAGCACGGCCGAGGGCCTGCAAGCGCTGCAGAGCCGGTTCACCAGCGCCTTTGGCGCGGTGGGCCTGTCGGGTGCCGAGACCGCGGTGTTCTACGAAGATGCGCTGAACAACGGCTACGGCCAGAGCTGCCGCGGCTACTACCTGCTCACCTGGCTGGGCTACCCGAAGATCAAGGTGCTGGCCGGCGGCTTTCCGGCCTGGCAGAAGGCCGGCCTGCCGGTGAGCACCGAGGCCGTGGCCGCGCCGGCCGCCCAGTTTCCGGCGGCCGCGCTGGCCGACGTGATGCTCACCAAGGACGATGTGCTGGCCGCCCTCGGCAAGCCCGCCATCACGCTGCTGGACGTGCGCGACGTGGACGAGTGGACGGGCGAGAGCTCCAGCCCCTACGGCCGCGACTTCGCGCCGCGCAAGGGCCGGCTGCCGGGCGCCAAGTGGATCGAGTGGTACCGCTTCATGAAGCCCGGCGCCGGCGGCCCGCAGATGAAGAGCCCGCTGGAGGTGCAGGCCGAATGCGCCACCGCCGGCATCAAGCCGAGCGACACCGTGTACCTGTACTGCTTCAAGGGCGCGCGCGCGTCGAACACCTTTCTGGCGCTGAAGCAGGCCGGCTTCTCGGACGTGCGCATGTACTTCGGCTCGTGGAACGAGTGGTCGCGTGACCCCGCGCTGCCGATCGACGACGCGCCGCCGCTGGCGATGGCGGCGTGATCTCCTTCTTCTTTCAACCCACCTGACCCCCTGCTGGAGGAGCTTATGAGCGAAATTGCCGAACCCACCACCGTGAAGACCTGGCTGCGCCCGATCGACCGCGACGGCCTGATGAAGTTTGCCGCCGCTGGCCGAGACAACCCGGCCAAGCGCGGCACCAACAAGGTCCACACCGTCACCGAGGGCCAGTACCGCACGCTCAGCTACGTGGGCGAGCATGCACCGGTGGTGGTGGACGAGCCGCTGCACCTGTTTGGCGAGAACACCGCGCCGGCACCCGGCGAGATCGTGCTGTCGGCATTGGGTGGCTGCCTGGCGGTGGGCATCACCGCGGTGGCCACCTGGAAGCAGGTCAAGCTCAGCAAGCTCGAGCTGTTTCTCGAGGGCGACATCGGCAACCCCGCCGCCTGGGGCGCCGGCGGCGCCGAGATGCTGCCGCCGCAGATGGGCTTCCAGGCCATCCGCGTGAAGGTGGTGCTGGAAGGCGAGGCGCCGCGCGAGGTGCTCGACGAGATCGTGAAGCACGCCAACGCCTACTCGCCGGTGGCCAACTCGATGCGCAACCCGATCGCCTTCGACATCGCGCTGGCCTGAGAGCTTGAGCGTTTTTCTGCTGCGCGGGCACATGGCGGCCCTGCGCTACTCGCCGTACGGGTGTACGGCTGCGTTGCTCGAACCACCCTGAGCCCGCTCGCGACGAAAACCGCTCAAGCTCTGCGCCCCGCGCCTTCAGCAATCCAACGCAACAAGGAGCTTGCCCGTGGCCCTGGCCGACACCCTGGCACCGCCGATCCCGGCGCCACCCGCCGCCGCCGACCGCATGGCCGCGATGCTCGATGCGGTGCGCGCCATCGCCCACGGCCCGCTGGCCGAGCAGGCCGATGTCATCGACCGCGGCCGCTACCCGCGCGAGGTGCTGCAGTCACTCGGCGCGGTGGGCGCCCATGCCGCCCACCTGGGCCCGGGCGATGCGGCGGGCGACTATGCCGCCGCCATCCGCGCCATGGCCGAGGTGTCGGCGGTGTGCGGTGCCACCGGCTTCATGGTGTGGTGCCAGCAGGTGTGCGGGCTGTACCTGCAGCAAAGCGGCAACCCGGCGCTCACCGGCACGGTGCTGGCCGAGCATGCCGCCGGCCGGCGCCTGGGTGGCACCGGCATGAGCAACCCGATGAAGGCCTATGCCGGCATCGAGCCCCTGCTGCTGAAGGCCAGGCCGGTGGACGGCGGCTGGCGCATCAACGGCACGCTGCCGTGGGTGAGCAACCTGGGGCCCGACCACTACTTCGGCACGCTGGCCGCGGTGGAAGGCAGCGGCGAGGAGCTGATGTTCCTGCTGCGCTGCGATGCACCCGGCGTGCAGCTGCGTGAGTGCCCCAGCTTCAGCGCCATGGAGGGCACCGGCACCTGGGCCATCCGCTGCAACGAGCTGTTCATCGGCGATGCCGATCTCATCGCCCGCCCGGCGCGGCCCTGGGTGGGCCGGGTGCGCGCGGGCTTCATCCTGCTGCAGTGCGGCTTCGGCCTGGGCGTGGCGCAGGGCGCCATTGCCTCGATGTGGCGCGTGGAGCCGGCGCTGGGCCATGTGAACCGCTTCCTCGACGACCGCCCCGATGCGCTGCAGGCTGAGCTGGATGCGCTGTGGGCGCGCATCGAGCTGCTGGCGCGCACGCCCTTCGCGCCGGGCAACGAGTTTTTCATCGACGTGCTCGATGCCCGCGCCCATGCCAGCGAGCTGGCGCTGCGCGCCGCGCAATCGGCGCTGATGCATGCCGGCGCGCGTGGCTACCTGCTGTCCAGCGATGTGCAGCGGCGCGTGCGTGAATCGCACTTCGTGGCCATCGTCTCGCCGGCCATCAAGCACCTGCGCAAGGAGATCGCGCGCCTATCGGCACCGGAGCTGCCGGCATGAGCGCAGCGGCCGTGGCGATGGATGCGGCGGCGGCGCTGCCCTGGCGGCGCTTTCTGTGCCGCGTGTGCGGCATCGTCTACGACGAGGCGCTGGGCGACCCCGATGGTGGCCTGGCGCCCGGCACGCGCTTCGAGGCCATTCCCGACGACTGGGCCTGCCCGGTGTGCGGCGTGGGCAAGGCCGAGTTCGAGCCGATCGGTGACGCGCAGCCGGCGGTGGCTGCGGCGTTGGCGTCGGCGCCATCGGTCACCGGGCTGCCGCCCTCACGCCAGCCTGGCGTGGTGATCGTCGGCGCGGGCCGCGCCGGCTGGCAGGTGGTGCAGGCGCTGCGCGAGGCCGGCTGGGCCGGCCCCTTGAGCCTGGTGACGGCCTGCCCCGGCGATGTGTACGACAAGCCGCAGCTCAGCGTGGCCGTGGCGCGCGGGCTCGACCCGCAGGCCCTGGTGCGCGAGCCGGCGGCCGTGGCCGCCGCGCGCTGGCGCGTGCAGCTGATCACCGACGCGGTGGCTGTGGCCATTGATCCGCTGGCGCGGCGCCTGCGCACCACGCGCGGCACGCTGCGCTGGCAGCACCTGGTCTTGGCCCATGGCGCGCAGCCGGCGTTGCCGGCCTGCCTGCCGCCGGGCCGGGTGTGGCGGGTGAACGACTTGCCGGCCTATCAGAAGATGCGTGCGGCCTTGGCGGGCGCGCCGCAGCGCCTGGCCATCGTGGGCGCGGGCCTGGTGGGCTGCGAGCTGGCCAATGATCTGGCGCTGGCCGGCCATGCCGTGAGCCTGCTCGACCAGGCCGCCCGACCGCTGGCGACCCAGGTGGCGGCCGAGGTGTCGCAGCGCCTGCTGGATGCCTGGCAGACGCAGGGCCTGCCAATCTGCTTCGAGGGCGGCGTGGCGGTGGCCGGTGTCGAGCCCGGCCCGCCGGCCGCGGCCGCGCGCTGGCAGCTGCGCCTGGCCGATGGCCGGGTGCTGGCCGTGGACCAGGTGATCGCCGCCACCGGCCTGCGCGCGCCCGACCGGCTGGCGCGCAGCGCCGGCCTGGCCTTCGACGCCGCGGCCGGCGGCATCGTGATCAACCCCGCCACGGCGGCCACCAGCGTGGCCGGCATCCATGCGCTGGGCGATTGCGTGGTGGAGCAGGGCCGCGCCAGCCGCTTCATCGCGCCCATCACGCGCCAGGCGGCGGCCATTGCGGCGGCCATCACCGGCCGGCCCTTGCCGCTGGCTGCGCCGGCCGACGCCGAGTCGCTGCTGCGCATCAAGACCAGCGCCATGCCGATCACGGTGCGCTTGCCCGCCGCGGCCTGAGTGACTCCGGGCCGCCATGTGCCCGCGCAGCAAGAAACCGCTCAAGCGCTCAGGCTGAGCCGGCCTCCTGGCGCACGGCGTACAGCGCCAGTTCCACATCGTTGCGCACGCCGGTTTTCTCGAGGATGCGCGCGCGGTAGGTGCTCACCGTGTTGGGCGAGAGCACCAGCTGCTCGGCGATCTCGCCCACGCTGGCGCCGGTGGCCAGCAGCCGGTAGACCTGGTGCTCGCGGTGCGACAGCAGCTCGTGTGCCGGCCGTTCGCCACCGCCACCGCCACCGCCCAGGGTGTGCGCCAGCTGCTCGGCCACCGCCGGCGTGATGAACAGGCCACCGCCGGCCAGCCTGCGCACCGCGGCCACCATCTGCTCGGCATCGGCGCTCTTGTTCAGGTAGCCGGCCGCGCCCAGCTTCAGGCTGCGCACCGCGTACTGGCGGTCGGGGTAGGTGCTGAGCATCAGCACCGGCAACCTGGGCCACTCGGTCTTGAGCGCCTTCAGGATGTCGAGCCCGTCGCGCTGCGGCATCGCGATGTCCAGCAGCACCACCGGCAGGGCCTGCAGCGGCAGGCCGGCATCGGCCGCCAGCAGCGTGCGCAGCTGGCCGATCAACTCGGGGCCGCTGGCCGCCTCGCCGGCCAGGGCCAGGTCGCCAGCGTCGGCCAGGATCTGCTTGAGGCCCTGGCGCACGATCTGGTGGTCGTCGCAGATCAGCACTCTGATCATGCGCAGTCTCCGCTGCCATCCGGACCATCCGGCCCGTCCGGCGCCAAGGGCAGCACCAGCCGCACCGTGGTGCCGCCGCCCGGCCGGCTCTCGATGCCGATGCGCCCGCCAAAGTGCGCCGCACGCTCGCGCAGGCCCATCACGCCCCAGCTGTCGGGGGCGTTCAGCGCCTCGGGCGCCGCGCCCACGCCGTCGTCGCGCACCTGCAGGTAGAGCACCGGCGCGGGCGGTGCGTCCACGTCGATGCGGATGGTCACGTGGCGTGCGCCGGCATGCCGCGCGATGTTGCTCAGCACCTCCTGGAAGATGCGGAACACCGCAATCGCCAGCCCGCCGCCCGGCGGCGGCACATCGGCGGCGATGACCATGCGGAAGTCGACCTCGCGCTCGTCGGCGCCGGCATCGCGAAACTCCTGCGCCTGCCATTCGAGCGCGGCCCACAGGCCCTGGTGGTCCAGGATGCTGGGGCGCAGGTCGGTGATGATGCGGCCCACCGCGTCCACCGCCGTGTCCACCAGGCTGCCCATGTGGCGGCACTTGGCCTGCAGCGGCGCCTGCTGCTCGGGATGGCCCACGCGGCGGCCCATCCAGGCCAGGTCCATCTTCAGCGCCACCAGCAGGCTGCCCAGCTCGTCGTGGATCTCGCGCGCGATGCGCTTGCGCTCGGTTTCGCGCAGCAGCTCCATGTGCGCGGCCAGTTCGCGCAGCTGCGCGGTGCGCTCGGCCACGCGCTGCTCGAGCTCGTCGCGGCTGCGGCGCAGCAGCTCCTCGGCCTGTTTGCGCGCCGAGATGTCGGTGAAGGTGATCACCGCGCCGGTCACCTGGCCGGCTTCGAGCATGGGATAGCTGGAGTACTCGGCCGGAAAGGCGCTGCCATCGGCGCGCCAGAACACCTCACCGTCGATGCGGCAGGGCTCGCCGCGGCGAAAGGCGTGGTAGATCGGGCAGTCGCACTCGGCATAGTGGCGCTGGTCGGCATGGTGGTGGTGGATCAGCGCATGCATGTTGCGGCCCAGCACCGCTTCGGGGCGCCAGCCCAGCATCTGGCAGGCGGCGCGGTTCACGAAGGTGCAGCAGCCGTGCATGTCGATGCCGTAGATCCCCTCGCCGGTGCTGTCCAGCAGCAGCGAGAGGCGGCGCGAGGCATCGCCGCGCTCGGGCGGGGCGCTGTCGGCGGCAAGGGTGGGGGCAAACTGCACGGCCACGGGGCAGCAAGCACCGTGCCAGTGCGCCGCGCGGGCGTGCGGCCACGCGGCCGGCGCCAGTGCGCGGGCCGTGGCGGGCTCAGCGCCCCTGGTAGCGCGGTTCGCGCTTGTCGAGGAAGGCACGCATGCCTTCCTGGAAATCCTCGCTCTGGCTGCTGAGCACCTGGTTGCGGTCTTCCATCGCGATGGCCGCATCGAAGCTGGGCGCGTCGATGCTGAAGTTCAGGCAGTCCTTGGTGAGCGACAAGCCCATCGGCGTGGTGCGCAGCATGTCGGCCACCAGTGAGCGGGCTTCGGCCTGCAACTCGGGCAGCTCGGCCACTTGGCTCACCAGGCCCAGCGCCAGCGCGCGCTGGGCACCGAGAAAGCGCCCGGTGAGCATCAGCTCAGCCGCCACTGAAGCACCCACCATGCGCGGCAGAAAGTAGCTCACGCCCATGTCGCAGGCGGTGAGGCCGATGCGGATGAAGGCGGCGTTGAAGCGCGCCTCGGGCGTGGCCAGGCGGATGTCACTGGCCAGCGCCAGGCCGAAGCCGCCGCCCGAGGCCGCGCCCTGCACCACGCTGATGATGGGCTGCGGGCAGCGCCGCATGGCCAGCATGATGTCGCGGATGCTGCGCTGGTGCTTCAGCACATCGGCTGCGCCGCGGCGCCCGGCGGGCGCGCGCTCTTTCAGGTCGAGCCCGGCGCAGAAGGCGCGGCCCGCGCCCTGCAGCACCACCACGCGGATCTCGGGCCGCTGGTAGAGCGCCTGCATGTACTCGCGCAGCGCGGTCACCAGGCTCTCGTCCATCGCGTTCAGGCGCTCCGGCCGGTTCATCGTCAGCCAGGCGACCTGGCCTTCCTCGTGGACAAGAAGAACGCTCATTTTGAAGCCTGGGTTCTGGTGCCGATGGATGATCAGAGCGCGCGGGAGATCACTTCCTTCATGATCTCGCTGGTGCCGCCGTAGATGCGCTGCACGCGGGCGTCGGCATACATGCGGGTCACCAGGTACTCGTTCATGAAGCCGTAGCCGCCGTGCAGCTGCAGCAGCTCGTCCAGCACCCGCCCCTGCGTCTCGGCGCCCCACAGCTTGGCCATGCTGGCGGTGGCGGTGTCCAGCGTGCCGGCCACGATCTGCTCCACGCACTTGTCCATGAAGGCGCGGCCCACGGCGATTTGCGTGGCCACCTCGGCCAGCTTGAACTTGGTGTTCTGGAAGTCGGCCACCGTCTGGCCAAAGGCCTTGCGCTCGCGCACATAGGCCAGCGTGGCCTCGTAGGCACCCTCCATGCCGGCCACGGCGCCCACGCCGATGAACAGCCGCTCATACGGCAGGTCGCCCATCAGCTGGAAGAAGCCCTGGCCGGGCTTGCCGCCCAGCAAAGCGTCGTCCGAGAGGCGCACATCGGCAAAAAACAGCTCCGAGGTGTCCTGGCTCTTCATGCCCATCTTGTCGAGCACGCGGCCGACGCGGAAACCCGGCGTGTCGCCCGGGCCACCGGCGTGGCGGCCGGTCTCGACGATCAGGATCGAGGTGCCCTTGGCGCCCAGGGTGGGGTCGGTCTTGCACACCACCAGCACCACGCCGGCCAGGAAGCCGTTGGTGATGAAGGTCTTGCTGCCGTTGAGCAGATAGCCGCCGTCCACCTGGTCGGCGCGGGCGCGGATGCCCTGCAGATCGCTGCCGGCGCCGGGCTCGGTCATGGCGATGGCGCCCACCAGCTCGCCGCGGGCCAGGCGGGGCAGGTACTTCTGCTTCTGGGCCTCGGTGCCGTGGTTCAGAAAGTAGTGGGCCACGATCGAGTGCACCGAGTGAGCCCAGCCGCTGATGCCGCGGCGCGCACATTCTTCGGTGATCGTGGCCTCGTGGCGGAAATCGCCACCGCCGCCGCCGTACTGCTCGGGGATGTCGGTGCACAGCAGGCCCAGCTCGCCGGCCTTGCGCCACACGGCATGGCCCACGTTGCCACGCTGGCGCGCGGCCTCGTCGTCGGGCACCAGCTCGCTGTCGACGAAGCGCGCCGCGGTGTCGCGAAACTGGTCGAGGTCGGGGTCGCTCCAGGAGCGCTTCAGGTCCAGTGCCATGGTGCTTTGGGGTGTTGTGGTTGGGGGTGTTGTGGTTGGGGGTGTTGTGGTGATGTTGTCGGCGGGACTCGGTTCCGCCGGGCCGACCCAAGGAACTGAGCTTCCCCCCACGGTGGGGCCCTAGTTCACGCGACGGTTCTTGCCGGCCCAGTAGGGCTCGCGCAGCGCAAACTTCTGCAGCTTGCCGGCGGCCGACATCGGCATCTCGGTTCGAAACTCCACGCTGCGCGGGCACTTGTAGCCGGCAATCAGGGTCTTGCAGTGGGCGATGACGCTGGCCTCGCTGACATCGCTGCCCTCGCGCCGCACGATCACCGCGTGCACGCGCTCGCCCCATTGCTCGTCGGGCACGCCGATCACGGCGCACTGCTGCACGCCGTCCAGGCTGGCCAGCGCGTTTTCCACCTCGGCCGAGTACACGTTCTCGCCGCCGGTGACGATCATGTCCTTGATGCGGTCCACCACGTAGAGGTAGCCGTCGGCATCGAGCCGGCCGCCGTCGCCGGTGTGCATCCAGCCGCCCTTCAGCGCGGCGGCGGTCTCGGCCGGCTTGTTCCAGTAGCCCTGCATCACCATCGGGCCGCGGGCGCAGATCTCGCCCACCTGGCCGATGGGTACTTCGTTGTCGTCGGGGTCGACGATGCGCACCTCGGCAATCGGCACCGGCCGGCCGGCGGCGCGCAGGCGCGTGGCCTGAAGTTGCGAACCCTCCGGGCCGGGCAGGTGGTCTTTCGGGCTCAGCAGCGTGATGGTGGGCGACAGCTCGGTCATGCCGTAGGCCTGGGCGAAGCCGGCATTGGGCAGCGCGGCCATCGCGGCCTCGAGCAGCGCGGCCTCGATGGGCGCGGCGCCATACAGCACCAGCTGGATGCACGAGAGATCGAACTGCGCAAAGCGCGGGTGCTCGATCAGCCGCCGGATCATCATCGGCACCAGAAACATCTCGGCCGGCCGGTGCTGCTGCACGGCCTGCAGGATGGCCAGCTCGTCGAAGCCCGGCACGATCACCGCGGTGCCCAGGCGCATCATCAGGATGATGCTGAGGCCGCAGCCGGCCACATGGAACATCGGCGAGACCACCAGGCCGCTGGTGAAGGGCGCGCGCGGTATGGCCGCCGAGCCCGACAGCGCGTTCACGAACAGGTTGCCGTGGCTCAGCATCACGCCCTTGGGCCGGCCGGTGGTGCCACCGGTGTACATGATGGCGGCCAGGTCGGCGTCGTGGCGGCAGGCATCGGGCACCGGCGTGGCCGCGGCCATCAGCGCCTCGTAGCTCAGTGCGCCTTCGGGCGTGGGGCCGGTGCCGCAGTGGATCACGGTCGTCAGCGAGCGGCTCTGCGCGCGCAGTGCCGGCACCATGGCGGCAAAAGCATCGTCGACCAGCAGGATGCGGGTGTCGCAGTCGTCGAGCGAGTAGGCCACCTCGGCCGGGCTCCAGCGGATGTTGACCGGGTTCACCGCGCCGCCGGCCCACCAGGTGCCGTAGAAGAACTCGAGGTAGCGGATGCTGTTGAGGCCCAGCATGCCGACGCGGTCACCGGGCTGCACACCCTGGGATTGCAGCGCGCCGGCGAGCCGGGCCACGCGTTCAGCGAGCTGTCTGCGGCTGAGCTGCTCGGTGCCGAAGACGGCGGCAATGTCGTTGGGGCGTTCGCGTACGCCCTTGTGGACGGCTTGGGTCAGGTACATGGTTGTGCCTTTGATTTCAGCGCCAGCTCGCCAATGCGTCTTCCAGCGAGGTGGCCACGGGCGCCGTCGGCGTGGCAGAAGCCGTGCGCGAGAAGCGCGGCGCCGGCGCCGGCTGCACCACCCCACCCACGGTGACAAACGTCTCCCGCGCCCGGTTGTGCGCATGCTGCGGCGCCTCGTCCCAGTCGAGCACCGGGGCAAAGCAGGCGTCGCTGCCTTCGAGCAGCGCGCACCACTCGTCGCGGGTCTTGGTGCGAAACACGTCGGCCAGGCGCAGCTTCAGCAGCGGCCAGCGCGCCGCATCCATCTGGCCGTCGAACATCGGGTCGTCGATGCCGCAGCGCTGGCGCAGCTCAGCATAAAACTGCGGCTCGATGGCGCCCACGGCCACGTACTTGCCATCGGCGCAGGCGTAGGTGTCGTAGAAGTGCGCCCCGCCGTCGAGCATGTTCTCGCCGCGCTGGTTGCTCCAGCGGCCGGCGGCATGAAAGCCGTACATGAAGGCCGACAGCAGCGAGGTGCCGTCGGTCATCGCGGCGTCCACCACCTGGCCCCGGCCGGAGGCGCGGGCCTCGTGCAGCGCGGCCAGCACGCCCACCAGCAGCAGCATGCCGCCGCCGCCGAAATCGCCCACGTAGTTCAGCGGCGGCACCGGCGATTCACCACTGCGGCCGATGGCATGCAGCGCCCCGGTGATGGCGATGTAGTTGATGTCGTGCCCGGCGGCCTGGGCCAGCGGGCCATGCTGTCCCCAGCCGGTCATGCGGCCGAACACCAGCCTGGGGTTGCGCGCGGCGCACACCTCGGGGCCCAGGCCCAGGCGCTCCATCACGCCGGGGCGAAAGCCCTCGATCAGCAGATCGGCCTGGGCCACCAGTTGCAGCAGCGACGCCACCGCCTCGGGCTGGCGCAGATCGAGCGCCAGCTGGCGGCGGCTGCGGGTGGTGATGTCACTGGGCTGCAGCGGTGTGCCCGGGCGCGTGATGCGCAGCACATCGGCGCCCAGATCGGCCAGCACCATGGCCGCAAACGGGCCCGGGCCGATGCCGGCCATCTCGATCACCTTCACCCCGGCCAATGGCCCAGCGGCGGAACCTGCCATCGTGGCTCTCCTGTCAGTCAGTGCCCGATGTTGCAAAAGACCGGCGGCGCCGGCCATCGTCGGAAGAGACGAAGTGACTGTTGACCCAGCGGCCGTCGTGGAACCGGCTTCGCCGGGCCACTGGCGGCGCCCCCTTGAGGGGGAGGCGCCGCAGGCGCTACGGGGGTGGGTCAACGCCCGGTGAACACCGGCGGGCGTTTCTCGGCAAAGGCCTTGGCGGCCTCCTTGAAATCCTGCGTGCACAGGGCCAATACCTGGGCTCGGTTTTCCAGCTCGATGGCGGCATCGAGGCTGGGCGCCTCGAGGTTGGCCCACATCAGCTGCTTGGTGTGGCGCGTGGCATAGGGGCTGTTGCGCAGCACGGCCCGGGCCATGGCCAGGGCCTCGGCCAGCAGCGCGGCGTCGTCCACCACGCGGGCCACCAGGCCGATCTGGCCGGCCTCATCGGCTGGCACCGGGCGGCCGGTGAGCATCAGCTCGAAGGCGCGCGCCGCGCCCACCAGGCGTGGCAGGTGGTAGCTGATGCCACATTCACCCGCCGTCAGGCCGATGCGGATGGCCCCGATGTGGAAGCTGGCCGAGCGCGCCGCGAGGCGGATGTCGCTGGCCAGCGTGAGCGCCAGGCCGGCGCCCACGGCCACGCCGTTGACCGCGGCGATCACCACCTTGTCGAGCGCGCGCACGCGCTTGACCATGCCGGCAAACAGCTCTTGCCCGGCCATGTAGCCGGTCACGTCGTCGCTGCCACCGCTGCCCGAGGCCGAGCCGCTGGTGAGGTCCCAGCCGGCGCAGAAGCCGCGGCCGGCGCCAGTGATGATCAGCACCCGCAGCGTGGAGTCGGCGGCCACGGCATCGAGCCGGGCGCACAGCGCGCGCACGGTGTCGCCGGTCAGCGCATTCAGGCGCGCCGGGCGGTTGAGGGTGAGGATGGCCAGGCCGTCTGGCTGGCGCTCGAACAGCAGGTCGTCGGCGGCGTGGGCCATGCTTGTCTCCGGTGAGGGCCGGGGGGCCCGGCATGTGGAAATGGCAGCGAACGAAGCCCGGGATGTCAGCCCGGCGCCGGGTGGGCCGCCGGCACCATGGCCAGGGCCTGCATGGCCTGGCGTGTGGACTCGTCCAGCGGCGCGGGGCGCTGCGAGACCGGGTCGGTGCACACCAGCACGCTGTCGGCCACGGCCACCAGGTCGTTGGGATCGCGCACCCAGCTGCGCAGGCGGATCGCGCTGCGGCCCAGCTCGGCCACGCCGGCGCCGATCTGCCAGGCACCACCGCCGGCCCAGCCGGGCGCCAGCAGCTGCAGCCGCAGGTGCGCCACCAGAAAGCTCAGCGCCGGCGCGCTGTTGCCCGCGCCCGGCCGGTGTGTGGTGCCGCGGCGCAGCAGGCGCAGCCGGGTGTGCTCCACCAGGCGTGCCAGCGCCAGCTCGCTGAGGCCCTGGTGCGCATCGAGGTCGGCGTAGCGCGTGGTCATGCCATGCCAGTGCGGCGGCGCGTGATCGCGGTCGGCCGGCGCGGCATGGTGGTCGATCACCGCGTCGTGCGCCTGCGCCTGCGTGTGCCCGGCGGGCGGCGGCGGCAGGGCGGCCTGATCGGCCAGGCATTGATTGAGCCGCGCATGAAGCGCGTTGGGCAGCCGGCCGGGCTGGCCGTCCTGCCAGGCCGCCATGCGCGTGGCCGCCAGGCCCACGCAATGGCCCTGCTGGAACAGCGCGGTGGCCAGCTCGAAGCCTTGTGCGTCCACCGCGCGCAGGCGCACGCCGGCCTGCAGCGGCGTGGGGTAGTGCGCCTGGGCCACAAAGTCGGTGGCCACGCTCACCGGGCGCAGCGCCGGCTGGTCGGCGTCCACACCGCTGTGGCCCAGGCAGGCGGCCAGCCAGCGCATGCGGGCTTCGCCATGCAGGCCCATCAGCGCCACATTGTTCAGGTGGCGCAGCGTGTCCACATCCGACCAGCGTGGGGCGATCTCGGTCTGGAACGGGTAGGCCGCCGGATCACGGCGCCAGGCTTCGCGTTTCATGGCGACGAGTGCTGAAGCGACACGATGCGCAAGAGGTGCTGCCCGCTGCTGCCGGCACTGCGCTCGATCTGCAGCGCACGGCGGAAGAAGCGGCCCACTGCCAGCTCTTCGGTCACGCCCATGCCGCCGTGCATCTGCACCGCCTGCTCGCCCACGCGCTGGCAGGCCTTGCCCACCGCCACCTTGGCCGATGACACGGCCAGCGCCCGCGCCTCGGGCGTGAGCGTCGCGTCGGCGATCTGCACGCCCACCGCGGCCACCAGCGCGGCGGCCAGCTCGCGCGCGATGTGCATGTCGGCCAGGCGGTGCTGCAGCACCTGGAACGCGGCCAGCGGCTGGCCGAACTGCTGGCGCTCGCGCAGGTGGCTGCGCGTGGCATCGAACAGGCGCCGCGTGGTGCCCAGGCTTTCGGCGCACAGGGCCAGCGCGGCCTCGTCCAGCGCGCGGGCGATCGCCGGGCCGGCCTGGCCCGCAGGCGCCAGCAGATCGGCCTGGGCCACGGCCACGCCGTCGAAGGCGATTTCGCTGGCCACGCCGCAGTCCAGCGTGCGCGTGTCGCGGCGGCTGATGCCGGCGGCGTTGAGCGGCAGCAGGATCAGGTCGAGGCCCGCCGCATCGCCCGCCTGGCCGGCACGGCGCGCGCTGACGACCAGGTGCGTGGCCCAGGGCGCGGCCACCACCGCCGTCTTGCGGCCATGCAGCAGCCATTCGGCCCGGCCTTCACCGGGCAGCAGCGCCGCCGAGACATCGGCCGGGTCGCCGCGCGCGCCAGGTTCGGCATGGGCCCAGGCCAGCAGGGCGCGGCCGTCGATCAGCTCGGCCAGCACCGCCTGCGCGGTGGCCGTGCCGGCGCGCTGCAGCAGGCCGCCGCCCACCACCGCGCTGCCGATGTAGGGCTCGGCGCTGAGCCATTCGCCCAGGGTCTCGCAGATCGCCAGGTGGTTGCGCCAGGCCTCGGCGGCATCGGCGGCCAGGCCGCCAGCGCCTTCTGTGAAGCCGGCACCCAGCAGGCCCAGATCGCTGGCCAGGCCGGCCCAGGCGGGGCCGGCCGGCGGCGCATCGGCGCGGGCGTGGTGGTTCAGGTCGATGCGGTCGGCCAGCCAGCGCGCCAGGCTGTCGCGCAGGGCGTCGGTGGCGTCGTCTCGTGGGGCAGTCATGTGGGTCGTCCGGTTGGCAAAGCAGCACAGGGGCGGCAGGGCAGGGCGGCAAGCCAGCGACCGCCGCGGAACCGGCTTGGACGGGCCGCTGGCGGTGCCCCCTGGGGTGAGGCGCCGAAGGCGCTTCGGGGGGCGCTCATCCCGCCAGCAGGTGAGCGGCGATGATGTTGCGCTGCACTTCGTTGGTGCCGGCGTAGATCGAGGCCGCGCGGTCGTTGAGGTAGGACGAGATGGCGAACAGGCCGTCTTCGCTGAGCGCCAGCGCATGTGCGCCGGCCTGGTGCAGCGGGGCGTGCGGCACGGCAGCGTTGCCGGCAATGCGCACATGCAGGGCGGTGAGGGCCTGCTTCAGTTCGGTGCCCAGCAGCTTGCCCATCGAGGGCGAGATGCCGCGCTCGGCCCCCGCGGCCTGGGCGCGCAGCGTGCGCAGCTCGAGCGCCTGCAGCGCATCGAGCTGGCAGTGCAGATCGGCCAGTTCGAGCCGCAGCTGCTGCGCTTCAGGCGCGGCCGCCCGGTGGCCGCTGAAGGCGGCATCCAGGGCCTGCGCCACGCGGCGCCAGCGGCCGCGCAGGCTGGGCGAGTAGGCGCCGCCACGCTCGTGCTGCAGCAGATACTTGGCGATGGTCCAGCCCTGGTTCTCCTGGCCGATCAGGCTGTCCAGCGGCACGCGCACGTTGTCGAAGAACACCTGGTTCAGCTCGTGGTCACCCGACAGGCTGTGGATCGGCCGGATGGTGATGCCCGGCGTGGCGATGTCAAAGCACAGAAAGCTGATGCCGGTCTGCGGCTTTCCGGCGCTGGAAGTGCGCACCAGGCAGAACATGCGGTTGGCAAACTGCGCATGCGTGGTCCAGATCTTGGTGCCGTCGATCACCCAGTGGTCGCCATCGCGCCGGGCCTTGCACTGCAGGCTGGCCAGATCGGAGCCCGAGCCCGGCTCGCTGTAGCCCTGGCACCAGTAGTCGCTGCCATCGCGGATGCCCGGCAGCCAGCGCTGCTGCTGCGCGGGTGTGCCGAAGGCGATGAGCACCGGCGCCACCATGCCGGGGCCCATGGGCGCGCGCGGCGGTGCGTCGGCGGCGGCCAGCTCGGCGGCAAACAGGTAGTGCTGCATCGGTGTCCAGTCGCAGCCGCCAAAGGCCACCGGCCACTGCGGCACGCTCCAGCCCCGGCCGGCCAGCACGCGGTGCCAGTCATTGCCCTGCGGGTACTCGGCAAAGATGCCCGAGCAGCGCCGGCCGGCCTCGCGCAGTGCGGGCGTGAGGTGCTCGGCCAGAAAGGCGCGCACCTCGTCGCGGAAGGCCTGTTCTTCGGGCGTCAGCAGATCCTGCATGGGCTGGATGCTCCTGTGAGTCAGATCGTCGGCAGCACGTGCTGCTTGAACTGCTCGCGCAGCCGGGTCTTGAGGATCTTGCCGGTGGCGGTGTGCGGCAGCTCGGCCACGAAGGCCACGTCGTCGGGCAGCCACCACTTGGCCACGCGCGCGCCCAGGTGCTCCAGCATCTGCTCGCGCGTCACGTCCTGCCCTGCGCGCTTCACCACCACCAGCAGCGGCCGCTCCTGCCACTTGGGGTGGGCAATGCCGATCACCGCGGCCTCGGCCACGGCGGGGTGGCTCATCGCGGCGTTCTCGAGGTCGATCGAGCTGATCCACTCGCCGCCGCTCTTGATCACGTCCTTGGCACGGTCCACCAGCTGCAGAAAGCCGTCGGGGTCGATGGTGGCCACATCGCCGGTGGGAAAGTAGCCCTCGGCATCGAGCACCGGGCCGCCCTCGCTCTTGAAGTAGCCGCTGGTGATCCAGGGGCCGCGCACATGCAGGTGGCCATAGGCCACGCCGTCCCAGGGCAGGGCCTGGCCGGCTTCGTCGACGATCTTCAGATCGACCCCCCACACGCCGCGGCCCTGCTTGAGCTTGATCTTCACCAGCTCTTCTTCGGGCAGCGCGGCATGCTTCTTGAGCAGCTTGCTGATCACGCCGATGGGGCTGGTTTCGGTCATGCCCCAGCCCTGCACCACCTCGGCGCCGAACTGGGTTTCAAAGCGCTCGAGCATGGCGCGCGACACGGCGGCGCCGCCGATGCCCACGCGCTTGAGGCCCAGCTCGCGCGGGTCGAGGCCGGGGTTCGCATCCACGTAGCCAAACAGCATCATCCACACCGTGGGCACGCCCTGCGAGAAGGTGACGCGCTCGTCGCGCATCAGCGCATACACGCTGGCGCCATCCAGGTGCGGCCCGGGCAGCACGAGCTTGGTGCCCACCATGGCCGCCGCGTAGGGCGTGCCCCAGGCATTGGCATGGAACATCGGCACGATCAGCATGATGGTCTCTTCGCTGCTGACGCCAAAGGTGTCGGGCGCCAGCTCCATCAGCGTGTGCAGCATCGTCGAGCGGTGGCTGTACAGCACACCCTTGGGGTTGCCGGTGGTGCCCGAGGTGTAGCAAAGGCTGCTGGCCGTGCGCTCGTCAAATTCGGGCCAGGTGTAGTGCGTGCTCTGCGCGCCGATCAGCTCGTCCCAGCACAGCAAGTTGGGCACCTCGATGGCCGGCATGTGGGCGCGGTCGGTCATCGCGATGAAGTGCTTCACCGTCTTGAGCAGCGGGGCGATCTTCTCGACCAGTGGCGCAAACGTGATGTCGAAGAACAGCAGCTGGTCTTCGGCATGGTTGACGATGTAGTCGATCTGTTCCGGAAACAGCCGCGGGTTGACCGTGTGCAGCACCGCGCCGGAGCCCGACACGCCGAAGTACAGCGCCAGGTGGCGGTACGAGTTCCAGGCCAGCGTGCCCACGCGGTCACCGCTCTGGATGCCCAGGCCCTGCAGCGCATGGGCCACCTGCTTGGCCGTGTCGCGCACGCCGCGCCAGGTGCTGCGGTGCACCTGGCCTTCGGGCAGGCGGCTGACGATCTCTGTTGTCGGGTGGAAGGTGGCCGCGTGCTCGATCAGCGACGAGATCAGCAGCGGACGGTCTTGCATCAGGCCCAGCATGGGGGTGTCTCCGGGTGGGGGTGTTGTGCAGGCCGGCAGGGCGGGCCGCGGCGGGTGCGCCGGGGGCCGGCTTCAGCCCGGCAGCACCTTGCCGATGGGCTCGTAGCGGCTGCCGTTGAAGCGGATCAGCTGGATGCGGCTGACCGGGTAGAAGTCTTCCGGCGTGGTCTTGACCTCGATGCCGGGGTAGAGCATGGGCAGCGTCAGGCTCAGGTTGGCGGCCTGCTTCATCAGGTTCTCGTGCGTGAGGTTGTCGCCGCACTGCCTGAGCGTGTGCACCATGGTCTGCGACAGCGAGTAGCCGATGACGTTGAGCGTGTCGTTGGGGTCGCCGGCCGGGTAGTACTGCTTCATGAAGGCCAGGTAGTCGGCCAGTTCCTTGGTGCCGGCGTGGGCCGGGTCGGACGGGTCGCGCAGATAGGCCGAGCTGATGACGCCGGTGGCGTTGTCAAAGCCCGCGGGCTTGAGCACCGCGGCCGCCGACTGCGACACGCTGGCCAGGTAGTGCGTGGGCTTCCAGCCCAGCTCGGCCACCTTGCGGATGGCCTGGGCCGCGAACTTGGGCGTGGTGATGTCGAAGAACACGTCGGCGCCGCTGGCCTTCAGGCTGAGCAGCTGGCTGTCAATGGTGGGGTCGCTGGTCTCGTAGGTGAGGCTGGCCACCACCATGGTCTTGGCCTTGTCGCCCAGCACCTCCATGAAGCCGCGCAGGTAGTCTTTGCCGAAGTCGTCGTTCTGCATCAGGATGGCGATCCTGGCGTTGGGCTTGGTCTCCAGGATCTGGCGGGCGTAGGCGCGGCCCTCGGCCGTGTAGGTGGGCTGCCAGCCGATGGTCCAAGGAAACTCCTTGGGGTTGCCCCAGCGCGAGGCGCCGGTGGCCAGAAACAGGTGCGGCACCTTCTTGGCGTTCATGTACTTCTGGATGGCGGCGTTCTGGGCCGTGCCCAGCGGCGCGAACATGGCCAGCACCTCTTCTTCTTCCACCAGCTTGCGTGTCACCTCCACGGTCTTGGCCGGGTTGTAGGCGTCGTCCAGCGAGATGACCTTGACCTTGCGGCCGTTCACACCGCCTTCGGCATTGACCTTGGTGAAGTAGGCGCTGATGGTCTTGCCGATGGTGCCGTAGGCCGACACGGGGCCCGAGTACGGCACGATGTGACCGAGCTTGATCTCGGTGTCGGTGGCGCCGGTGGAGTACTTCTTCTGGGCCTGCGCCGGCAGGGCAGCAGCCAGGGCGGAGGCGGCGGCCACGGCGGCGATCAGGTGGCGGCGCGACAGGGGGGCAGACATTCGGTTCTCCAGACGGCGGACGTTGGGTTCAACGGGGGGAGGAAAGAGCGCCGGCCGAAGTGCGGGCACCCTGCGCCACGATGGTAGGCAGGGGGGGGCGCGGCAACATCGTCGCTTCCGACGATTGAGGGCGGCGTCACGGGTTTCCTAGCATCGGCCGGCGCGGCGGTGTGTTTGCGCGCTGTGCCATCCGGAGTTCCCCATAACGAGCAGGAGACAGGCATGACCCCGAGCAGCAAGCCCGCCGTGCTGGCGTGCACCCTCGCCGCACTGGTGCTGGCGATGGCCACCGCCCCGTCGCACGCCCAGACCCAGGGCGTGAGCAAGACCGAGATCGTGATCGGCACCATCCAGGACTTGTCGGGCCCGGTGTCGGCCTATGGCAAGCAGGCGCGCAACGGCGCGCAGCTGCGGGTGGACGAGATCAACGAGCAGGGCGGCATCCACGGTCGCAAGCTGCGCCTGGTGGTGGAGGACTCGGCCTACGACCCCAAGCGTGCGGTGCTGGCCGCACAAAAGCTGGTGAACCAGGACAAGGTGTTTCTGATCACCTCGCACATCGGCACGCCGCAGAACAACGCGGCCATGCCGATCCAGTTCGAGAAGAACGTCGTCAACTTCATGCCGCTGTCGGCCGGGCGCGAGATGTTCGACCCGGTGCACAAGCTCAAGTTCGCCAACGTGGCCTCGTACCACGACACGCTGAAGGTGCACGCGCCCGAGCTGTACAAGCAGCTGGGCGCCAAGAAGCCCTGCGCGCTGTACCAGGACGACGACTACGGCCTCGAGGTGTTGCGCGGCGCCGAATCGGGCATGAAGAGCCTGGGCCTGGAACTGGCCGAGAAGACCAGCTACAAGCGCGGCGCCACCGACTTCAGCTCGCAGGTGGCCAAGATGAAGTCGGCCGGCTGCGACTTCGTGGTGCTGGGCACCATCATCCGCGAGACCGTGGGCGCCATGGCCGAGGCCGCCAAGGTGGGCTGGAAGCCCAGCTTCCTGGCCAGCGTGGCGGCCTACACCGACCTGATCCACAAGCTGGGCGGCAAGGCCACCGAGGGCCTGTACGCGGTGATGACCATCCCGTTTCCCTACCTGGACGACAGCCCGCAACCGGTTCGCTTCTGGGCCACCAAGTACAAGACCCGCTTCAACGAAGACCCGTCGACCTATGCCGTGGGCACCTACCAGGCGGTGGACATCTTTGCCCGCGCGGCGCAGAAGGCCGGCCCCAACCTCAGCACCGAGAGCTTCGTGAAGGCGATGGAGACCATGGGCACCATCGCGCCCGACATCTTTGGCGCGCCGCCGCTCACCTGGACGGCCACGCAGCGCCTGGGCTCCACGCAATCGCGCCTGTCGCAGATCAAGGACGGGCGCTGGAAGGTGATCAGCGAGTACCGCTGAGCGCTTGGCGTTTTTCTGCTGCGCGGGCACATGGCGGCCCCGCGCGACTCGCCGTACGGGTGTACGGCTGCGTTGCTCGAACCACCCTGAGCCCGCTTGCGACGAAAGCCGCTCAAGCCCTCACCCAACCAACCAACCAACCAACCCTCTCAACGGAACACCACCCACATGCCCCGTGAACTGACCCCCGCCATCCACCTCGACATCCTGCCCGGCCATGTGGCGCTGGTGACCCTTGTGCGCCCCGAGGCGCGCAATGCCGTCAACGGCGACGTGGCGCGCGGCCTGGAGGCGGCCATCGATGTCACCGAGGCCGACGACGACATCTGGGCCGTGATCCTCACCGGCACGGGCAGCGAGGCCTTTTGCGCCGGCGCCGACCTGAAGGCCATCTCGGCCGGCCGCGGCCACGAGCTGCGCACCGACCGCGGCGGCTTCGCCGGCTTTGTGCACGCGCCCAGGCGCAAGCCCTGGATCGCCGCGGTCAACGGCCCGGCGCTGGCCGGGGGCTGCGAGATCGCGCTGGCCTGCGACCTGATCGTGGCCGCCACCGGCACGCGCTTTGGCGTGCCCGAGGTCAAGCGCGGGCTCATCGCCTCGGCCGGTGGCCTGTACCGGCTGCCGCGCGCCCTGCCGCCGGCCATCGCCCGCGAGGCCATCCTCACCGGTGAGCCGATCACGGCCGAGCAGGCGCACGCGTTCGGCATGGTCAACGCCTTGTGCGAGCCGGCGCGGCTGATCGAGGCCGCGCAGGCCATGGCCGCGCGCATCACCGTCAACGCGCCGGTGGCCGTGCGCGAAAGCCTGGCCGTGGCCCGCGCCGCCTTCGACAAGACCGACGCCGAGCTGCGCCAGATGTCCGAAGAAGGCCAGGCGCGCAACATGCAGAGCGAAGACTTCAAGGAAGGCCCGCTGGCCTTCATCGAGAAGCGCGCACCGCGCTGGGTGGGACGATGACTGTCCACCCCCACGCGAACCGCGTTCGCTGCCCCCCGAGGGGGTGCGCAGTCCCTTGGGGCGGCCGGGCGGGACTGCGCCCAAGCTTGTCGCCATGGTGAGCGTCCACACCGGCGATGCGGATGCCCGCACGCCGGTGCTGGTGGGCGCCGGCCAGATCACGCAGCGGCCCGAGCGGGGCGGCGATCCGCGCACCGCACGCGGCCCGCTGCCGCTGATGGTGGATGCGGCGCGCGCCGCGGCCGCGGATGCCGGCCCGGCGACGGCCCTGCTGGCCGCGCTGCAGGCCGTGGTGGTGATCCGCCTGTTTGCCGACACCAGCCCGCGCTTCGTCGATCCCGCAGGCCGCTTCACCAACCTGCCGCGCAGCGTGGCGCAGCGCCTGGGCGCCGAGGCGGCGCAGCAGCTCGTCTACACCCACCCCGGCGGCAACATGCCGCAGTGGAGCATCAACCGCCTGGCCGAACAGGTGGCCGCCGGCCGCCTGCAGGCCGCGCTGGTGGTGGGCGCCGAGGCCCTGGCCACCTGGCGCATGGGCCAGCGCGCGCAGGTGCCGCTGGGCTGGCACGAGGATGCCGGCGGCACACCCGAGGCCTGGGGCGATGCGCGGCGCGGCTGGTCGGATGTGGAAAACGCCCACGGCGCCCGCGCGGCCATCGTGATGTACCCGATGTTCGAGAACGCGATCCGCCACCACCTGGGCCGCAGCATCGGCGCGCACCAGGCCGCGATGGGCCGCTGGCTTGAACCCTTTGCCAAGGTGGCCGCCGCCAACCCGCTGGCCGACCGGCGCGCAGGCTTTGATGCCGCGCAGATCGCCACGCCCGGCCCCGACAACCCCTGGATCGGCTGGCCCTACACGCGGCTGATGAGTGCCAATGCCTACATCGACCAGGGCGCGGCCGTCATCCTGACCAGCGTGGCCCTGGCCCGCGCACTGGGCGTGCCCGAAGACCGCTGGGTGTTCCTGCACGGCTGCGCCGATGCGCACGACCACTGGCATGTGAGCCAGCGGCGCGACTTTCACAGTGCACCGGCCATGGCGGCGGTGTTCGAGCAGGCGTTCGCGATGGCCGGCAAGCAGGTGGCCGACATGCGGCACCTGGACATCTACAGCTGCTTCTCGTCGGCGGTGGCGGTGGCCTATGGCGCGCTGGGACTGCAGCCCGATGACCCGCGCGGCCTCACCGTGACGGGCGGTCTGCCCTACTTCGGCGGGCCGGGCAACAACTACGTGACGCACGCGATCGCGCAGATGATGCAGGTGCTGCGCGGTGATCGTGCGTCGTATGGTCTGGTCACGGCCAACGGCAACTACCTCACCAAGCATTCGGCGGGCATCTATTCCACCGAGCGTCCATCGCGTGCCTTTGCACCGGAGCCGCCTTCTCTCTTGCAATCGCGGTTGAACGCCTCGATTCCTTCACCCGTGTTTGCCGCGTTGGCAGCGGGTGAGGCGGTGGTCGAGACCTATACCGTGATGCATGAGCGCTCGGGGCCGTCGGCAGGGGTGTTGTTCGGCCGCCTGCTCGATGGCACGCGCTTCATCGCCAACACGCCTGTTGACGCATCCTTGTTCGAGGCGATGCAGGCGGAGGACTTCATCGGGCGTCGGGGTGTGGTGACGAACGATGGCGTGCGGAACGTCTGGGCGCCTCGATAGCGTTTGGCTCTTGCTGGGTTGGGCTTGCTGGGTGTTGAGCAAGCCAAGCCGTGCCCGGGTGTCCGGCTTCGCTCAACTGCGCTGGTCCGATGCGTTGCATCGGACTTCGCTGCGGTGCTCGCAGGCGTGGCGGCGCATCGCAACTCGCTCCGTTCGCTGACGCTCACTGTGCTCGAACAGGCGATGCGAGTCAGAGGTCGATGCGGGCTCACGCCCGCCGCCACGCCTGCTGCGCTCCTCGCCAGCGCAGATTCGCTGCGCCAGACACCCGGGCACGGCTTGGCCGCACGGTCGAGGCATGCGGATGGCGGTATGCCACGGTGCCTCGGGACGAGGACGTCGGGTGACCGCCCGGCGTAAGTAAAGGAGGAGCCGAGGTGCGAGAGCACCTCGGCGGGGGACATGGAGCCGGGCGGTTACCCGGCGGCCTTGGCCATGCGCAGACCTTCGACTGCCAACTGAAGTAGCAAACTCAAGACCGCCCAGAAAAACGCGGCTCCCGCTTCCCAATGAAGGCCTGCACCCCTTCCGCAAAACTCGGCGCATCGATCAGTTCACGCTGCCGCTCGGCCTCGTAGCCCATCTGGGCGTCGAGGCTGTTGTGCGCGGCGGCGTCGTAGGCGCGGCGGGTTTCCAGCGCGGCTTGCGGGGGCAGGGCAGCCAGGCGGTGAGCCAGCTTCAAGGCCTCATCACGCAGAGCGTCGTCGTCCACACAGGCCCAGGCAATGCCCCATTCGGTGGCCTTCTCGGCGGGCAGTTTCTCGCCCAGCAGCGTCAATGCGGTGGCACGGCCGCGGCCCACCAGACGCTCCAGAAACCAGGTGGTGCCCAGGTCGGGCACGATGCCCAGCTTGGCCATGAAGGGCAGGTAGAAGTAGGCCGAGCGCGCGGCGATCACGATGTCGGCCGCCAGCGCCAGGCCCACGCCCGCCCCGGCACAGGCGCCGTTGATCGCGCTCAGCACCGGAAAGGGCAGGCGGCGGATGTCCGAGATCAGCCGGTTGGAGGCCGCGTGCATGGTGTCGGCCGTCTTGTTGCCCAGCGTGCGCGTGTCGGTCGATGCCTCGCCGGCCAGCGCGCTGTTCATCGCGCTGAGGTCGGCGCCCACGCAGAAGCCGCGGCCATCGGCGGTGATCACCAGGGCGCGCACGCTGCGGTCGGCGGCCAGCGCGCGCAGGCGTTCGCGCAAGGCGTTCTGCAAGGGCTGGCCCAGCGGGTTCAGGCGCTTGGCATCGGCCAGCACCAGGATGGCCACATCGCCATCGCGCTCCTCGCGCAGGGGGGCGGTGTGGGGGGCTGCGGGTTCGGTCATGGGTGTCTCCGGAAGCGGCCGCGCCGGCAGGGCGGCTCAGCCCGCTGCCCCGTGCAGCGCGTGGCGGTAGGTGGCGTAGTTCGGCTGGTCCACCGCCAGCTTGGCCAGCGTGGTGTGCCACAGATGCCCGGCCAGGCCGGGTGTGGCCAGGCCCAGGCGGCCCTCGGCAATGGCCTCGGCCAGGGCCTGGTTCAGTGTGGCCAGGTCGGTGTCGGTGCGGTCCAGCAAGGCCTGCAGGCGCTGCACTTCGGCGGCGGCCACGGCCGGGTCTTCCAGCAGCTGGCGGCGCGCGATGTCCAGCAGGTTGGCGGCCACGCGGGCATGGTGGGCGGTGGCCGCGGCCATGGCGCTGGCGGCGGCCTGGGCCTCGGGTGGGGCGGCCTGGCCGCTGCCCAGCGCGGGCATCACCCGCTCGCGCAGAAACAGCGTGGCGGCCTCGGTGATCTGCGCCGGGCTGGGGGCGTCATGCATGGTGCTGCGCGCCTGGGGCGTGGTGCGGGTTGGCCTCGGGCACGATCAGCGTCAGCAGGTCGATCTCGGCCTCGCTGGCGCGGCGGCCGATGGCGGCTTTTTCGACCTCGCGCTCGGCGCCGCTCAGCCAGGCCTGCAGCATGCTCTCGCAGATCACGCCCCACTTCAGCGCGCCCATCACCGTCCACCAGCGGATGCGTTCGCGGTCGGCCCGACCCCCGGCGGATTGATAGCCGGCCAGCAGCTGATCCAGCGTGCCGAAGCCGCCGACCGGCAGCGCGACCTGGCCGAAGCGCCAGCTGGGCACGCACAGCCAGCCCAGGTCTTCCATCGGGTCGCCCACATGGGCCAGCTCCCAGTCGAGCACGCCGCGCAGGCCCTGGGCATCGATCATCAGGTTGCCATTGCGAAAGTCGCCATGCACCAGCACCGGCGCGGCGGTGTCGGCCGGCAGGCGCCGGGCCAGCCAGTCAAAGGCCAGCTGGAACACCGGGCGCGCCGTGCCGTGGCCCTGGTGCCAGGCGCGGTAGTGCGCCAGCTCGTCGGCCGGGCCGGCGCGGCGCAGGCCCGCGGGCAGCTGCTGTGGCGCGATGGCGTGCAGGCGCGCCAGCGTCTGGCCGCACTGCCAGGCCAGCGTGGCGCGGGCCTCGGCCAGCGCGGGGTCGGTGGCGATGCGCCGGCCCAGGGTCTCGCCCTGCAGGCACTGCATCACGAAGCCCTGGCCCAGCGCATCGGCGGGCGTCAGCACCTGGTGGATGGCCGGCACCGGCACACCGTGGCGGCCGGCCAGCGTGATCAGCGCGGCTTCGGCGGCCAGGCCGGCGTTGGCGGCCGAGCGCTGCTGGCCACCCGGTGGCTGGCGGCGCAGGATCAGGTCGACGGCCGCGCTGTCAGCGCATTGCAGCGCCAAGGCCCAGGTCTCCTGGCTGGCGCCGCCCGACAGCCGGCGCAGCCGCGTGATGCGGCCGCCCAGCGTGCGCGCCAGGCCATCGGCCAGCGCGCTAGCGGGGGCCTGCGTGGAGGCGGAGGCCTGCGTGGTGGCGGAGGCCGGCGTGAAGGCGCTGGCCATGGCGGGCGGGCGGCCTGCCTTACAGGCGTTCGACGATGGTCACGTTGGCCATGCCGCCGCCTTCGCACATGGTCTGCAGGCCGTAGCGCTTGCCGGTCTGCTGCAGCGCGTTGACCAGGGTGGTCATCAGCTTGGTGCCCGAGCCGCCCAGCGGATGGCCCAGCGCGATGGCGCCGCCGTGGATGTTCAGGCGCGCGGGGTCGGCACCCAGCACCTTCAGCCAGGCCACAGGCACCGAGGCAAAGGCCTCGTTGACCTCGTACAGGTCGATGTCGTTGATCGACATGCCGGCGCGGGCCAGGGCCTTTTGCGTGGCGGCGATCGGGGCCTCGAGCATCACCACCGGGTCGCCGCCGGTCACGGTCATGTGGTGCACGCGGGCCAGTGGCTTCAGGCCCAGAGCCTTCAGGCCGCGCTCGTTGACCACCATCACGCCGGTGGCGCCGTCGCAGATCTGGCTGGCGCTGGCGGCGGTGAGGCGGCCCCCTTCCTGCAGCAGCTTGACGCCGGCAATGCTCTCGTAGGTGGCGTCGTGGCGGATGCCTTCGTCGGCGGTGTGCAGGCTGCCGTCTTCGCTGTAGACGCCGTCCTTGTCCACGCGCTTCATGGCCACCGGCACGATCTCGCCCTTGAAGCGGCCGGCCTCGGTGGCGGCGATGGCACGCTGGTGGCTCAGCAGCGCAAAGCGGTCGAGCTCCTCGCGGCTGAGGCCGTGCTTGCTGGCCAGCATCTCGGCACCCATGAACTGGCTGAACTCGATGCCGGGGTAGCGCGCCTGCATGGCCGGGCTCATGTAGAAGCCGAAGCCGGCCTTGCGCGCCAGCGTGCTGGGCAGGCCCATGGGCACGCGGCTCATGCTCTCCACGCCGGCGGCGATCACGCAGTCCATCGTGCCGCTCATCACCGCCTGGGCGGCAAAGTGCAGCGCCTGCTGCGACGAGCCGCACTGGCGGTCCACCGAGGTGGCCGGCACGCTCTCGGGCAGGCGGCTGGCCAGCACCGCATTGCGCGCGATGTTGGTGGCCTGCTCGCCGGCCTGGCCCACGCAGCCCATGATCACATCGTCCACCGCGGCGGGGTCGATGCCGCTGCGGTCGAGCAGGGCGTTGAGCACCTGGCCGGCCAGATCGGCCGGGTGCCAGCCCGACAGGCGGCCACCCTTGCGGCCACCAGCGGTGCGGGCGGTGGCGACGATGAAGGCTTCGGACATTGCAGATCCTTTCAAGAAGCGAGGCATTCGATGCATGCCTCGGTCAAACCAAGCAATCGCCGCGGATCCGGCTCTGCCGGGCCGCTGGCGATGCCCCCTGGGGGGGAGGCGGCGCAGCCGCTTCGGGGGGGACTTATCTCGGAGCCATGCGGATGGCGCCGTCCAGGCGCACGCTCTCGCCATTGAAGTAGCCGTTGCTGAGCATGGTCTCGGCCAGCTGGGCGTATTCGTCGGGGTTGCCCAGGCGCTTGGGGAAGGGCACCGAGGCCGCCAGCGCGGCCTTCACGTTGTCGGGCGCGCCCTGCAGCAGCGGGGTGTTGAAGATGCCCGGCAGGATGGTGTTGATGCGGATGCCTTCGCCCATCAGGTCGCGGGCGATCGGCAGCGTCATGCCCACGATGCCGGCCTTGCTGGCCGAATAGGACGCCTGGCCCATCTGGCCATCCACCGCGGCCACGCTGGCGGTGCACACCATGGCGCCGCGCTCGCCATCGGCCAGCGGTGCCAGGGTCAGCATGCCGGCAGCCGAGTGGGCGATGCAGCGGAAGGTGCCCACCAGGTTGATCTGGATGATGCGGTCGAAGTTGGCCAGCGGAAAGTGCTTGATCTCGCCGCTGGTCTTGTCGCGGCTGGCGGTCTTGACTGCGTTGCCGGTGCCGGCGCAGTTGACCAGTACGCGCTCCTGGCCGAGCGCGGCGCGGGCCTTGGCAAAACCGGCGGCCACCTGCTCCTCGCTGGTGACATCGACCTTGCAGAACACGCCGCCGATCTCTTGGGCCAGGGCCTCGCCGGCGGCCTCGTTCAGGTCGAACAAGGCCACCTTCACGCCCTTGGACGCCAGGCGCCGGGCGGTGGCGGCACCCAGGCCGGAGGCGCCACCGGTGACGACGGCGGTGATCGACGAATCGAGCTGCATGGATCGGGTCCTTGAAGAGGCGTTGTGAGAAACGGGGCGCAGGGCCTGCGCCGGCCGGGTCGGGCGCTTGCGGGCACCTGCGCAGGCTGGTCGGCCACGGTGGATCGGCGCGCGCGGGCGCTGTGCGCACCGGGCTGCACCACCAGTCTAGGCAGGCCCCCGGCCCGCGGCCATCGTCGGAAGCGACGAACCGGCCGGCATGGCGCGGCCTGTGGCGGCGCGGCCTGTCGCCGCAGCGACAGGGGCTGGCCGGACTCGGCAGCCAGGGCCCAGAATCCAGCGCCTGCCCTGCCACCCATGACCACCCGCCCGCCCGATCCCGCCCCCGCCGCACCGGCTGCCGCACCGGTTGCTGCGCCGGCCGCCGCAACGGCTGCGGGCCTGGCCGCCAAGCTGCTGCCGCCCGGCCGCCGTGCCGCGCTGGTGCCACGCCATGCGGTCACCGAGCGGGTTGTGGCCGCTGGCGCGGTGAAGGTGGTGCTGGTGCGCGCGCCGGCCGGCTTTGGCAAGACCACCGCCATGCTGCAGTTGCGCGAGCGGCTGCATGAGGGCGGCGTGGCCACCGCCTGGCTGACGCTGGACCGCGCCGACAACGACCTGCCGCGCTTTCTGGGCAGCCTTGGCGCGGCCGTGGCCGGGCTGGACCGCGACGAGGCCCGGCCGCTGGGTGCGCCGCTCGATGCGGTGGCCGCGCTGGCCCACGAGGGCCCGCCCTTCGCGCTGTTTGTCGATGACTTCGAGCGCGTGCAGGAGACCGCGGTGCTGGGCCTGGTCAGCGAGATCATCGACCGCCTGCCGCGCCGCGGCCAGCTGGTGATCGGCTCGCGCAGCCTGCCGCCGCTGGGCCTGGGCCGCCTGCGCGCGCGCGGCCAGCTGCTCGAGATCGACGCCGAGGCACTGCGCTTCACGCTGCCCGAGGCGGTGGCCTTTTTTGCGCTGGCCCAGCAGCGTGGTCGCGAGGCCCTGCCGGCCGGCACCGTGGCGCGCCTGCATGGCAAGACCGAGGGCTGGGTGGCCGCGCTGTGGCTGGTGTCGCTGGCGCTCGAGCGCCATGCCGGCGGCGGCGATTTCGTCGAGCGCTTCTCGGGCTCGAACCGCGCCGTGGCCGACTACCTGGCCGAGGACGTGCTGGCCCACCAGCCGCCCGAGGTGCGCGACTTCCTGCTGCGCACCAGCATCCTGCGCCATCTGTCGGCGCCGGTGTGCAAGGCCCTGCTGCCGCGCATGGACTGCGCGCGCCTGCTCGAGCGGCTGGAGGCGGCCAACCTGTTTCTCACCCCGATCGGCGAGGACGCGCACAGCTACCGTTATCACAGCATGTTCGCGGCCTTCCTGCGCGCCCAGCTCGAACGCGAACACCCCGACGAGCTGGCCCGCCTGCACCTGGCCGCCTCGGGCTGGTACGAGTCGCAAGGCCGTCCGGTGCCGGCCATCGACCATGCCATCGACGGCGGCGACCACCCGCATGCGCTCACGCTGCTGGCCCAGCACGCCACGACCTTTCTAGAGCAGGGCCGCATGCGCCTGCTGGCGCGCTGGTTCTCGGCCCTGCCGGCCGATCTGGTGCGTGCCCAGCCGGCGCTGCAGGCCGTGGCCGTGTGGGCCCAGGCCTTCACCCACGGGCCCTGGGAGGCCATGGCCCTGCTCGAACGCTCTGGGCTGGCCGAGGTGGCCGATGCCGGCGTGCAGGCCCATGTCAATGCGCTGCGTCCGCTGCTGCTGGCCATGATGGACCGGCCCGAGGAGGCGGTGGACATCGGCCGCGCCAGCCTGGCCGCCCTGCCCACCGCCAGCCCCTTTGCCGACAGCGTGCTGCTCAATGCCTCGGCCCATGTGCTGTCGGTGCTGGGCGATCAGCACCAGCCGCAGCGCCTGCTCGATGCCGCCCGCCGGGCGCACCGCGACAGCGCCTTCAACCGCATGTACACCGAGTCGCTGGAAGGTGTGCTCGACCTCAAGCAGGGCCGCCTGCGCCAGGCCACGGCGCGGCTGCGCCTGGCGGTGGCGGCCACGCCGCAGGCGGTGGTGTCGTACCACCACACCAACGGCAATGCCTGGGCCGGCGTGCTGTATGCCGGCGTGGTGTACGAGGCCAACGAGCTCGAGGCCGCCGAGCGCCTGCTCAATGTCTACCTGCCGCTGGCGCGCGACGTGGGCCTGCCCGACCACATGATCGCCAGCCACCGCATGCGCGCGCGCATCGCCTTTGGCCAGGGCGACATCGACCTGGCCTTCGAGATCCTGGCCGAGCTGGAATACCTGGGCCACCACCGCCAGCTGCCGCGCGTGGTGGCCAGCGCCCGGCTCGAGCGCGCGCGCCTGCTGGGCCTGCAGGGCAATGGCCCCGGCGCACTGGCCGAGCTGCAGCGCGCCGACGATCCTGCCGTGTGGGCGCGCTGCGAGGGCCAGCACCTGCCGGCCCAGGAGCTCGACGACATGGCCATCGGCCGCCTGCGCTGGGACATCCACTTCGGCGACGCACGCGCCGCCGTGCCGCGGCTGGAGCAGGCGCTGCACGAGGCGCAGCGCAGCGGCCGCGCCTACCGCGCGCTCAAGCTGCAGGTGCTGCTGGCGCTGGCCTGGCGCCGTGCCGGCCAGGCGGCCCAGGCCACGGCGCTGCTGGCCACGGTGCTGGCCAGTGCCTGCCGCGAAGGCTTTGTGCGCCTGATCCTCGACGAAGGCCCGCCGGTGGCGGCCTTGCTGCAGCGCGTGCAGGCCGCGGCCGACGAAGGCAGCCGGCCCGCCGACCCGATCCTGGCCGATCTGGTGCAGCGCCTGCTGGCCGCCGCCGGCGGCCCGGTGGCACTGGACGACGAGGCCGCTCCGGCGGCGCAGGGCGATGCGCCATCGCCCGAGACGCTCACGCGCAAGGAGATCCGCGTGCTGCAGCTGCTGGCCGAGGGCTACAGCAACAGCGCCCTGGCCGAGAAGCTGTTCGTCAGCGACAGCACGGTGCGCACCCACCTGCGCAACATCAACACCAAGCTCGGTTCACACAGCCGCACGCAGGCGGTGGCGGTGGCGCGGCGGCTGTCGGTCATCCGTTAGGCGGCACAGCCGGTGCCGGCCGCGGGCAGCACCCGCCAAGCGGGTGGGTCGGCGTCAGGCGGCCGTGCGCCCGGCCGGCTTGCGCTGACTACGAGCGCCGCGGTGCGTCAGGAGCGCTCGCCCTGCACCGGGGCCGGCTTGCCGGCCGGGGCGGGCACCGGGTTCAGCGACACACGCACCTTGCCGCCGGTGGTGACCAGGATCACCGCATCGCCGGGCTTGAAGCTCTCGTTGCCCTTGGCCTGCACGATGGCGCGGCGGTCGCCGTTCTTGAGCTGCACCAGGATCTCGTACGACTCCTCGCGCGTGCTGGCACGCTCGATCGCGTTGCCGGCCACGGCACCTGCCACCGCGCCCAGCACGCCCACGGCCACCGATTCGCGCCGGCCACCCATCGACGAGCCGGCAATGCCGCCCAGCACCGCACCGGTGGCGGCACCGGCACCGCTTTGCGAGCCGTCCACCACCACCGGGCGCACGGTGAGCACGGTGGCATCCACCACGCTGGACATGCGCTGCGCGTCGTTGCGGCTGATGACGTCGGGGCTGCTGGTGGCGCAGGCGGCCAGCGAGGCGGCCAGCGCCAGGGCGAGGGTGGTACGGAGCATGGTGGTGTGTCTTCGCAGAGTCTGGAACTGGTTCAACGGCGGCCGTGGCCAGGGCGTTGACCCGCTGAAGCGCGATTGGAGTGGTCGCGCGTCCGGCCGGTTCCGACAGGCGGGTAAAGAATCGTGGCGCGTGTGGCGCGTGTGGCGCGTGTGGCGCGTGTGGCGCGGGGCGCCTGGCGCGGCCCGGCGCGGTCAGTCGTGCAGCCGGCTGCTGCGTGGCACGCTGGCCAGCAGAAACTCCATCTGGTCGGCCAGGATGCGGCGACCACGCAGGATCATGTCCTCGTGCAGGCTGGGCACGTAGGGCAGGTACATCAGCGTCATGCGCGCCTCGTCGGGCAGCCGGTTGCCCTTGCTGCCGTTGCAGCCGCGGCAGGCGGTGATGCAGTTCATCCAGGTGTCGCGCCCGCCCCGGCTGGTGGGCACGATGTGCTCGCGCGTCAGCAGGTCGAAGCCGAAGCGCCGGCCGCAGTAGGCGCAGATGTGGCGGTCGCGCACGAACAGCTTGGGGTTGGTGATTGTGGGCGTGACATGCCAGGCCCGGCTGGGCATGGCGCCCTTGACCGCGATGATCGGGTGCAGCTCGATGCGCGACTGCAGGCCCGTGGCCCGCTGGATGCCGCCGCGCAGCACGCGGAAGGCGCGGCCCAGCGTCCACGCCACACCATCGCTGGCGTAGATCACCGCGGCCTCGCGCGGCGTGATCCACGCCTGCGGGCGGCCTGAGACATCGAGCTGCAACACGTCCACGGAACGTCCACCTCCTGACCGGCAGCGCTAGGGTAGCCGATCTGCGCGACCGGCGTATGGCAGCACAACCCGCATTGCGCTGGCGTGCCGAAGGTGCATCAGGGCCGCGCATCGGGCGCCAACAGGCCCTGCGCCGCTGGCCTGGTGGGTAGGCGGGCCATTAAACCGAGGCGGCGCCACGCGCGTCGGCCGCCGCCGGCCGCGACCGCCGGCGTGGCGGCCGTCACCGAGGCTGCGCCGGCAAATTGGCGACGTTCGCCGACGGTTGGCGGCCGAATAGTGGCCGAACCCTAGAAATACCGCACCGATTTCACGTCACGGCGGCGGCAAACTTCTGCAGAATAGAACGATCGTTCGTTTCTTTCCTGCCGCCACGCCGTGTCCGTCACCCCGCTGCCAGCTGCCCGCAAACGTGCTGTTTCGCCCCGCGCACTGCAAAAGGGCCAGCAGACGCGCGCCATCATCCTGGATGCGGCGCTGGGCCAGGCCGCGCACATGGGCCTGGAGGGGTTGTCGATCGGTGCGCTGGCCGACCTGACCCAGATGAGCAAGTCGGGCGTGTTCGCCCACTTCGGCTCGCGCGAAGAGCTGCAGATCGCCGTGATCCGCGAGTACCACGCGCGCTTCGAGGACGAAGTGTTCTTTCCGGCCGTGCGCGAGGCGCGCGGCCTGCCGCGGCTGCGCGCGCTGTTCGAGCACTGGCTGCGCCGCGTGTCGGTGGAGGTGGACTCGGGCTGCATCTACATCAGCGGCGCGGTCGAGTTCGACGACCGGCCGGGGCCGGTGCGCGATGCGCTGGCCTCGATGGTGCGCGCCTGGCAGGCCGCGCTGGAGCGCGCCATCCGCCTGTCGATCGCCGAAGGCCATCTGCGTGCCGACACCGATCCGCTGCAGATGCTGTTCGAGGTGCACGGCCTGATCCTGGCGCTGCACCACGATGCGCGCTTTCTGCGCCTGCCCGGCGCGGTGGATCGCGCCCGCGTGGCCTTCGACCGCATCGTGGCCCATTACGTCGTTGGCGTCGACGTCAGCGCACCGCCCCCGCCGCTGCCGCGGCAGGCTGTGCGCTGAGTCGGCGGTTTGCTGCTGTCGTTGTTTCGTCCCTTCCCTTCGCCTTTTCAGTTAGCCAGAGGAGCACACCATGCCCCAGTACACCCCGCCGCTGCGCGACATGCAGTTTGTGCTGCACGAACTGCTCGACACCGTAGGCACGCTGCGCCAGCTGCCGGCCCATGCCGAGATCGATGCCGACACGGTGAATGCGGTGCTGGAAGAGGGCGGCAAGTTCGCCGCCGAGGTGACCGCGCCGCTGAACCTGAGCGGTGACCGCGAGGGCTGCACGCTCGACAAGACCACCCACGAGGTCACTGCGCCCAAGGGCTTCAAGCAGGCCTATGCGCAGTACGTTGAAGGCGGCTGGCCGGCGCTGAGCTGCGACCCCGCCTTTGGCGGCCAGGGCCTGCCGCATGTGGTGAACCTGTGCTTCTACGAGATGCTCAACAGCGCCAACCAGGCCTGGACCATGTATCCCGGCCTGAGCCATGGCGCCTACGAGGCCCTGCATGCCCATGGCACGCCCGAGCAGAAGGCGCTGTACCTGCCCAAGCTGACCAGCGGCGAGTGGACCGGCACCATGTGCCTGACCGAGCCGCACTGCGGCACCGACCTGGGCCTGCTGCGCAGCAAGGCCGAGCCGCTGGCCGACGGCAGCTACAAGATCAGCGGCCAGAAGATCTTCATCTCGGCCGGCGAGCACGACCTGGCCGAGAACATCGTGCACCTGGTGCTGGCCCGCCTGCCCGATGCGCCCGAGGGCAGCAAGGGCATCAGCCTGTTCGTGGTGCCCAAGTTCATCCCCCAGGCCGATGGCGGCCTGGGTGCGCGCAACGGCATCTTCTGCTCGGGCCTGGAGCACAAGATGGGCATCCACGGCAGCTCCACCTGCCAGATGCTGCTCGACGGCGCCACCGGCTGGCTGGTGGGCCAGCCGAACAAGGGCCTGATGGCCATGTTCGTGATGATGAACGCCGCGCGCCTGGGCGTGGGCAACCAGAGCCTGGGCCTGACCGAGGTGGCCTACCAGAACGCCGTGGCCTACGCGAAAGACCGCATCCAGATGCGCGCACTGTCGGGCCCCAAGGCGCCCGACAAGCCGGCCGATCCGATCATCGTGCACCCCGATGTGCGCAAGATGCTGCTGACGGCCCGCGCCTACGCCGAGGCCGGCCGTGCGCTCACCGCCTACACCGCGCTGAAGCTCGACGTGGCCCTGGCCACCGACGATGAGGACGAGCGCCGCGCCGCCGACGACCGTGTGGCCCTGCTCACGCCGATCATCAAGGCCTTCATCACCGACAACGGCTGGATCGCCACCAGCCACTGCCAGCAGGTGTTTGGCGGCCACGGCTACATCCACGAGTGGGGCATGGAGCAATTCGTGCGCGACTCGCGCATCAACATGATCTACGAAGGCACGAACACCGTGCAGTCGCTCGACCTGCTGGGCCGCAAGGTGCTGGGCGACAACGGCGCCAAGCTGCGCGCCTTCGGCAAGGAGATTGCCGAGTTCGTCGAGGAGCACGGCATCAGCGAGGAGATGCAGGAGTTCGTCAACCCGCTGGCCGACCTGGGCGACAAGGTCACCAAGCTCAGCACCGAGATCGGCATGAAGGCCTTCGGCAATGCCGACGAGGTGGGCGCCGCGGCGGTGGACTACCTGCGCGTGGTGGGCCACCTGTGCTTTGCCTACCTGTTTGCACGCATGGCGCAGATTGCGCTGGCCAAGAAGGACTCGGGCGATCCGTTCTACACCGCCAAGCTGCACACCGCGCGCTTCTACTTCGCCAAGCTGCTGCCCGAGACGGCCACGCTGATCCGCACCGCGCGGGCCGGCCTGTCGCCGCTGATGGCGATGGACGAAGCGCTGTTCTGACCCCGCCGTGGCGCGGCGGCAGCGGCCGCCGCGCCACTCATCCGCCAACCCAGGAGACAGGCATGAAGAAGAAGTTGCTCGCAGCACTCGCCCTCGCATTCGCCGCCCATGGCGCCGCGCTGGCCCAGGCCACGCCGGTGGGGCTGTGGAAGACCATCGACGACGAGACCAAGGCCGAGAAGTCGTATGTGCGCATCACCGAGTCGGGTGGCGCGCTCAGCGGGCGCATCGAGAAGCTGATCAACCCCGAGCAGGCCGAGCCCAAGTGCGACAAGTGCACCGATGCGCGCAAGGACCAGCCGGTGATCGGCATGACGATCATTCGCAACGCGCGCGCCGACGACAAGAAAGAGCACTGGGAAGGCGGCGACATCCTCGATCCCAACAATGGCAAGGTCTACAAGCTGCGCCTGAGGCCGCTGGACGGCGGCAAGAGGCTGGAGGTGCGCGGCTACATCGGCCCGTTCTTCCGCAATCAACAGTGGCTTCGCGTCGAGTGATCTCGACCGTCTGATTCAACGAGAAAGCAGACCCCATGAACCGATTCAATGTCCGCAAGGTGGCCGTGCTGGGTGCCGGCGTGATGGGCGCGCAGATTGCCGCCCACCTGGTCAACGTGAAGGTGCCGGTCGTATTGTTCGACCTGGCCGCCAAGGAAGGCCCGAAAAACGGCATCGTGCTGAAGGCGCTGGAGGGCTTGAAGAAGCTCAAGCCCAGCCCGATCGGCGTGGCCGACGACGTGGCGCTGATCGAGCCCGCCAACTACGAAGAGCACCTGGCCCTGCTGGCCGGCTGCGACCTGGTGATCGAGGCCATTGCCGAGCGCATGGACTGGAAGCTCGACCTCTACACCAAGATCGCGCCGCATGTGGCGCCCAGCGCCATCGTGGCCAGCAACACCTCGGGCCTGAGCATCACCAAGCTCAGCGAGGTGCTGCCCGAGAGCCTGAAGCCGCAGTTCTGCGGCATCCACTTCTTCAACCCGCCGCGCTACATGCAGCTGGTGGAGCTGATCCCCACGCCGACGACCCGTCCGGACGTGCTGGACCAGTTGGAAGCCTTTGCCACGCGCACGCTGGGCAAGGGCATCGTGCGGGCGAAGGACACGCCCAACTTCGTGGCCAACCGGGTGGGCATCGCCGGCATGCTGGCCACCATCGCCGAGGCCGAGAAGGCGGGCCTGAGCTACGACGTGGTCGACGACCTCACTGGCAAGAAGCTGGGCCGCGCCAGCAGCGGCACCTTCCGCACGGCCGACGTGGTGGGCATCGACACCATGGCCCACGTGATGAAGACCATGCAGGACAACCTGCAGGCCGACCCCTTCTACGCCAGCTATGCCACGCCGGCAGCGGTGAGCACGCTGATCGCCGCGGGCGCCCTGGGCCAGAAGAGCAAGGCCGGCTTCTACAAGAAGGTGGGCAAGGACGTGCTGCGCTTCGACGCAGCCGCCAATGGCGGCAAGGGCGACTACGTGCCCGCCGGCGGCAAGGCCGACACGCTGGTTGATCGCATCCTGAAAAAGCCCGCGGCCGAGCGCCTGAAGCTGCTGCGCGAATCCAGCAACCCGCAGGCGCAGTTTCTGTGGGCCATCTTCCGCAACAGCTTCCACTACGTGGCGGTGAACCTGGCCGAGGTGGCCGACACGGCGCGCGAGGTGGATCTGGCCATGCGCTGGGGCTTTGGCATGAAGCAGGGCCCGTTCGAGCTGTGGCAGGCCGCCGGCTGGGCCCAGGTGGCCGAGTGGGTGAAGGCCGACATCGATGCCGGCAAGGCGCTGTGCAATGCACCGCTGCCGGCCTGGGTGTTCGACGGCCCCGTTGCCCAGAATGCGGGCGTGCACACGCCCGAGGGCTCGTGGAGCGCGGCCCAGGGCAAATACATCGCCCGCGCCCAGCTGCCGGTGTATGCGCGCCAGCTGTTCCCCGAGCAATTGCTGGGTGAGGGCGGTGCGGCGGCCGCCACGGCCGGCACCGAAGTCTTCAAGAACGACGAGTGCCGGCTGTGGACGCTGGACGGCCAGGTGCTGATCCTGACGCTGACCGGCAAGATGCACACCATCGGCCCGGGCACCGTGGAAGGCCTGTTGAAGGGCATCGAGCTGGCCGAATCCAGCCACGACGGCCTGGTGATCTGGTCGCCAGACGAGCCCTTCTCGGCCGGTGCCAACCTCGAGGCCATGCTGCCCACCTTCATGAAGATGGGCGCCAAGGGCATCGCGCCGGAAGTGAAGAAGCTGCAGGACGCGCTGCTGCGCCTGCGTTACGCCAGCGTGCCCACCGTGGCCGCCGTGCGTGGCCTGGCGCTGGGCGGTGGCTGCGAGATCGCGGTGGCTGCGGCGCGGCGCGTGGCGCACATGGAAAGCTACATCGGCCTGGTGGAAGTGGGCGTGGGCCTGATTCCGGGCAGTGGCGGCCTGACTTACATCGCCCGCCGCGCGGCCGAGAAGGCGGCGCTCACCGGCGCGGCCGATCTGCTGCCCGGCCTGAAGGACGCCTTCCAGGCGGCCGCCATGGCCACCGTGGGCACCAGCGCCATCGAGAGCCGCAAGCTGGGCTACCTGCTGGGCGATGACGTGATCGTGGCGCACCGCGACGAGCTGCTGTTCATCGCCATCGAGCAGGTCAAGTCGATGGCTGCATCGAACTGGCGCGCGCCGCTTCGACAGCAGTTCCCGGTGGCTGGCCGCAATGCCAAGGCCACCATCCAGGCCCAGCTGGTGGGCATGCGCGACGGTGGCTTCATCAGCGCGCACGACTATCACATTGCCGGCCTGATCGCCGACGTGGTGACCGGTGGCGACGTGGATGCCGGCACCCTGGTGAACGAGGAATACCTGATGGCGCTGGAGCGCAAGCACTTCTGCAGCCTGCTCGAGAACCCCAAGACGCAAGAGCGGATCATGGGTCTGCTGCAAACCGGCAAGCCTGTCCGCAACTGATCGGAGCGACGAACCATGTCGAAACAAGTTCAAGACGCCTACATCGTCGCGGCCAGCCGCACGCCCATCGGCAAGTCGGGCCGCGGCTACTTCAAGAACACGCGCTCGGATGACCTGCTGATCACCGCCTTGCGTGCCGCGCTGGCCCAGGTGCCCACGCTGGACCCCAAGGCGATTGAAGACGCCATCATCGGCTGCAGCTTCCCCGAGGGTGAGCAGGGCATGAACATGGCCCGCATCGCCGTGGCCCTGGCCGGCCTGCCCAACAATGTGGGCGGCGTCACCGTCAACCGCTTCTGCGCCTCGGGCCTGACCGCCATCCAGATGGCGGCCGACCGCATCCGCATCGGCGAGGCCGATGTGATGATCGCCGGCGGTGCCGAGAGCATGAGCCTGGTGCCGATGGGCGGCAACAAGCCCAGCTTCAACCCGGCCGTGTTCGCCCGCAACGAAGACGTGGGCATCGCCTACGGCATGGGCCTCACCGCCGAGAAGGTGGCCACCCAGTGGCAGGTGAGCCGCGAAGACCAGGACGCCTTCGCGCTGGCCTCGCACCAGAAGGCCCTGGCCGCCCAGGCCGCCGGCGAGTTTGCCGACGAGACCTGTCCGGTGGACGTGATCACCCGCGTGCCCGACCTGGCCACCGGCGAGGTCACGCTCAAGACCCGCACCGTGACCCAGGACGAAGGCGCCCGCCCCGACACCAGCCTGGAAGGCCTGGCCCGCCTGCGCCCGGTGTTTGCCGCCAAGGGCAGCGTGACGGCCGGCAACTCGAGCCAGACCAGCGACGGCGCCGGTGCGCTGATCCTGGCCAGCGAGAAGGCGGTCAAGCAGTTCGGCCTGACGCCGCTGGCCCGCTTCGTCAGCTTTGCCAGCCGCGGCGTGCCGCCCGAGATCATGGGCATCGGCCCGATCGCGGCCATTCCTGCCGCACTGGGCTACGCCGGCCTGAGCCAGGACGCGATCGACTGGATCGAGCTGAACGAGGCCTTTGCCGCGCAGTCGCTGGCGGTGATCCGCGACCTGAAGCTCGACCCGTCCAAGGTCAACCCGATGGGCGGCGCCATTGCGCTGGGCCACCCGCTGGGCGCCACCGGTGCCATCCGTGCCGCCACCGTGGTGCATGCACTGCGCCGCAAGAACCTGAAGTACGGCATGGTGACGATGTGCGTGGGCACCGGCCAGGGCGCGGCCGGCATCTTCGAGCGGGTGTGATCCCGCCGCGGCCCACGGCGGCCGGGCGCCGCGGCGCGCTGCTGACGCTGGGCGCGCTGGCGGCCGTGCCGCTGGCCGGCTGCGAGGCCGGGGTGCCCCGGGTCTTTGCCTCGCTGGGCGCGGCGCGGCAGGCCATCGCGGCGCTGGCGCACGCCCCGGGTGCGCGCAGCAGTGGCGCCTGGGCGCTGCCGCAGGTGCTGGTGCATCTGGCCCAGAGCATCGAGTACTCGCTGCAGGGCTATCCGGTGCCGCGGTCGGCGCTGTTCCAGCAGACCCTGGGGCGCGTGGCCTTTGCGGTGTTCGACGCGCGCGGCGCGATGCACCATGCGCTGGACGAGCCGATCCCCGGTGCGCCTGCGCTGGCGGGCGGGGTGGATCTGCCGGCCGCCGCGGCGCGGCTGCTGGCCGCCATCGATGCCTTTGACGCCCACGCCGGCGTGCTGCAGCCGCACTTCGCGTATGGTGCGCTCGACAAGCCTGCCTACACCCGCGCGCACCTGATGCACATCGGCCAGCATTGGTCCGAGGTGCTGTCCGCGACCTGAACCTGACTGGAGACCCCCTTCCATGAGCATCCGCACCGGCGTGGTCAACGGCGTCGCGACGATCGAGATCGCGCGGCCCGAAAAGAAGAACGCACTCACCGCGGCGATGTACACCGCGATGGCCGAGGCCATCACCCACGCCGGCAGCGATGCCAGCGTGCGCGCGCTGCTGATCACCGGCCAGCCCGGCGTGTTCACCTCGGGCAACGACCTCGAGGATTTCATGCAGCGGCCCCCGGCCGGCCCCGATTCGCCGGTGTTCCGCTTCATGCAGGCGCTGCTGGAGTGCGAGAAGCCGGTGGTGGCCGCCGTCACCGGCGCGGCGGTGGGCATCGGCACCACGCTGCTGTTCCATTGCGACCTGGTCTACGTCAGCGACGAGGCGCGCCTGGCCATGCCCTTCGTGAGCCTGGGCCTGGTGCCCGAGTACGCCAGCAGCTTGCTGATGACGCAGCTGGTGGGCCATGTGAAGGCCGCCGAGAAGCTGCTGCTGGGCGACCCCTTCACTGGCGAGCAGGCGGTGGAGTTCGGCATTGCCAATGCCGTCCTGCCGGCCGCCGAGGTGCTGCCGCACGCGCGCCGCATGGCCGAGCGCTTCAACACGCTGCCGCCGGGTGCGGTGCGCGACGGCAAGCGCCTGATGCGCGCGCCGCAGCGCGCCCAGATCCAGGCCGTGATGGCCGAGGAGAACCGCCTGTTTGCCGAGCGCCTGCGCAGCCCCGAGGCCCGCGAGGCCTTCCAGGCCTTCTTCGAGAAGCGCAAGCCCGACTTCACCCGGTTCTGACCGGCGCTGCCGCCCGGGCGCACGGCCTGCATGACGCCAGCCATCTGGTCGCTGCCGCTGAAGCTGGCGCTGGCGCCGCTGGTGATCCCGCAGGCGGTGATCACGCGGCGGCGCCTGCCGCGGCTGCCCGAGGCGGCCGGGCCGCGCCAGGGCATGGCCGGGCGTGGCGAGCATGGCCTGTCGCTGCTGATCCTGGGTGATTCGTCGGCCGCCGGCGTGGGGGTCGAGCACCAGCGCCAGGCGCTGGCGGGCTACCTGAGCCGGGCGCTGGCCGCTCGGCTGGGCCGGCGTGTGGCCTGGCAGCTGTGTGCCCGTTCGGGCGTCACCAGCGCGCAGGCCCTGGCCCTGTTGGCCGATGCGCGGCCGGCCGATGTGGCGGTGGTGGTCACCGGCGTCAACGATGTGGTCGACCAGGTTTCGCCGGCTGCCGCGCTGCGCCACCGCGAGGCCCTGGTGCAGGCGCTGCAGCAGCGCGCCGGGGTGCGTCAGGTGGTGATGACGCCGGTACCGCCGATGCACCGCTTTGCCGGCCTGCCGCAGCCGCTGCGCTGGCTGGCCGGGCGCGATGCCGCGGCCCACGAGGCCGCGCTGTGCCGCTGGGCGGCACTGCAGCCGCAGCTGAGCCATCTGCCCTTCGACCTGCCGCTGGACGACGCCACGCTGCTGGCCCGCGATGGCTTCCACCCCGGCGCGCCGCTGTACCGTCTGTGGGGCGAGGCGCTGGCGGCGCACATCGCCGGCGCGGTGTGGGCGCGGCTGTAGCCCGCGCGCGCTCAGGCGCCAGGCGCAGCCTCAGCCGCGCGGCACCGGGCGCGGCTTGCCCTGGTGGTCGATCGCCACGTAGGTGAGGTTGGCCTCGGTCACCTTCACCACCTGCAGGTTGGCCGGGTTGCGCTCGGCATACACCGCCACATGCACGGTGATCGAGGTATTGCCGATGCGCTCCACGCGGGCATAGAAGCTCACCAGGTCGCCCACCGAGACCGGCTGCTTGAAGATGAACTGGTTCACCGCCACGGTGGCGATGCGGCCCTTGGCGATGCGAGCCGGCAGCACCGCGCCGGCCAGATCCACCTGGGCCATCAGCCAGCCACCGAAGATGTCGCCATTGCCGTTCACGTCGGCCGGCAGCGGCATCACGCGCAGCACCAGCTCGCTGCCGTCGGGCAAACTCAGGGGGCCGGTGAGCGCCGGTGCGGCGGGTGTGGGGGTGGAAGACTCGGTCATCGGCATCACCTTCAGGGTTCGTTCGGCTCGATTGTCTGTCCACGCTCCGGCCCGGTGCCGGGTTCCCCCTTTTGCCAGCCACCGCCAGCATGCGCCGATCTGCCCCCACCCTGAACCTGCCGCACGCCGATCCGGCCGCCGGCCCCCGCTCCGACTGGCAGACGCTGCGCCGCCTGTTGCCCTATCTGTGGGCCTGGCGCTGGCGGGTGATGCTGGCGCTGGGCTTTCTGGTGGCCGCCAAGGCCGCCAACGTGGCGGTGCCGGTGCTGCTGAAGCACCTGGTGGATGCGCTCGACCTGAAGGCCGGCGACCCGCGCGCGGTGCTGGTGGTGCCGGTGGGTCTGCTGCTGGCCTATGCCGGCCTGCGCCTGAGTACCAGCGTGTTCACCGAGCTGCGCGAGCTGGTGTTCGCCAAGGTCAGCTTCGGCGCCAGCAAGCAGATCGCGCTGCAGGTCTTCGGCCACCTGCACTCCCTGAGCCTGCGCTTCCACCTCGAGCGCCAGACCGGCGGACTGACCCGCGACATCGAGCGTGGCACGCGCGCGCTGCAGTCGCTGGTGAGCTACTCGCTCTACACCATCGTGCCCACGCTGGTGGAGGTGGCCCTGGTGCTGGCCGTGCTGGGCAGCCAGTTCGACCTGGGCTATGTATGGATCACGCTGACGGCGCTGGTGCTCTACATCGGCTTCACCGTCGGCGTGACCGAATGGCGCTCGCGCTTCCGGCGCGAGATGAACGAGTTCGACTCCAAGGCGCACAGCCGCGCCATCGACGCGCTGCTGAACTTCGAGACGGTGAAGTACTTCAACAACGAGGCCTTCGAGGCGCAGCGCTACGACGAGGGCCTGGAGGCCTTTCGCCGCGCGCAGGTCAAGAGCCAGACCACGTTGTCGCTGCTGAACACCGGCCAGCAGCTGATCATCGCCACCAGCCTGGTGGCCATGCTGTGGCGCGCCACCGAGGGCGTGGTGGCTGGGCGGCTGACGCTGGGCGACCTGGTGATGGTGAACGCCTTCCTGATCCAGCTGTACCTGCCGCTCAACTTCCTGGGCGTGCTGTACCGCGAGATCAAGCAGAGCCTGACCGACCTCGACAAGGTGTTCGGCCTGCTCGAGCGCGAGCGCGAGGTGGCCGATGCGCCCGGCGCCGCCGACCTGCAGGTGCGCCACGGCGTGCTGCGCTTCGAGAACGTGAGCTTTGCCTACGACCCCAGCCGCCCGATCCTGCACGGCGTGAGCTTCGAGATCCCGGCGGGCCAGACCCTGGCGGTGGTGGGTGCCTCGGGCGCGGGCAAGAGCACGTTGGCACGGTTGATGTACCGCTTCTACGACGTGAGCGAAGGCCGCATCACCATCGACGGCCAGGACATCCGCCAGGTCACCCAGGCCAGCCTGCGCCGGGCCATCGGCATCGTGCCGCAGGACACCGTGCTGTTCAACGACACCGTGGGCTACAACATCGCCTATGGCCGCCCCGGGGTGGGGCGCGAGGCGGTGGAGGCGGCTGCGCGGGCGGCGCACATCCACCAGTTCATTGCCGCCACGCCCAAGGGCTACGAGACGTTGGTGGGCGAGCGCGGCCTGAAGCTGTCGGGCGGCGAGAAGCAGCGGGTGGCGATTGCACGCACGCTGCTGAAGAACCCGCCGGTGATGATCTTCGACGAGGCCACCTCGGCACTCGATTCGGCCAATGAGCGGGCGATCCAGGCCGAGCTGAAAAGCGCGGCCCAGGGCAAGACGGCGCTGGTCATCGCGCACCGCCTGTCCACGGTGGTCGATGCCCACACCATCGTGGTGCTCGATGGTGGCCGTGTGGTCGAAAGCGGCCCGCATGCCGACCTGCTGGCCCGTGGCGGCCGCTATGCCGAGATGTGGCGCCTGCAGCAGGCTGGCGACGAACCCGCGCCCGACGCCGAGCCAGCTGCCACGCCAGCATGACAAAGGCCCGCCGAAGCGGGCCTTTTCATGGTCTGTCAACGCCGGCCACTGGCCGACGCTCAGGCCAGCCGTTCAGCGGGCGCTGCGGCGGCGTGAGGCGGCACCAGCGGCCAGCAGGGCCATCGCGGCCAGGCCATAACCGGCCGGCTCGGGCACCGAGTTGCTGCCGATCTGGGTGAAGCTGAGGTTGTTGAAGCCGGCGAAGTCGATGGCGGTGGTCGAGAAGGTCACCTCGGTGATCCACGGATCGTTGCCGTCCGTCAGCTGGACGGGATTGCACTGGTTATTGCCTGGGTCGCAATTGCGCAGCAGCGGGGCAACAACCCAGGCGCCGTTGCTGGTACCCGACAGCTCGGGGCTGTCGATGCCGTTGACCGAGGCGTTCAGATCAAACTCGGAGAAGCGAGAAAAGGTCAGCGCGTTCAGGTTGTACTGGCTGCTGTCGATCTTGATGACGATCGGGCCGCTGCCCGAGAAGGTCAGGCCGATGTCGCCGTTGTCGATGAACACTTCGGCACCGCTGACGGTGACGCCAGGGGCCAGCGAGGTGATCTCGTCACCGTCCTTGACCGAGCCATTGTTGGCCAGGTTGACGTTCAGCGAGGTCAGGGCCGCGGCCTGGGCCGACATCGGCGCCAGAACCGCAACGGCGGCGGCCAGGGCCAGGGAGCGGATTGCGTGGGACATCTTCTGATCACCTGCGGGTTCGTTGGAACCGCCAGGCACACACCGGTTGGTGCAGTGCGGCAATTCATGGGCAGACTGTATCGAAGGGCACATGGAGCCAACATGACGCTGTGCCCTTCGTTCAGGGGGGGTATCACCCTGACTGAGGGCCACTTCGGTGCAGGCGGGGCGGGCTGCAGGCCGCCGCTACACTCAAGCGGGTGGAGACCAAGTGGCTTGAAGACTTTGTCAGCCTGGCCGAGACGCGCAGCTTCTCGCGTTCGGCGCAGTTGCGGCACGTGACGCAGCCGGCGTTCTCGCGGCGCATCCAGGCGCTCGAGGCCTGGGCCGGGGTGGACCTGGTCGACCGCTCGAGTTACCCCACGCGGCTGACGCCGGCCGGCGAGACGCTGCACGCGCAGTCGCTGGAGATCCTGTCGGCACTGCAGTCGGCACGCAACCTGATGCGCGCGCACCGCGCCAGCGGTCAGGACGTGATCGAGTTCGCCGTGCCGCACACGCTGGCGTTTACGTTCTTCCCGCATTGGCTGATGGCCCTGCGCGAGCGCTTTCCGCAGCTCAAGTCGCGGCTGAACGCGCTGAACGTGCACGACGCGATGCTGCGCCTCACCGAAGGCGGCTGCGATCTGCTGATCGCCTTCCACCACGCCTCGCTGCCGCTGCAGCTCAGCCCCGACCGCTACGAGATGCTGTCGCTGGGCCATGAGACGCTGGCGGCCTACGCCAAGGGCGATGCCAACGGCCACCCGATGTTCCGGCTGGCGGCGGGCGGGCCGGCAGTGCCGCTGCTGGCCTATGCGGCCGGCGCCTACATGAGCCACATGGTCGACCAGATCATCCGCCAGATGACGGTGCCGCCGCCGCTGGAGACGACCTACGAGACCGACATGGCCGAGGGCCTGAAGGCCATGGCGCTGGCCGGCCACGGCCTGGCCTTTCTGCCCTCGAGCCTGGTGCGCCAGGAGCTCAAGGCCGGGCGCCTGGTGCCGGCCGCGCCGCCCGGCGTGGGCGAGCTGACGATGGAGATCCGCGCCTACCGCGAGCGGCCCGAACTGTCGCGCCACCCCAAGCAGGCGGCGCAGGCACTCTGGGACCACCTGCGCCAGGGCGTCTGATTGGGGCACCCGGCCCTGCGGCTGCGCAGGGCCACCCGCCAAGCGGGTTGTGGGCCGGCTTGGGGCGGCCCGCGGCGTCAGTGGCCCAGGATCTTCGACAGGAAGTCCTTGGTGCGCTCGCTCTTCGGATGGTCGAAGAACTCGTGCGGCGAGTTCTGCTCGACGATCTGGCCCTGGTCCATGAAGATCACGCGGTTGGCCACCGCCTTGGCAAAGCCCATCTCGTGCGTGACGCACAGCATGGTGATGCCGCCGGCGGCCAGCTCGATCATCACGTCGAGCACTTCCTTGATCATCTCGGGGTCGAGCGCCGAGGTGGGCTCGTCGAACAGCATGATCTTGGGCGTGAGGCACAGCGCGCGCGCAATCGCCACGCGCTGCTGCTGACCGCCCGAGAGCTGCAGCGGGTACTTGCCCGCCTGCTCGGCAATGCGCACGCGCTTCAACTGCGCCATCGCACGCTCTTCGGCCTCGGACTTGGGCATCTTGCCCACCCACATCGGCGCCAGCGTCAGGTTCTCCAGCACCGTGAGGTGCGGGAACAGGTTGAACTGCTGGAACACCATGCCGACGTTCTTGCGCACCTTCTCGATGGCCTTGATGTCGTCGGTGAGCTCGGTGCCGTCAACGATCAGGTGGCCCTGCTGGTGCTCTTCGAGCCGGTTGATGCAGCGGATCAGCGTGCTCTTGCCCGAGCCCGAAGGCCCGCAGATCACGATGCGCTCGCCCTTGGCGACGGTGAGGTCGATGTCGCGCAACACGTGGTAGCTGTTGCCGTACCACTTGTTGACCTTGTCGAAGGTGATGATCGGTTCGGTCATGTTCTTGTCACCGGTTCTTGGAGCGGCCGAGCTGCTTCTCGATCCACAGGCTGTAGCGGCTCATCGAGAAGCAGAAGATGAAGTAGACGAGGGCGATGAACAGGTAGGCCTCGATCTTGAAAGGGCGCCAGTCACTGTCGGAGTTGAGCGCCAGGCCCATCGCGCCGGTCAGCTCGTACAGGCTCACGATGGTGACCAGCGAGGTGTCCTTGAAGATCGCGATGAAGTTGTTCATGATGCCCGGCACCACCAGCGCCAGGGCCTGCGGCAGGATGATCTTGCGCTGGGCCTGCCAGTAGCCGAGGCCCAGCGTGTCGGCGGCCTCCTGCTGGCCCTTGGGAATGGCCTGCAGGCCGCCGCGCACGATCTCGGCCATGTAGGCCGCGGCAAACAGCGTGATGCCCACCAGCACGCGCAGCAGCACGTCGATGCTGGTGCCCGGCGGCATGAACAGCGGGAACATGAAGCTGGCCATGAACAGCACGCTGATCAGCGGCACGCCGCGGATCAGCTCCACGTACACCACGCACAGCGTCTTGATCGCCGGCATCTTGCTGCGCCGGCCCAGCGCCACCGCCACCGCCAATGGGAAGGCGCAGACGATCGACAGGCTGGCCAGCATGATGGTCAGCGGCAGGCCGCCCCAGCGGTCGGTGGGCACGGGTTCGAGCCCGGCCACGCCGCCGCCCATCAGCGAGAAAAACAGCGCCAGCACGGCCACCCACAGCAGCACCAGCCAGGGCTTCCAGAAGGCGCGCATGCAGCTGGCCACCAGCAGCGCCACCAGCGCCAGCGTGGCCACTTCGGGGCGCCACTGCTGCTCGAAGGGGTAGCGGCCAAAGATGATCAGCCGGTGCTTTTCGGTGATCACGCCCCAGCAGGCGCCGGCGCCGCGGGCGTTCTGGCAGGCATCGGCATTGGCCGCCCAGACCGCCTTGACGACCGCCCAGTCGAACAAGGTCGGCAGCCACCAGGCGGCAGCGCCCAGCAGCAGCAGCGTGACCACCGAGCTCGGCACATTGCCAAACAGGTTGCTGCGGATCCAGGGCACCAGGCCCTCGGTGCGCACCGGCGCGGGGCGCGGCGCAATGGGTTGAAAGCTGTCAGCGACCATGGTTCAACGCTCCTTGATCGCCGCGCGGTTGTTGTACCAGTTCATCAGGCCCGAGGTGGCCAGCGAGGTGCTCAGGTACACCAGCATGATGATCGCGATGCACTCCACCGCGCGGCCGGTCTGGTTGATGGCGGTGTTGGAGATCGACACCACGTCGGGGTAACCGATGGCCACCGCCAGCGAGGAGTTCTTGGTCAGGTTCAGGAACTGGTTGGTCATCGGCGGGATGATCACGCGCAGTGCCTGCGGCAGCACCACCAGGCGCATGGTCTGGCCACGCGACAGGCCCACCGCGCCGGCGGCCTCGGTCTGGCCCCGCGGCACCGACGCGATGCCGGCGCGCACCACCTCGGCCACGAAGGCCGCGGTGTAGAAGGTCAGGCCCAGCAGCACCGACAGGAACTCGGGGGTCCAGGCGCCGCCGCCTTCCACCGACACCTCGGCGGCCTTGGGCAGGTTCCACTCGCTCGGCGCCCCGCCGGCCACCCAGCCGATCAGCCCGCCCAGCAGCACCAGGGCCAGCGTGGGCAGCAGCACCGGCCGGGCCTGGCCGGTGCGCTCGAACAGCGCATGGGCGCGTCGTGCCCACCACCAGCCCGCAGCCAGACCCAGCAGCGCGCCGATGGTGGCCAGGCCCTGGCCCAGGCCCCACACCGGCATCGGGAACGAGAAGCCGCCCTTGCTGAGGAAGAACAGGCCCCAGGCCTGCATCGGCTCGCCCGGGTCGGGCAGCCACTCGGTCATCAGCAGATACCACATCAGCAACTGCAGCAGCACCGGCACGTTGCGAAACAGCTCCACGTACGCATAGCACAGGCCGCGCACCAGCGCATTGGGCGAGAAGCGGCCCACGCCCACCAGCGTGCCGAGCAGGGTGGTGAGCACGATGCCGACGATGGCCACGCGCAGCGTGTTGGCCACGCCCACCGCGAAGGCGCGCCAGTACGCGTCGGTGCTTTCGTAGGGGATCAGCAGCTCGCCGATGTCGAAGCCGGCCGGCTGGGTGAGGAAGTCGAAGCCGCTCTGGATGCCGCGCACACGCATGTTCTCCAGCGTGTTGTGCGCGAGAAACCAGACGGCCAGCACGATCAGGCCAAGGGCCAGCAACTGGTACAGCAGGCCGCGCATGGCGCGGCTGCGCAGCGACCAGTCGCGCTGCCTGGTGGGTGCGGCCCGGGGGGCCACGGGGGGGCAGTTGGTGCCGTCATGGGGTCCACCTCCTTCAGCCGCAAATGGGCTGCCGAGGATCACATTGCAAGGCAACGGGGAGGGCGGGGCGGGCGCTGCGGCCGCGCCCCGTCGTCAGGATGGGCGCAGGGGGCGGTGCCACGTGGACCGGCCCCTGCGTCAACGCTCAGTGGCTCAGCGCACCGGCGGGGCGTACATGATGCCGCCCTTGTTCCAGAGGTTGTTCACGCCGCGCGGCAGGCCCAGCGGGCTCTTGGGGCCGACGTTGCGCTCGAAGATCTCGCCGTAGTTGCCGGTGGCCTTGATGGCGCGGGCGGCCCATTCCTTGTCCAGGCCCAGCAGCTTGCCGGTGTCTTCGCTGGTGCCCAGGATGCGCTGCACCACCGGGTCGGTGCTGCTCTTTTGCTGGTCGACGTTGGCCTGGGTGATGCCGAACTCTTCGCCCTCGATCAGCGCGAAGATCACCCACTTGGCGATGGCGTAGAACTCGTCGTCGCCACGGCGCACGCTGGGGCCCAGCGGCTCCTTCGAGATCAGCTCGGGCAGGATCAGGTGCTCGGCCGGGTTCTTGGCTTCCTTGTTGCGCACCGAGGCCAGGCCCGAGGCGTCGGTGGTGTAGGCCTGGCAGCGGCCGGCAAAGTAGGCGCCGGTGGCGGCCTCGACCTTCTCGAACACCACCGGCTTGATGGCCAGGCCGTTGGCGCGCGAGAAGTCGGTGAGGTTCTTCTCGGTGGTGGTGCCCGACTGCACGCAGACCGTGGCGCCCTTGAGCTGCTTGGCGCTCTTGATCTTGCCCTTGGCGGGCACCATGAAGCCCTGGCCGTCGTAGTAGGTGGCGCCGGTGAAGTGCATGCCCAGCGAGGCGTCGCGGGTCAGGGTCCAGGTGGTGTTGCGCGACAGGATGTCGATCTCGCCCGACTGCAGCGCGGTGAAGCGCTGCTGCGCGTTCAGCGGCACGTACTTCACCTTGCCGGCATCACCCAGCACCGAGGCCGCGATGGCCTTGCACACGTCGACGTCCAGGCCCGACCAGTTGCCCTGGCTGTCGGCCTGCGAGAAGCCGGCCAGGCCGGTGTTCACGCCGCAGACCAGCTGGCCGCGCGCCTTGATGGCGTCGAGGGTCTTGCCGGCATGCGCGGGCAGGGCGGTTGCACCCAGCACGATGGCGGTGCAGGTGGCGGCGAAGAGGGTCTGGGCAAATCGTTTTGTCATGGGAGTCGACTCCTGGTAGGACTGATTTCTGCGCACCTGCGTGGGGTGTTGCCCCGGTGAGGTGCGGCGCAGTATAGGCAGGCAAGAAGCGTGCTCAACATGTAGGTTCTACGTAGCATCGGGCCATGCGCGGCGCGCATGCTGCGGGTTCGCCCGGATGGTGAAGGCGCTTTCAAGCTGCCCCCTGGCGGCCGTCTGGCGCGGGTCTGACGGGCTGGGCCCGGCAGTGGCCGGCCAGCATCCGGGGCCGCGGATCGCGGCCTCGCCTGCCGATCCCGGACAATCGCGGCCATGACCCAGCGCCTCACCCTTCTTCGCCCCGACGACTGGCACCTGCATGTGCGCGATGGTGCCGCCATGGCCGCCGTGGTGCCCTACACCGCGCGCCAGTTCGGCCGCGCCATCATCATGCCCAACCTGCGCCCGCCGATCACCACGGCGGCCGCGGCCCAGGCCTACCGCGAGCGCATCCTGGCCGCGCGCCCGGCCGCCGGCCTGCCGGGGGCCGACTTCGAGCCGCTGATGACGCTGTACCTCACCGACCGCCTGGCGGTTGACGAAATCGCCCGTGCCAAGGCCGATGGCGTGGTGGCCTGCAAGCTCTACCCGGCTGGCGCCACCACCAACAGCGATGCCGGCGTGACCGACATGCGCAAGATCTACCCGGTGCTCGAGGCCATGCAGAAGGCCGGCCTGCTGCTGCTGGTGCATGGCGAGGTGACCGACCCGGCGGTGGACCTGTTCGACCGCGAGGCGGTGTTCATCGAGCGCGTGATGCGCCCGCTGCGGGCCGATTTTCCTGAGCTGAAGGTGGTGTTCGAGCACATCACCACCAAGGAGGCGGCCGACTACGTGGCCACGGCCGGCGCGCACACCGCGGCCACCATCACCGCCCACCACCTGCTGTACAACCGCAACGCCATCTTCCAGGGCGGGCTGCGGCCGCACTACTACTGCCTGCCGGTGCTCAAGCGCGAGATCCACCGCCAGGCGCTGGTGGCCGCGGCCACCTCGGGCTCCGACCGCTTCTTTCTCGGCACCGACAGCGCGCCGCATGCCGCGCAGCTGAAGGAGGCCAGCGTCTGCGGCGCCGGCTGCTTCACGGCGCTGAGCGCGCTCGAGCTGTATGCCGAGGCCTTCGAGGCCGCCGGTGCGCTGGCGCAGCTGGAAGGCTTTGCCAGCCGCCACGGCCCGGCCTTCTACGGCCTGCCGCTCAACAGCGGCAGCGTGACGCTGGAAAAGCAGCCCTTCACGCTGCCCGAGGGCGTGCCCTTCGGCGACGCCACGCTGAAGCCGCTGCGTGGCGGTGAGACGCTCGCCTGGCGACAGGTGGCGTAGCCCCCCCCCGAAGCGCCCGCGGCGCCTCCCCCCGAGGGGGTGCCGCCAGCGGCCCGGCAAGGCCGGTTCCGCGGCGGCCGCCGGGTTGGGCGGTGCCCGGCCTATGCGGCAGGCAGAAAGCCGTCGACCGACAGGTAGCGCTCGCCGGTGTCGTAGTTGAAGCCCAGCACGCGCGCGCCGGCACCCAGCTCGGGCAGCTTCTGCGCGATGGCGGCCAGCGTGGCGCCGCTGGAGATGCCCACCAGCATGCCTTCCTCGCGGGCGCTGCGGCGGGCCATCTCGCGCGCGGCCTCGGCCTCGACCTGGATCACGCCGTCGAGCAGAGCGGTCTTCAGGTTGGCCGGGATGAAGCCGGCGCCGATGCCCTGGATCGGGTGCGGGCTGGGCGCGCCACCCGAGATCACCGGGCTGGCGGCCGGCTCCACGGCAAACACCTTCAGGGCCGGCCACTTCGCCTTCAGCACCTGGGCGCAGCCGCTCAGGTGGCCGCCGGTGCCCACGCCGGTGATCAGCGCATCCAGGCCTTCGGGAAAGTCGGCGGCAATCTCTTCGGCGGTGGTCTTGACATGCACCGCGATGTTGGCCGGGTTCTCGAACTGCTGCGGCATCCAGGCGCCGGGCGTGCCGGCCACGATCTCCAGCGCGCGCGCGATGGCGCCCTTCATGCCCTTCTCGCGCGGCGTGAGGTCGAAGCTGGCGCCATAGGCCAGCATCAGGCGGCGGCGCTCGATGCTCATGCTGTCGGGCATCACCAGCACCAGCTTGTAGCCCTTGACGGCGGCCACCATGGCCAGGCCGATGCCGGTGTTGCCGCTGGTCGGCTCGACGATGGTGCCGCCGGCCTTGAGCGCGCCCGAGGCCTCGGCGTCCTCGATCATGGCCAGCGCGATGCGGTCCTTGATCGAGCCGCCGGGGTTGCTGCGTTCGCTCTTGATCCACACGTTGGCGCCGGCGCCGAACAGGCGGTTGACGCGCACGTGCGGGGTGTGGCCGATGGTGTCGAGGATGTTGGCGGCTTTCATGGCGGCGGGTGTCTCCTGTGCGGCAAAAAACGGGGGGTGGTGTGCCAGCCCTGATAATCGCACGGTGAAGCGCGCCAGACCGCCGCTGGGACATCGGCCGAAAGGCTGTCCTGGAGGAAGGTCCGGACTGCACAGGGCAGCGCAGGAGTTAACGACTCTCCACCGCGAGGTGAGGATCAGAGCAACAGAGACGAGTCTGGACGGGCCACCGTTCGGGGTGTTCTGGGCGGTACCGGCGCAAGCCGTGCACCGCACAGCCACCCTGGCGGCTTTGCCGCCCAGGGTGAAACGGGCAATCTCTGCGCGCAGCAACACCAAATAGGCCAGTGCAAACGGCTGCGGTTTCGGCCGCGGCCGCATGACATGCGGCTCGCATGAGCTGGCGGGTAGGTGGCACCGAGCCGGGTGGGCGACCCCCGGCCCAGAGGAATGGCGGTCACGCCGCGCACCGGGCAGCCGGGGCGCGGTGCACAGAATCCGGCCTATCGGCGCGCTTCACACTTTTTTCGCCGGGCGCTGAGCCCGCGCCGCCCATGGCCTTGTGCCGGCAGGCGTGTTCAGCGCTCACTACACTGCGGGCTCACCCCCTTCCTGCCGTACCCACCTCCAGAAGGCCGTGCGCACGCCACGAGCGCTGCCGCACCGGGCCCGCCCATGAATCCCGAAGCTTCAAGACTGTGGCGCCACCCGCGCTGGGCGCTGGCCATGCTGATGGCCTCGCTGGGCACCCTGGGCCCGTTCTCGATCGACACCTACCTGCCCGCGTTCTCGGGCATCGCGGCCTCGCTGGGCGCCACGCCGGCGCAGATGCAGCAGACCCTGTCGGGCTACCTGTTCGGCTTTGCGCTGATGAACCTGTTTCATGGCGCGCTGTCCGACAGCTTCGGGCGCCGGCCAGTGGTGCTGGGCGGGTTGGTGGTGTTCACGCTGGCCTCGGTAGGCTGCGCGCTGAGCGATTCGATCGCCATGCTGGTGGCCTGCCGCACGCTGCAGGGCATGTCGGCCGGTGCCGGCGTGGTGGTGTCGCGGGCCATCATCCGCGACATGTGCCCGCCCGACGAGGCGCAGCGCCTGATGTCGCAGGTGACCATCTTCTTCGGCGTGGCGCCGGCCATCGCGCCGGTGCTGGGCGGCTGGCTGTACGTGCACGCCGACTGGCATGCCATCTTCTGGGCGCTGGCCGGCATCGGCGCGCTGCTGCTGGTGCTCAACGCCCGCCTGCTGCCCGAGACCCTGCACCTCGACCAGCGCCAGCCCTTTGCCGCGCGGCCGCTGATGGCAGGCTATGCGCAGCTGCTGCGCAACCCGCGCTTCGTGCTGCTGGTGTTTGCCAGCGGCGTGCCCTTCAACGGCATGTTCCTGTATGTGCTGTCGGCACCCGAGTGGCTGGGCACCCACCTGGGCCTGGGGCCCACGCAGTTCGTGTGGTTCTTCGGCCTGTCGATCGCCGGCATCATGGGCGGGGCCTTCCTGTCGGGCCGGCTGGCCGGCCGCATCGCGCCGCGCCGGCAGATCTACTGGGGCTTTGCGGTGATGCTGGCCACCTCGCTGGCCAACGTGGGCCTGAACCTGGCCTTCATCGCGCACCCGGCCTGGGCGCTGCTGCCGGTGGCGCTGTACTCGTTCGGCTGGTCGCTGATGGTGCCGGTGGTCACGCTGATGGTGCTGGACCTGGCGCCTGATCGGCGCGGCATGGCCTCGTCGCTGCAGGCCTGCGTGGGCAGTGCCGCCAACGGCCTGGTGGCCGGCGTGCTGGCGCCGCTGGTGATGCACTCGACCGTGCTGCTGGCGCTGGCCTCGCTGGGCCTGATGGCGGTGGGTCTGGTGGCCTGGTTCGGGGTGCATCGCACGGCAGGCTGATGCGCCCGGGCGGGCGCGGCTCAAGTTGGCCGCCCGCGGGCCGATAGACCAGGACTCGGGGTCTGCCCGCTCGCATGGGCGGCGTGGCTCCGCTTCACTGTGCCGAGGCCCGAGCCATGACCGTTGCTGTTGCCCTGAACCTGTTGCGTCCCGCGCTGTCTGCGCTGGCGGCGGCCCTGCTGCTGGCGGCACCTGCCGCGCGTGCCGCCGACGCCCACGCGGCGGCGCCGGCTGGCGCAGCGGCAGCCAAGGCCGGTGGCGGCCATGCCGCCGCGCCGGCTGCCGGCCACGGTGCGGCGCCTGCGGGTGTGCACGGCGCGGCGCCTGCCGCCGCCCATGGTGCCGATGCCAAGGCCAAGCCGCTGGCCAAGGCCGCGGTGCCGGCCGACGCGCACGGCGACACCGCCAAGGGCGGTGCGGCGATGCCCAAGGCAGGCGCGGCGACCGACCCGATGGACACGCTGCGCGAGAAGCTGGCGCAAAAGCTCGGCGCCACCAAGGCCCCCGACGCGCCCAGCCCCTATGTGGTGCGGGTGGTGTCGAAGACCGGCGATGCCGCCCATGGCGATGGCAAGGGCGCCGGTGGCCATGGCGATACCGGCAGCGTGGTCAAGAAGCTGCGCGCCGACAAGGCCGCCGCCGGCCACAAGGCCAGCGCCCATGGCGCGCACTGGGGCTATGACGGCGACAGCGGGCCCGAAAAGTGGGGCCAGCTGAAGCCCGAGTTCGCCAAGTGCGCCAGTGGCACGCGGCAGAGCCCGATCGACATCCGCGGCGGCGTCAAGGTGGATCTGGAGCCGATCCAGTTCGACTACCGGCCCACCGGCTTCGGCGTGGTCGACAACGGCCACACCATCCAGGTCAACCTGCATGGCGGCAGCGCCATCGAGGTGGCGGGCCGGCGCTATGACCTGATGCAGTTCCACTTCCATCGGCCGTCGGAAGAGCGCATCAACGGCCGCCAGTCGGACATGGTGGCGCACCTGGTGCACAAGGACCCCGAAGGCCGCCTGGCCGTGGTGGCGGTGCTGCTCGACCGCGGCAGCGCCCACCCGCTGGTGCAGACCGTGTGGAACAACCTGCCGCTTGAAAAAGGCCAGGAGCAGGGCGCGCGCCTGCAGATGGACATGAACCACCTGCTGCCCGCCGACCGGCGCTACTACACCTACATGGGCTCGCTCACCACGCCGCCCTGCAGCGAGGGGGTTCTGTGGATGGTGCTGCAGCAGCCGGTGCCGATGTCCAGCGACCAGATCGGCGTGTTCTCGAAGATGTACCCGATGAACGCGCGCCCGATCCAGCAGGCCGCTGGCCGCCTGATCAAGCAGAGCAACTAGGCCCCGGCCGAGGCGGCCACCCCCCCAGCCGGTGCCGCCAGCGGCCCGCCGGCTGCTGGTTTGCCGGCACCGCGGCACCGGCGGCGGGCAGGCCTGAGCGCACGGCCGGGCTGCGCGGCTATCATCCCGCCCCGCATGCGCATCCTGATCGTCGAGGACGAAACCAAGACCGCCGCCTATGTCCGCAAGGGCCTGGGTGAGCACGGCTTCATCGTCGACGTGGCCGACAACGGGCTCGACGGCCTGCACCTGGCGCTCAATGGCAGCTACGACCTGGTGCTGCTCGACGTGATGCTGCCGGGCCTGGACGGGCTGGAGCTGCTGCGCCGCCTGCGCCTGCAGCGCGACACGCCGGTGTTCATGCTCAGTGCCCGCGACACCGTGCCCGACCGTGTGCGCGGCCTCGAGCTGGGCGCCGACGACTACCTGGTCAAGCCCTTCGCGTTCTCGGAGCTGCTGGCGCGCATCCACACCGTGCTGCGGCGCGGGGCCGGCAAACCGGCCACGGTGGTGCGGGTGGCCGACTTCGAGATTGACTTCGTGCGCCGGCGTGTGGCCCGCGGGGCCACGCGCATCGAGCTCACCGCCAAGGAGTTTGCGCTGCTCGACTACTTCGTGCGCCACCAGAGCGTGGCCTTGTCGCGCACGCTGATCGCCGAGCATGTGTGGGACATGAACTTCGACAGCGACACCAATGTGGTCGATGTGGCCGTGCGCCGCCTGCGCGCCAAGATCGACGACGACTTCGAGCCCAAGCTGATCCACACGCTGCGCGGCGTGGGCTACGTGTTCGAGGCGCGCGAGCCGTGAGCCCCGGCCCGCAGGCGTCGGGCGGGCAGGCCTCCGCACAGGCGTCGGTGCAGGCGCCGGTCCAGGTGGCCTGGCGCGCCGTGTGCCATGCGCCGGCGCAGTGCCGCGGCCTGCTGCGCGGCTCGATGACGCTGCAGATCAGCCTGTCGGTGATGGCCATCTCGGTGCTGCTGGTGGCGGGCAGCACCTGGCTGATCCTGCGCCTGTCCAAGCAGGATCTGCTGGATGTGGCCGACGCGGTGATGCTGGGCAACCTGGCCCTGGTGCAGCGCGAGCTGATCGAGTCGCGTGGCGACCTGCCGCTGGTGGCCGCCGCGCTGACCGAGCGCATCGGCACCCAGGTGGGCAGCCTGCATGTGGCGGTGGTGGACGAGCAGCGCCGCACCGTGGCCGCCACTCAGGGCTTTCCGCTGCGCGCGGCCGAGCTGCCCGGCGCCACGGTGCCCGACGAGGCCCTGCCGCCGCGCATCGACCCCCATCTGGTGCGCGTGCTGCGCGAGCGCTGGGGGCCCTTGTCGCGCGAGGTGCGGGCGGCCGACGGCACGCGCTACCTGGTGGCCATGGCGCGCATCTGGTCGCTGCCCGGCCTGCACCCGCAGCCGGCCGGCTGGGCGGTGATGGCCATGGACACCGGCATCGCGCGCGAGCTGGTGATCGACAGCGCGCAGATCATGGCGGCCCTGCTGGCGGTTTCGGCCGGGGTCTCGGCACTGGCCGGCGTGTGGCTGGCGCGGCGCATCGTGGTGGCGGCGCGGCAGCTGGGCGACACCGCCGCGCGCATCAGCGGCAAGGACCTGAGCGAGCGGCTCGACGTGCCCTCGCTGCCGTCCGAGCTGCATGGCGCGGCCGAGGCGCTGAACCACATGCTCGACCGGCTGGACGCCGCCTTCACGCGGCTGACGCAGTTCTCGTCGGACCTGGCGCACGACCTGCGCACGCCGCTCAACAACCTGCTCGGCGAGGCCCAGGTGGCCTTGTCGCGGCCGCGTTCGGCCGGCGAGTACCGCGCGGTCATCGAGTCGGCGGTGGAAGACTGCGAGCGCCTGGTGCGCCTGACCGAAAGCCTGCTGTTCCTGGCCCGCGCCGACGAGGGCGAGGCCATGCTGCGTGCCGAATGGATCGACGTGGCCGATCTGGCCGACCGCCTGCGCGACTACTTCGAGCCACTGGCCGAGGACCGTGGCCTGGGCCTGGCGCTGAGGGTCACGTCCACCGTCAGCACGCGGCTGGCGCATGGCGCCGCACCGCGGCTGTGGGCCGACCGCACGCTGCTGCTGCGGGCGGTGTCCAACCTGCTCAACAACGCCCTGCGCCATGCCCGCCCGGGCAGCACGCTGAGCCTGCACCTGGCGGCCGGCGTGGGCGGCGTGGCGCGCATCGCCGTGGGCAACGAGGGCGAGCCGATCCCGGTGCAGTACCACCAGCGCATCTTCGAGCGCATGTTCCGCGCCGACCCCTCGCGCAGCGATTCGGCCGGCGGCGCGGGCCTGGGCCTGGCCATCGTGCACTCGATCATGGAGCTGCATGGCGGCAGCGTGGCGGTGCGCAGCCAGGCCGGCGAGCCCACGGTGTTCACGCTCGCCTTCCCGGCACCGGCCAGCGCCGCCTGACGGCGCCAACCCCGCCCGGCGCCGGGCGGGCGGGACTGAGGCCCGCGCGACACGGCCGCGTGCCGTTTCGGCCCCCCTTTGCTCGCATGGGTGCGGTGGTTGCGTCACCGCAGATGCGCCGGGCGGCCCGCTCTTCCTAAGCTGCCGCATGTCCCGTTCAAGCCATGGACAAGGCTGACGCCATGGACATGTTCGAAACCCCCTGCGAAGGAAGATCATGAAAAAGTTCGTTCCGCACACCATCGCCCTCGCCGTGCTCGCCACCGCAGCGGCCTCGGCCAGCGCCCAATCCACCCTCACCGTGTTCGGCGTGATGGACCTGAGCGCCAACCAGGTCAAGAACGGCAGCACCACCACCCGCTCTATGGACACCGCCGGCCTGAACACCAGCCGCCTCGGTTTCCGCGGCACCGAAGACCTGGGCGGCGGCCTGCTGGCCGGCTTCTGGCTGGAAGCCGGCGTGAGCGGCGACACCGGCGCCGCTGGCGGCGGCACGGGCTACAACAGCTCGGGCACCACCAACACCGGCTTCTTCAACCGCCGTTCGACGCTGAGCCTGTCGGGTGGCTTCGGTGAAGTGCGCCTGGGCCGCGACTACACGGTCAACTTCAACGTGTCGGGCAAGTTCGACGCCTTCGGCGCCAACGGCTTTGGCAACGGCAGCAACCTGTACGCCAACAAGAGCCCGTTCGACAAGGTCAGCACCGCCACCACCACCGGCGCGGCCACCGCGCTGCGCGTGAACAACGCGGTCAGCTACTTCCTGCCGAAGAACCTGGGCGGCCTGTACGGCCAGCTGCAGATCGCCGCGCCCGAAGGCGTGCAGGGCAACGGCTACAAGGGTGGCCTGCTGGGCTACGCCGCCGGCCCGGTGGATGTGGCCACGTCGTTCAGCCAGATCGACGTGTACGCGGCCGAGAAGCTGAAGACCTTCAACGCCGGCGTGTCCTACAACTTCGGCGTGGCCAAGGTCTACGGCCTGTACAACCAGAGCAAGTTCGGCGCGCTCAAGTACACCACGTACGAGCTGAGCACCGGCGTGCCGCTGGGCCAGGGCGAGTTCCGCGCCTCGCTGGGCAAGGGCAATGCCGAAGGCGGTTCCAGCGCCTTCAACAACAGCGACGCCACCCTGTGGGGCCTGGAGTACCTGTACAACCTGTCCAAGCGCACCGCCGTGTACGCGCAGACCGGTTCGCTGAAGAACAAGGGCGATTCGGCCATGACCGTGGGCGGCCAGGGCAGCGCCGTTGCCGCCAAGTCCACCGGCTTCGGCGTGGGCATGCGTCACACCTTCTGATCGCCGGCGCCGCCGGGTCCTGTCGGGCGTTCGGGCCGGGCAGGGCCAGGGGGCGCAGTGCATCGGTGGTTCCCGACCAGGGGCCGCACTCCGCAAGGGGTGCGGCCCTTTTTCCTGGGCGGCCGCGGGCGGCACCTTTCGGCGGCCGGTGGCGGCCCGGCATGGCGCCCGCCTGACGGCTGGATGACCGGATCGTCATCTTCGGGTCGGTCTGTCGACAGGGCCTGGTTTCCATCATCCCTGCATGCCCAACCGGGCCCACCGCCACGAAGCAAAGCGCCACCCGGTGGCCTTGGGCGTGGCGGCCTCACCACATGCAAGGAAGCACGATGCGACGTCAGGACATTCAACTGCTGGCCCAGGCCCGACAGGGCGATGTGCGCGCCCGCTGCGAGCTGGGCCGGCGCTACCTGCTGGGCGTGGAAGGCTTCACCCGCCATGTGGCGGCCGGCATCGACCACCTGCGCCAGGCCGCGGCCGTGGATGCCGTGGCCGCCGCCCGTGTGCTGGCCGAGTGCCTGCCGCTGCATGAACTGCTGGCGCAGGGCCAGGAAGCCGCCTTGCAGCCCGCTGCAGCGGCCGGCAGCGTGCCGGCGCAGCTGCGCCTGGCCGCCTGGCTGCTGGTGCGCCGCAACGGCCAGGCCGAGGCGCGGCGCTGGCTGGGCCGGGCTGCCGGCGCGCCGCATGCCGCCGCCGCGGCCGGTGCCGCCGCCCTGGCCGCGCTGGATGCCGCCGCGCCGGGCCTGGCCCTGCGCGACGTGCTGCGGGCCCTGGACGCAGCGGCCGAGGTGGATGGACGCGCCGTGGCCACCCAGGCCATCGCCCAGGCCCGCGCCCAGGCCGATCTGCCGGCCCTGGCTGATGCCTTGCAGGCCGCGCTGGGCTTTCCCGCCGGCTCGCAGGCCGACCTGGCGCCCGACCTGGCCGCGGCCGTGCAACTGGCCGAGAGCCAGGGCCAGGTGCTGCACGGCGTGGACGGCCAGGCCCTGCGCGAGGCGCTGGAAATCTGCGCCAGCCAGGGCGATCGCGACGCCGCCCACACCCTGGGCCGCGGCCTCAGCGGCCTGGCCACGCCGGGGGTGGCCAGCGAGGTGTTCGAGGGCCACCAGAACATGCGCAAGGGCGCGGCGTTTCTGCTGCGCGCGGCCGATGCCGGCTGCGACGCCGCCTGGCTGCTGCTGTACCGCCTGCATGCCGATCACAGCCTGTCGGTGGCCAATCCGCAGATGGCGCGCTTCTTTCTGGAAAAGGCGGCCGCGCGCGGCCTGGCCGAAGCCCAGCGCAAGCTGGGTGCGTTGATGCTGCGCGAGTCGTCCGGCCTGGCCAGCTCCGAGCAGGCCATCGCCTGGCTGCATGCGGCCGCCGCGCAGCACGACGCGCATGCCCACACCCTGCTGCAGTCGCTGGTGCTGCCGGTGCAGGGCAGTGACGCCGAGGCCGCCTGGGGCATCGCCCAGGTGCAGCAAAGCGATCCCTGGCTGGCTGCGCGGCTGCAGCTGGCGCGCAGCTTCGGCCTGACCAAGCTGGAAGGCCTGTGCGTGGACGTGGTCGATGGCCACCGCCCCTGGGGCCTGGTGGTCGGGCGCAACCCGTTCATCCAGCAGGTGCGGCTGGCGGCGCCGCGTGCCATTCCGGCCACCGGCGGCGCGGCCCAGCAGGCGCTGCAGCAGGCCGTGCTGCTGTACGGCCAGGCCCGCGGCGCGGCAGGCGAGGGCGATCTGCGCACCCGCTCGCTGCGCCAGCGCCGGCTGTTTGAACGCCTGGGCCTGGACGAGGCGCTGTACTTTGCCGACGCCAGCGCCACCACGCTGGAGGCCCTGCGCCTGGGCAGCAAGTGGGCCTGGCGCGCGCGCCAGCCGCTGAGCGACGCACTGGCGGCCTGACCAGGTGTGAGTGATCCTGCCGCGCGGGCCCATGGCGGCCCTGCGCGACTCGCCTTACGGGTGTACGGGTGTACGGCTGCGTGGCTCGAACCACCCTGAGCCCGCTCGCGACGCTTCCTTCACACCTTGTAGGAGGCTGAGGGGGCGGGGGGCTGATCACCGGCCTGGGTGCCCGCCCGCCACGCCTGCTGCCCCTTCACAACGCGCCCGCCCGGTGTTCCACCCGGCGGGCGCGCTGCATGGGGCCGGGCCCTGGCGGGCCGGCGCGCCAGGCGCGGACGCGGCCTGCCACCCCCACTTGCGGCCAGGCGCCGGCCGCTGCCTCTGTGACAATTCACACGCTTGAACAGGGGGTTGCCACCGTTCGGGCGCTGCGCCAGAGCCACCCTCACCACCACCATTGCTCACGCACTGCTTTCACAAGCTTCTGCAAGTTCCTATTTTTGAATGATTTTTTCCTGACGCCTACTTCCACAAGTGCCTGTAACTCGTTGATTTAACTGATTTTTTCCAGCCCGGCCCTGCATCGCAGCGGGGTTTCTGAGTTAAAGTGGGGTTTGGTGGGAATTGGTGGGGCAAAGTGGCTGGATTGGTGTTTCAGGGTACGTCGGCGATGTCGCTGGACGCGAAGGGGCGGATCACCGTCCCGGCGCGCCATCGCGATGCGCTGAGCGCCCTGTGCGGCAACCAGCTCACGCTGTGCCGCCACCCGGTCGGCTGCCTGATGATGTTTCCGCGGCCGGCCTGGGAGGCCTTCCGCGACAAGCTGCTCACCCTGCCCATGAACGCCGACGGCTGGCGCCGCGTGTTCCTGGGGTCGGCGGTGGATGTCGACATCGACTCGGCCGCGCGCGTGCTGGTGTCGCCCGAGCTGCGTGCCGTGGCCGGGCTCGACAAGGACGTGCTGCTGATGGGCAACGGCCGCCACCTCGAGCTGTGGGATCCGGTGCGTTACGCCGCCCATGAGGCGCAGACGCTGGCCACGGCCATGCCGGCGGCCATCCAGGACTTCGTGCTGTGAGCCCGGCCAGCACCCATGCCAGCAGTCCCGCCCCGCACACCCATGTCACGGTGCTGCTGGACGAGACGGTGTCGGCCGTGCTCGGCCTCGATGCGCTGGACGAGGGCGATGTCGCCGCGCACCAGGCGCGCCTGAACGGCACCTACATCGACGGCACCTTCGGCCGCGGCGGCCACAGCCGTGCGCTGCTGGCCCGGCTGGGCCCGGGCGGCCGCCTTGTCGCCTTCGACAAGGACCCCGAGGCCATCGCCGTCGGCGAGGCGCTGGCCGCCGAGGATGCGCGCTTTGGCATCGTGCACGACAGCTTCGCCGGCATGGGCCAGGCACTGGCCGCGCGCGGCATCGCGCAGGTGCAGGGCGTGCTGCTCGACCTGGGTGTCAGCTCGCCGCAGATCGACAACCCCGTGCGCGGGTTCAGCTTTCGCTTCGATGCGCCGCTGGACATGCGCATGGACACCACCCGTGGCGAAACCGCCGCGGATTTTCTGGCCAGCGCTCCCGAGCGCCGCATCGCAGAGGTGATACGTGACTACGGCGAAGAACGGTTTGCTGTTCAGATTGCAAAGGCGCTTGTTGCTCGCCGGGAGGGCGGGAGCCCTGTTCGAACCACAGCCGAGCTTTCCGAGCTCGTGGCTCGTTCGGTCAAGACCCGCGAGCCGGGCCAGGACCCTGCAACGCGCACGTTTCAAGCTCTTCGGATTCTCGTCAACCGTGAGCTCGAGGAGCTCGAACAGGGGCTGAGCGCCGCGCTGGCGCTGCTGGCCCCGGGCGGGCGGCTGGCGGTGATCAGCTTCCATTCGCTGGAAGACCGCATCGTCAAGACCTTCATCGCCCGCGAGAGCAAGGACGAGATCGACCGCCGCGCCCCGATGGCGCCGCCCAAGGCCATGCGTCTGCAGGCGCTGGGCCGGCTGCGCGCCAGCACCGGCGAGGTGGCGGCCAACCCGCGTTCCCGCTCGGCCATGCTGCGCGTGGCCCAGCGCACGGAGGTGCCGTGATGGCGCGGCTCAATGTGCTGCTGCTGGCGGCGGTGATTGCCAGCGCGCTGTGGCTGGTGCGCAATGCCTATGACGCGCGGCGGCTGTTTGCCGAGATCCACCGGGCCGAGCAGGAAGGCCTGCGCCTGGAAGGTGAGCGCACCCGGCTCGAGGCCGAGCGCCAGGGCCAGGCCACCTCGTACCGCGTGGACAGCACCGCACGCGAGAAGCTGGGCATGCGCACCGTCACCCCGGCCGTCACCATGTACGAAGGCCAGGCCACGGCCACGCTGACCGAGATTCCGGCCGGCAAGGCCGCCGGCCTGCCGGCCAAGCCCGGCGCACGCGCCGATGGAGCCGCACGATGAAGAAGCTGCTTGCCCCGGCCAGCGTGCGTGGCGTTGATTTCGCCACCAGCCCGCTGCTGGCCAGCCGCACCCCCAACTGGCGCAGCCGCTTCATCGTGGCCGCGGTGGGCCTGGGCTTTGCCGGCCTGCTGGGCCGCGCCGCCTACATCCAGCTGATCGGCACCCAGTTCTTCCAGATGCAGGGCGAAAAGCGCTACGCCCACACGCTGGAGATGCCGGCCACGCGCGGCCGCATCCTCGACCGCAACCAGCAGCTGCTGGCCACCAGCGTGCCGGTGCCCAGCATCTGGGCCATTCCCAAAGAGTTTCAGGCCACGCCCGAGCAGCGCGCCAAGCTGATCAAGCTGCTGGGCCTCAGCGCCAAGGACTTCGACGCCAAGCTGGCCAGCGGCAGCCAGAACTTCGCCTGGATCCGCCGCCAGGCCGAGCCCGCGCTGTGGGCGCAGGTCAAGGCGCTGGGCATCAAGGGCCTGTACGAAGACCGCGAATACCGCCGCCGCTACCCCGAGGGCGAGTCGGCCGCGCATGTGGTCGGCTTCACCAACCTCGACGACCAGGGCCAGGAAGGCATCGAGCTCGCGTTCCAGAAGGAGCTGCAGGGCAAGAAGGGTGCACGCGGCGTGGTGAAGGACCGCCTGGGCCGCGTGATCGAAGACCTGGGTACCGGCGTCGAGCCGGCCGACGGCCGCGACATCACGCTGGCCATCGATGCCAAGGTGCAGTTCTTTGCCTACCAGAAGGTGCGCGAGGCGGTGGCCCAGCACCGTGCCAAGGCCGGCAGCGTGGTGGTGCTCGACACCCAGACCGGCGAGATCCTGGCGCTGGCCAACTACCCCAGCTACGACCCCGGCGCGCGCGCCGGCCTCAATGGCGAACAGCTGCGCAACCGCGCGCTGACCGACATCTTCGAGCCCGGCTCGACGATGAAGCCCTTCGTCGTGGCGCAGGCGCTCGAGAGCGGCCGCGTCAAGCCCGAGAGCATGATCAACAGCACGCCCGGCAGCATGGTGGTGGGCGGCTTCGCGATCAAGGATGCCCACCCCTACGGCGGCCTCACCACGCAGGGCGTGATCCAGAAGAGCAGCAACATCGGCACCGTGCGCATGGCCATGATGATGCCGCCGCAGGAGCTGTGGGAGGTGTACTCCAAGGTCGGCTACGGCCAGAAGCCGCAGATCAACTTTCCCGGTGCCGTGACCGGCCGGCTGCGCCCGCACAAGAGCTGGCGCCCGATCGAGCAGGCCACCATGGCCTACGGCTACGGCCTGTCGGCCTCGCTGCTGCAGATCGCCCGCGCCTACACCACCTTTGCGCGCGACGGCGAGGTGATCCCGGTGTCGATGTTGCGCCAGGAGCAACCGGCCAGCGGCATCCGCGTGTTCTCGCCCGAGACCGCGCGCGAGATCCGCAAGATGCTGCAGATGGCCGCCGGCCCCGGCGGCACCGGCCCGCTGGCGCAGACCATCGGCTACTCGGTGGGTGGCAAGAGCGGCACCGCGCACAAGCAGGAAGGTCACGGCTACGCCAGCAACAAGTACCGCTCGTGGTTCGTGGGCATGGCGCCGATCACCCAGCCGCGCATCGTGGTCGGCGTGATGGTCGACGAGCCCAGCAACGGCGTCTACTTCGGTGGTGCGGTGGCCGCGCCGGTGTTCGGCCAGGTGGTGCAGCAAACCCTGCGCATGATGAACGTGGCGCCCGATCTGGATGTCACGCCGCAGGTCATGGCCAAGGCCCTGCCGGCCGCGCCCGAGAGCTTCTGAGCATGCAGCGGCTGCACACCCCTGAACAGGCCGTGGCCTGGCTGCGCGCGCAACTGGCGCTGCAGGCCGGCCAGCCCTCGGCCGGCGCCACACTGCGCACCGACAGCCGCCGGGTGCAGCCGGGCGATGTCTTCATCGCCTGGCCCGGCTACGCCAGCGATGGCCGCGCCCATGTGGCCGCCGCGCTGGCCGCTGGCGTCGCCGCCTGCCTGGTGGAAGCCGAGGGCGTCGAGGCCTTTGCCCAGGCTTTCTCCGAGGCCATCTCCGACACTGTTGCCGGCGCTGCGCCCGCCCCGGGCCAGGCCCGCATCGCCGCCCTGCCGGGCCTGAAGGCTGCCACCGGCGCCATCGCCGCCGCGTGGTTCGGCCAGCCCGGTGCCGCGCTGCAGGTGGTGGCGGCCACCGGCACCAATGGCAAGAGCAGCACCGCCTGGTGGACGGCGCAGGCGCTCAGCGCGCTGGGCCGGCGCTGCGGCGTGGTGGGCACGCTGGGCGTGGGCGAGCCGCCGCTCGATGGCGCGCTCGGCCGCATCGACTTCACCGGCCTGACCACCCCCGATCCGGTGACGCTGCAGGCCACCTTCCGCCAGCTCGCCGACCAGGGCTGCAGCGCCTGCGCCATCGAGGCCTCGTCGATCGGCATTGCCGAGCACCGCCTGGCCGGCACGCCGATCGCGGTGGCGCAGTTCACCAACTTCACGCAAGACCACCTCGACTACCACGGCGACATGGCCGCCTACTGGGCCGCCAAGCGCGCGCTGTTCAGCTGGCCGGGCCTGCGCGCCGCCGCCATCGACGTGGACGATGCGCAGGGCGCCAGCCTGGCGGCTGAATTGAGCGGCCAGGGTGGGCTGGATGTCTGGTCGTGCGCGGTGCAGCACCGCAATGCGCGGCTGCGCGCCGATGGCCTGCGCTACGTTGATGGCGGCCTGGCCTTCAGCGTGGTGGAGCGCCTGGCCGACGGTGGCGAGGCCCGCGCCGAACTGCGCAGCGGCCTGATCGGCGACTACAACGCGCACAACCTGCTGGTGGTGCTGGCGGCCCTGCGCGCGCTGGGCCTGGGCCTGGCCGAGGCCGTGGCCGTGGTGCCGCGGCTCACGCCGGTGCCCGGCCGCATGGACCGCGTGCCCGCCGCCCCAGGCCAGCCCGAGCTGGTGGTCGACTATGCCCACACGCCCGACGCGCTGGAAAAGGCCATCACCGCGCTGCGCCCGCTGGCTGCTGCGCGCGGCGGCCGCCTGTGCTGCGTGTTCGGCTGCGGTGGCGACCGCGACGCCAGCAAGCGCCCGCTGATGGGCGCCATCGCCCACCGCCTGGCCGACGACGTGGTGCTGACCAGCGACAACCCGCGCACCGAATCGCCCGGCGCCATCCTGAGCCAGATCCTCGCCGGCATTGCGGATTCGACCGCGGTGGCGGTGATCGAAGACCGCCGCGAGGCCATCGGCCACGCCGTGCGCCAGGCCGGCGCCAACGATGTGGTGTTGATCGCCGGCAAGGGCCATGAGGACTACCAGGACGTGGCCGGCGTCAAGCGCCCCTTCCTGGATGCGGCCGTGGCCGCCCAGGCACTGGCGATGCGGGGCGCAGCATGAGCGCAGCACGCGAGGGGGGCGACATGTTCATGATGACGCTGACCCAGGCGCACGCGCTGCTGCCCGGCAGCCGCCTGGTGGCCGCCGACCCCACCGCGCTGGCCGCCGCCCACATCCACCGCGTGCACACCGACACGCGCACGCTGCAGCCGGGTGACCTGTTCGTGGCGCTGCGCGGCGAACGCTTTGACGCGCACGACTTCCTGCCCCAGGCCCGCGCCGCCGGTGCCGTGGCGGTGATCGCCGAGCGTGGCCTCGCCACGTGCGGCCTGCCCGGCGTGGAAGTGCCTGACGCACTGGCCGCGCTGCAGCAGCTGGCCAGCGCCTGGCGCGCGCGCCACACGCTGCCGCTGGTGGCGGTGACCGGCAGCAACGGCAAGACCACGGTCACGCAGATGGTGGCCGGCATCCTGCGCGCCTGGGTGGGCGAGGACGATGCGCTGGCCACCGCCGGCAACTACAACAACCACATCGGCGTGCCGCTCACCGCGCTGCGCCTGCGCCCGCACCACCGCGCCGCGGTGCTCGAGCTGGGCATGAACCATCCGGGCGAGATTGCCGAGCTGGCCGCCATCGCCCAGCCCACGGTGGCCATCGTCAACAACGCGCAGCGCGAGCACCAGGAGTTCATGGCCTCGGTGGAAGCCGTGGCGCACGAAAACGGCAGCGTCATCAGCGCCTTGCCGGCCAGTGGCGTGGCGGTGTATCCGGCCGACGATGCCCATGCCGGCATCTGGCAGGCCCTGGCCGGCACGCGGCCCACGCTGAGCTTTGCGCTCGACGCCGTGGCCGATGTGCACGACGACGCCGTGTGGGTGGCCGACGACGGCGCTGCCGGCGATGCCACCGCCGGCCTGGCGGGCTACTGGGCGCTGCGCCTGCACACCCCGGCCGGCCCGGCCGAATGCCACCTGCATGCCGCCGGCCGCCACAACGTGCGCAATGCGCTGGCTGCGGCCGCCGCCACGCTGGCCGCCGGTGCGCCGCTGGCCGCGGTGCTGGCCGGGCTGGAAGCCTTCCGCCCGGTGAGCGGCCGCTCGCAGGCCAGCCGGCTGATGCTGGGCGGGCGCAGCGTCACGCTGGTGGACGACAGCTACAACGCCAACCCCGACTCGGTGCGTGCCGCCATCGAGCTGCTGGCCAGTCTGCCCGGCCCGCACTGGCTGGTGCTGGGCGACATGGGCGAGGTGGGCGACGAAGGCCCGGCCTTCCATGCCGAGGTGGGCGCCCTGGCGCGCGCACTCGGCATCCACACGCTGTGGACGGCCGGCCCGCTGTGCGCGCATGCGGCGCAGGCCTACGGCCAGGCCTCGGCGGACAGCAGCACCCGCGGCGCCGCTGCCCGCCACTTCAATGACGCCGCGGCCGTGGTGGCCGCGCTGGATGAGGCACCCGCCTGTGGCGCGGTGCTGGTGAAAGGATCGCGCTTCATGCGCATGGAACAGGTGGTGCGCGCGCTGCGCGACCGTGCGGCCGCGGCCGCCAAGGCCGGCTCGGCGCAGGAGGGGGGGCCATGCTGCTGAGTCTGTCGCAGTGGTTGCTGACGCTGTACCCCGAGTGGGGCTTTCTGCGCATCTTCCAGTACCTGACCTTTCGCGCCGTGATGTCGGCGATGACCGCGCTGCTGATCGGCCTGGCCTTCGGGCCGTGGGTCATCCGCCGCCTCACCGAGCTCAAGATCGGCCAGCCGATCCGCGAGTACGGCGTGCAGGCCCATCTGCAAAAGCGCGGCACGCCCACCATGGGCGGCGTGCTGATCCTGATCGGCATCGCCGTGTCCACCGTGCTGTGGTTCGACTGGACCAACCGCTTCGTGTGGGTGGTGATGGTGGTCACCTTCGGCTTCGGCGCCGTGGGCTGGGTGGACGACTGGCGCAAGGTGGTGAAGAAAGATCCCGAGGGCATGCGCTCGCGCGAGAAGTTCTTCTGGCAAAGCCTGGTCGGCCTGCTGGCCGCCATGTACCTGGCCTTCGCGGTGTCGGAGAGCACCAACCAGAAGGTGCTGGAGCTGTTCTTCGAGTGGATCCGCAGCGGCTTCAACACCGCGCTGCCGCCCAAGGCCGGCCTGATGGTGCCGTTCTTCAAGACCATCAACTACCCGCTGGGCGTGCTGGGCTTCATCGGCGTGACCTACTTCGTCATCGTCGGCTGCAGCAATGCAGTGAACTTCACCGACGGGCTCGACGGCCTGGCCATCATGCCGGTGGTGCTGGTGGGCTCGGCGCTCGGCATCTTTGCCTACATCGTGGGCAATGCGGTGTACAGCAAGTACCTGTTCTTTCCGCACATCCCCGGTGCCGGCGAGCTGCTGATCTTCTGCGGCGCGCTGGCCGGCGCGGGCCTGGCGTTCCTGTGGTTCAACGCCCATCCGGCCCAGGTGTTCATGGGTGACGTGGGCGCGCTGTCACTGGGCGGCGCGCTGGGCACCATCGCCGTCATCACGCGCCAGGAGATCGTGCTCGGCATCATGGGCGCGGTGTTCGTGGCCGAGGTGCTGTCGGTGATGATCCAGGTGAGCTGGTTCAAGTACACCAAGAAGCGCTATGGCGAAGGCCGGCGCATCTTCCTGATGGCGCCGCTGCACCACCACTTCGAGAAGAAGGGCTGGCGCGAGACCCAGGTGGTGATCCGCTTCTGGATCGTCACCATGCTGCTGTGCCTGGTGGGCCTGGCCAGCTTGAAGCTGCGGTGATGACGACCCCCACGCTCACTGCGTTCGCTGCCCCCCGAGGGGGGGCGCGGCCTGCTTGGCGCGGCCCGGCGCTGGCCGCGCCGCGTCTGCGGAGGTCGGCATGAACCATTTGCGTGACCTCGATGTGCTGGTGCTGGGCCTGGGCGACTCCGGCCTGGCCATGGCGCGCTGGTGCGTGCGCCACGGTGCGCGCGTGCAGGTGTGGGACTCGCGGCCCAACCCGCCGCAGGCGGCGGTGCTGGCGGCCGAGCTGCCGGCCGTGACGCTGCGCTCGGGCACGCTGGGCGCCGACGACCTGGGCGACTTCAAGCTGGTGCTCAAGAGCCCCGGCCTGGCACCGCACGATGCGCGCATCGTCGGCCTGCTGCAGGCCGCGCGCGCCATCGGCATTGCGGTGGCAGGCGAGCTGGATCTGTTTGCCCGCGCGCTGGCCGACCTGAAGGCCGACCGCGGCTACGCCCCGGCTGTGCTGGCCATCACCGGCACCAATGGCAAGACCACCACCACCGCCATGACCGCGCTGCTGGTGCAAAGCTGCGGCAAGCGCGTGGCCATGGCCGGCAACATCGGCCCGACGATGCTGGACACCCTGGCCGCCGCGCTGGATGCCGAGCCGGTGCGTGAGGCCGAACCGGCGGCTGAAGCGGTGGCGGCCGCGGCAGAGCTGCCGCTGGCAGTCGATGAGCCGGCAGCTGCCGCCGAAGCCGCCGCGGTCGTCGATCCCGCCGAAGCGGCCGTGGCCGACGAAGCCGTGGCAGCAGCCGATGCGACCGATGTGGTCGACGCCGCGGCCGAGGCAGCGGCCGACGCGCCAGCCGACACCCCCGCCGACGACGACGAACCCGCGCCGCTGCCCATCGCCCCGCCGCCGCCGGCTGCGCCGGTGTTCGAGGTGCTGCCCGAGGTCTGGGTGCTCGAGCTCTCCAGCTTCCAGCTTGATGGCGTGCAGGGCTTTGCGCCCAGCGCCGCCGCGGTGCTCAACATCACGCAGGACCACCTCGACTGGCATGGCGACATGGCCGCCTATGCCGCGGCCAAGGCCCGCATCCACGGCCCGGCCGGCGTGGAGGGGCCCACCGTGATGGTGGTCAACCGCGACGACCTGCAGGTCGAGGCCATGGTGCCGGCGCCGGTGGTGATCAAGGGCGGGCGCGGCATCAAGCCGCGCACGCTGGCGCGCAAGGTGCTGCGCTTCGGGCTCGATGCCCCGCAGCAGCCGGGCGATTTCGGCCTGGTCACCGAGAACGGCATGGCCTGGCTGGTGCGCGCCCGCGAGCTGGACGAAACCCTCAAGCGCAACAGCCGCAAGGCCGCTGCCGAGGAGGTCGAGATCCAGCTGCAGCGCCTGATGCCGGCCGATGCGCTGCGCGTGCGTGGCCGCCACAACGCCGCCAATGCACTGGCCGCGCTGGCCCTGGCCACCGCCATCGGCTGTGCGCTGGCGCCGATGCTGCATGCGCTGCGCGACTACGCCGGCGAGCCGCACCGCGTGGCCTATGTGGCCACCGTGGGCGGCGTGGAAGCCTTCGACGACAGCAAGGGCACCAATGTGGGCGCCACCGTGGCCGCGCTGGACGGCCTGGGTGCCGACAAGGCGCCGGCCCGGCTGGTGGTGATCCTGGGTGGCGACGGCAAGGGCCAGGACTTTGCGCCGCTGGCCCCGGGCGTGGCCCGCCATGCCCGCGCCGTGGCGCTGATCGGCCGCGATGCGCCGGCCATTGCCAGCGCCCTGGCCGGCGTGGCCGGCGAAGGCACGGCGCTGCCGCTGCAGCAGCACGACTCGCTGGAGGCCGCCGTGCTGTGGTGCTTTGAGCAGGCGCGTCCGGGCGATGCCGTGCTGCTGAGCCCGGCCTGCGCCAGCCTGGACATGTTCCGCAACTACGCCCACCGCGCCGACGTGTTCGTGGCCGCGGTGCAGGCCGAAGCCGATGCACGCGGGGAGTTCACCGGATGAGCACGCTGGCCGACCGACTCAACCCCCTGAGCTGGCTGCAGGCGCTGCGCGCCGCACGCGCCGACGCCGGCGCCGGCACCGAGCGGGTGCCGATCCACGACTGGCAGGGCCCCACGGCCGGCCAGGCGCCGCGCATCGCCGGCTTCGACACCGCGCTGGTGTGGTGCACGCTGGGCCTGCTGGCGCTGGGCCTGGTGATGGTCTATTCGGCCAGCGTGGCCCTGCCCGACAGCCCCAAGTACGCGCGCTACTCGTCCACCTTCTTCCTCAGCCGCCATGCCTTTGCGCTGGCGCTGGCCTGCGTGGCCGCGCTGGTGGTGGTGCAGATCCCCGTCAACCAGTGGGAGCGCTGGGCGCCGTGGCTGTTTGTCGTGGCGCTGCTGCTGCTGGCCCTGGTGCTGGTGCCGGGCATCGGCAAGGGCGTCAACGGCGCACGCCGCTGGCTGCCGCTGGGGGTGATGAACTTCCAGCCCAGCGAGCTGGCCAAGCTGGGCATGGCCATGTACGCCGCCAGCTACATGGTGCGCAAGATGGAGGTGAAGGAGCGCTTCTTCCAGGCCGTGTGGCCGATGGCGGTGGCGCTGGCGGTGATCGGCCTGCTGCTGCTGGCCGAGCCCGACATGGGCGCCTTCGTGGTGATCGCGCTGGTGGCGCTGGGCATCCTGTTCCTGGGCGGCGTCAACGGCCGCATGTTCTTCCTGAGCTTCACGGTGCTGCTGGCAGCCTTTGCCGCGATGATCGCGCTCAGCCCCTTCCGCCGCGAGCGCATCCTGGCCTTCCTGGACCCCTGGGACCCGGTGTATGCCAAGGGCAAGGGCTACCAGCTCACCCACTCGCTGATCGCCATCGGCCGCGGCGAGTTCTCGGGCCAGGGCCTGGGCGGCAGCATCGAGAAGCTGCACTACCTGCCCGAGGCGCACACCGACTTCCTGATGGCCGTGATCGGCGAGGAGCTGGGCTTCATCGGCATGGCCTGCGTCATCGTGGCCTTCTTCTGGCTCACCCGCCGAATCTTCGTCATCGGCCGCCAGGCGGTGGTGCTCGACCGCGTGTTTGCCGGCCTGATGGTGCAGGGCATCGGCATCTGGTTTGGCGGCCAGGCGCTGATCAACATGGGCGTGAACCTCGGCGCCCTGCCCACCAAGGGCCTCACGCTGCCCTTGCTGAGCTACGGCGGCTCGGCCATCCTGATGAACATGATCGCCCTCGCCATCGTGTTGAGAGTCGACATTGAAAACCGGCAGCTCATGCGAGGAGGCCGAGCATGAGTGCGACGCGCAGCGGCGCCACGGCGTGCAACGCCGCATGCAGGCTTGGGCGAAGCCAGAATCGGCAGCTCATGCGAGGAGGACGGGCCTGATGCCGCATCTCGTCGTCATGGCGGCAGGCACCGGCGGGCACATCATGCCCGGCCTGGCGGTGGCGCGCGAAGTGCAGCGCCGCGGCTGGACCGTGAGCTGGCTGGGCACCACCACGGGCATGGAAAACAAGCTGGTGCCGCCCACCGGCATCGCGATGGACACGCTGGCCTTCAGCGGCCTGCGCGGCAAGGGCCTGCTGCACACGCTGACCGGCGCCGCGCGCCTGCTCAAGGCGCTGTGGGACAGCGCCGGCGTGCTGCGCCGGCGCAGTGCCAGCGCCGTGCTGGGCATGGGCGGCTATGTGTGCTTTCCGGGCGGCTGGGCCGCCGCGGCGCTGGGCAAGCCGCTGATGCTGGTGAATGCCGATGCCGCGCTGCTGCTGTCCAACCGCAGCCTGCTGCCGGTCGCCGACCGCGTGGCCTTCGGCTTTGACGGCCCGGCGGCGCAGGTCAGGCACGGCCTGGTCACCGGCAACCCGGTGCGCGCCGAGATCGAGGCCATTGCGCCGCCGGCGCAGCGCTATGCCGGCCGCAGCGGCCCGCTGCGGCTGCTGGTGGTGGGCGGCAGCCTGGGCGCCCAGGTGCTCAACAGCACGCTGCCCCAGGCGCTGGCCGCGCTGCCGGCCGCCCAGCGCCCGAGCGTCACGCACCAGACCGGCGTCAAGGACGCCGAGGCCGTGCGCGCCGCCTACGCCGCGGCCGGCATCGGGCCCGAGCAGGCCGAGGTGCTGCCCTTCATCGACGACATGGCCAGCCGCCTGGCCAGCTGCGACCTGATCGTCTGCCGCGCCGGTGCGGTGACGGTGAGCGAGCTGTGCGCCGCCGGCGTGCCGGCCATCCTGGTGCCGCTGGTGGTGAGCACCACCGCCCACCAGCGCGACAACGCCCGCTGGCTGGCCGAGCAGGGCGCCGGCATCCACCTGCCGCAGACCGAGCTGAATGCTGAGGCCCTGGCGCGGCAGCTGGCCGCACTCGACCGGCCGGCGCTGCTGGCCATGGCCGAGAAGGCGCGCGCCGCCGCCCGGCCCCAGGCCGCCGCACGCGTGGCCGACGAACTTGAACGGCTGGTGAACAAGTCATGAAACACATGCTCGTCAAGCGCACCCACGTCATCGCGGATCCGGCAGCGCCGATGCAGCGGCCCGGCCAGGCGGAGATCGGCGCATGAAACACGCGGTCAAGCGCATCCACTTCATCGGCGTGGGCGGCGCCGGCATGTCCGGCATCGCCGAGATCCTGCACAACCTGGGCTACCAGGTGTCGGGCTCCGACCAGGCCGCCAGCACCACCACCGAGCGCCTGGCCGGGCTGGGCATCCGCGTGGCCATCGGCCACGATGCCGCGCACATCGGCCGCGCCCAGGCAGTGGTGACCAGCACCGCGGTGCGGGGCGACAACCCCGAGGTGATCGCGGCGCGTGCCAGCGGCATCCCGGTGGTGGCCCGCGCGCAGATGCTGGCCGAACTGATGCGCCTGAAGGCCGGCATCGCGATCGCCGGCACGCACGGCAAGACCACCACCACCTCGCTGGTGGCCAGCGTGCTGGCCGAGGCCGGTGTCGACCCCACCTTCGTGATCGGCGGCAAGCTCAATGCCGCCGGCGCCAACGCCCGCCTGGGCTCGGGCGAGTACATCGTGGTCGAGGCCGACGAGAGCGACGCGTCGTTCCTGAACCTGACACCGGTGCTCAGCGTGGTGACCAACATCGACGCCGACCACATGGACACCTACGCGCACGACTTTGCGCGGCTCAAGGCGGCCTTCGTCGACTTTCTGCACCGCATGCCCTTCTACGGCGCGGCCATCGTCTGCACCGACGACCCCGGCGTGCGCAGCATCCTGCCGATGGTCTCGCGCCCGGTGGTCAGCTACGGCTTCAACGCCGAGGCCCAGGTGCGTGCGGTGAACGTGCAGGCCATGCCCGGCGGACAGATGCGCTTCACCTGCCAGCGCCGCGAGCCCGGCAACGACGGCCAGGCCCTGCCCGACCTCGAGGTCACGCTCAACCTGCCCGGCGAGCACAACGTGCGCAATGCGCTGGCCACCATTGCCGTGGCCACCGAACTGGAGCTGGACGACGCCGCCACGGTGCGCGCGCTGGCGGCCTTTGCCGGCGTGGGCCGGCGCTTCCAGCGCTACGGCGAGCTGCCGGTGCCCGCCACCCGCGGCGGCGGCCTGTTCAGCCTGATCGACGACTACGGCCACCACCCGGTGGAGATGGCGGCCGTGATCGCCGCGGCGCGCGGCGCCTTTCCGGGCCAGCGCCTGGTGCTGGCGTTTCAACCCCACCGCTACACCCGCACGCGCGACTGCTTCGAAGACTTCGTCAAGGTCATGGGCCAGGCCGACGCCGTGCTGCTGACCGAGGTGTATGCCGCCGGCGAGGCGCCCATCGTGGCCGCCGATGGCCGCGCGCTGGCGCGCGCCTTGCGTGTGGCGGGCCGCGTCGATCCGGTGTTCGTCGACGACGTGGCGGCGCTGCCCGAGGCCATCGTGGCCCATGCGCGCGGCGGTGATGTGGTGATCGCGATGGGTGCCGGCTCGATCGGTGGCGTGCCGGCCCAGGTGGTGGCGCGGCTGGCGCAGGAGAACAACGAATGATGTACGCAGCACTGAGCGCGACGCGCGCCGGGCCGCTCCCAGGCCGGCCCGCCATCCCCTCGGCGGACAAGGGGCTGACATGTCCTTGACGGTGGCCGATCTGCCGCATGTGGATGTTGCCGCGCTGGGCAAGGTGGCGGTGCTGATGGGTGGCAGCAGCGCCGAGCGCGAGGTGTCGCTGATGTCGGGCGCCGGCGTGCTGGCGGCGCTGACCGGCCAGGGCGTCGACGCCCATGCCTTCGACCCCGCCGGGCGCGCGCTCGACGAGCTCAGGCGCGAGGGTTTCGACCGCGTGTTCATCGCGCTGCACGGCCGCCACGGCGAAGACGGCACGGTGCAGGGCGCGCTCGAGCTGCTGGGCCTGCCCTACACCGGCTCGGGCGTGATGGCCTCGGCCGTGGCCATGGACAAGACCATGACCAAGCGCGTGTGGAAGGCCGAATCGCTGCCCACGCCGGCCTGGGTGTGGCTGAGCCCGCAAGAGCAGAGCCGCGAGCGCGTGATCGCCATCCCCGACACGCTGGGCCTGCCGCTGATCGTGAAGCCGCCGCGCGAGGGCTCGACCATCGGCATCAGCAAGGTGCAGGGCTACAGCGACATGGCCCAGGCCGTGCAGCTGGCCACCCGCTACGACCCCGACCTGCTGTGCGAGCAGTTCATCGAGGGCGACGAAGTGACCTGCCCGGTGATCGGCGAAGGGGCGTCCGCAAGGGCCCTGCCGGTGGTCAAGATCGTGGCCCCCGAGGGCAACTACGACTACCAGAACAAGTACTTCAGCGACGATACTCGCTACCTGTGTCCCAGCACCTTGCCCCCCGACGAAGAGCGTGAGATCCAGCGCCTTGTCGTCGCCGCCTACCGGGCACTGGGCTGCCGCGGATGGGGGCGCGCCGACCTGATGATCCGCGCCGCCGACCGCAAGCCCTTCCTGCTGGAGATGAACACCTCGCCCGGCATGACCGGGCACTCGCTGGTGCCGATGTCGGCCCGCGCCGCCGGCATCAGCTACGAGCGGCTGTGCCTGCACCTGCTGTCGCTGGCCACGCTGGACGGCGCCCGCAGCAACCCGCCGGTCAGCGCCAGCTGAGCACTATGGCCAGCTACGTCCCGCACAGCTTCGCATTCGGTCAGGGCAGCGCCGCGCGCGCGCCGCTGCCGGCCGATGTGCGCCTGATGCAGGCCACCGCCAACACGCTGCTGCTGGTGGCCGGTGTGGCCGTGTGCGTGGCGGCCGTGGCCTGGGCATTGCGGCTGCCGGCCTTTGCGCTGCGCGCCATCCGCATCGACGGCGAGGTGGCGCGCAACAGCGAGACCACCATCCGCGCCAATGCCGCGCCCAAGCTGGCCGGCAACTTCGTCACCCTCGATCTGCAGAAGGCGCGGGCGGCCTTTGAATCGGTGCCCTGGGTGCGCCACGCGATGGTGCGCCGAGTGTGGCCGATGCGCCTGGCCGTCGACCTGGAAGAGCACAAGCCCGCCGCCCTGTGGGCCGCCGCCGATGGCAACGACCGCCTGGTGAACAGCTTTGGCGAGGTGTTCGAGGCCAACATCGGCGATGTTGAAGACGACCGCCTGCCGCGCCTGCAAGGCCCCGAAGGCAGCGCCGCGCTGATGCTGGCGATGTACCAGCGCCTGGTGCCGCTCATCGCGCCGCTGCAGGCCGGCGATCTGGCCGGCCTGCACCTCTCGCCGCGCGGCTCGTGGCGGCTGTCGCTCGGCAAGGGCGCCACCGTCGAGCTGGGCCGCGGCAGCGACGACGAGGTGCTGGCCCGCACCCAGCATTTCGTGCGCACGCTGCCGCAGGTGGTGGCGGCCTACCAGCGCCCGCTCGAGTCGGCCGATCTGCGCCACGTGGGCGGCTTTGCGGTCAAGCTGCGCGGCGTCACCACGCAGCTCAGCGCGCCGCCCGTCCGCAAGAAGTGACATCCGCACAAGACCCGTTCGCAACCCGAGCACCGCGACAAGAAAGCAGCACAGCAAGGCACTTATGGCCAAGGAATACAAGGATCTGATCGTCGGCCTCGACATCGGCACCGCCAAGGTGATGGCGGTGGCCGCCGAGGTGCTGCCCGGTGGCGAGCTGCGCCTGGCCGGGCTGGGCATTGCGCCCTCGCATGGCCTCAAGCGCGGCGTGGTGGTCAACATCGACGCCACCGTGGCCAGCATCCAGCAGGCGCTGAAAGAGGCCGAGATGATGGCCGCCTGCAAGATCGAGCGCGTCTACACCGGCATCACCGGCAGCCACATCCGCGGGCAAAACAGCACCGGCATGGTCATCGTGCGCGACAACCGCGAGGTCACGCCGGTGGACGTGCACCGCGTGGTCGAGACCGCCAAGGCGATCAACATCCCGAACGATCAGCGCCTGCTGCTGGTGGAGCCGCAGGAGTTCGTGATCGACGGCCACGAGGTCAAGGAGCCGATCGGCATGAGCGGCTCGCGGCTCGAGGTCAAGGTGCACATCGTCACCGGCGCGCAAAGCGCGGCCGAGAACATCCTCAAGTGCGTGCGCCGCTGCGGCCTGGAGGTGGAGCGCCTGGTGCTCAACCCCAGCGCCAGCGCCGCCGCCGTGCTGACGGACGACGAGAAGAGTCTGGGCGTGGCCGTGGTCGACATCGGCGCCGGCACCACCGACGTGAGCATCTACACCGAGGGCTCGATCCGCCACACCGCGGTGATCCCCATCGCCGGCGACCTGATCACCAGCGACATCGCGATGGCGCTGCGCACACCCACCAAGGACGCCGAGGAGATCAAGGTCGAGTACGGCGTGGCCAAGCAACTGCTGGCCGACCCGGCCGAGGCGCTCGAGGTGCCCGGCCTGGGCGACCGCGCACCGCGCATGCTCAGCCGCCAGGCGCTGGCCGGCGTGATCGAGCCGCGCGTCGAAGAGATCTACTCGCTGGTGCACCAGGTCATCCGCGAATCGGGCTACGAAGAGCTGCTCAGCTCGGGCATCGTCATCACCGGCGGCTCCGCCGTGATGCCCGGCATGGTGGAGCTGGGTGAAGACATCTTCCTCAAGCCGGTGCGCAAGGGCGTGCCCACGTACCACGGTGCCCTGTTCGACATGGTGGCCAACCCCCGCTCGTCCACCGTGATGGGCTTGCTGGAAGAGGCCCGCATCGCCCGTGCACGCGGGCACAAGGTGGCGCAGCAGGCGGGGTCGGTGAAGACCATCGTCGGCCGCGCCAAGGACTGGTTTCTCGGCAATTTCTAACAGGGACGGTTCACGTCCCGAGACACGACCGCTTCGGCAGCGCCGAAGCAACCCAATCAACGGCAACTGCTTGACTAGACACAGGAGGTCTCCATGCCCATCGAAATGATCGAAGAATTCGACCAAGGTACCCGCATCAAGGTGGTGGGTGTGGGAGGCGGCGGCGGCAACGCCGTCGAGCACATGATCAGCCAGGGTGTGCAGGGCGTGGAGTTTGTGTGCGCCAACACCGACGCGCAGGCGCTCAACCGCAGCAGCGCGCACACCCTGATCCAGCTGGGCGACAACGGCCTGGGCGCCGGCGGCAAGCCCGACAAGGGCAAGGAGGCCGCGCACGAGGCCGAGGCCCGCGTGCGCACGGCGCTGGAAGGCGCGCACATGGTCTTCATCACCGCCGGCATGGGCGGCGGCACCGGCACCGGCGCCGCGCCGGTGGTGGCCAAGGTGGCCAAGGAGATGGGCATCCTGACCGTGGGCGTGGTGACCAAGCCCTTCGAGTTTGAAGGCCCGCGCCGCATGAAGCAGGCCGACTCGGGCACCAGCGAGCTCGAAGCCAACGTCGACAGCCTGATCGTGGTGCTCAACGAGAAGCTGCTCGAAGTGCTGGGCGACGACATCACGCAAGATCAGGCCTTTGCGCATGCCAACGATGTGCTGAAAAACGCCGTGGGCGGCATCAGCGACATCATCCACATGCACGGTCTGGTAAACGTCGACTTCGAAGACGTCAAGACCGTGATGAGCGAGCCCGGCAAGGCCATGATGGGCACGGCCACTGCCAGCGGCCCGGATCGCGCCAACAAGGCGGCTGACGCTGCCGTGGCCTGCCCGCTGCTGGAAGGCATCGACCTGTCGGGCGCCCGCGGCGTGCTGGTGCTGATTGCTGCCAGCAAGACCAACTTCCGCCTGAACGAAAGCAAGGCGGCGATGAACACCATCCGCCGCTATGCCGCCGATGACGCGCACATCATCTACGGCGCGGCCTATGACGACAGCCTGGGCGACCAGATGCGCGTGACCGTGATCGCCACCGGCCTGTGCCAGCGCAAGCCGCAGGCTGCACCGCTGACCGTGGTGCAGCCGGCCGCCGCGCTGCGCACCGGCACCGACAACCTGCCGATCCTGAACACCGTGGCGCAAATGGGCGGCCAGGGCCAGGGCCTGCCCGGCACCACCGCGCACGACTACAGCAACCTCAGCACGCCCAGCGTGTGGCGCTCGGCCCGCACCCAGGCCGCGGCCAAGGTGGAAGCCCTGTCGTCGAACGGCATGGACGAGATCGAGATCCCGGCCTTCCTGCGCAAGCAGGCGGATTGAGCCCGCGCGTGCAAGGCCGGATGGCCTTGCGCGACCGTGCGCCAGCTGAAGTTCGCAAGCCCCGCAGTGCGAGACGTCGCGCTGCGGGGCTTGGTGCTTGTGACGCGCCTCTGATGGTTTCGGGCGCGGTCTGGCCGCAAGGTCAGGTGTCAGTTGACGACCATCAGGTGACGCTCGAAACCCAGGCCGCTTACCGGTCGCTCGGCGTCAAGGTCGGCGCACTGCAGACGGTCATCTGCTTGAATTCGCCACGGATCGCGAAAGCTACCTCCGCGCCATTCAGTTGCCTCGACCCGTCGGCCGCCCGCGGCCCCGCCTTTGGCTCAGAGGCTGAGATCTTTTTGCCCGAGCTGGCACGAGATCCGCTTGAGGCGAAGGACGAACAAGACGGAAGTGAGCGGGTCGGGCGAAGGTGATCTGTTTGGTGAGGTGCCTGCAGGCCCGCAGCCGGAAGCTGCGAGGGCTGCTGGTCAGCGAGCAGGCGCGGCACGAATCCACGAACCCAACCGGCAGCAGTTGGAGTTGCGAGCGCTGGACTTGGAGGCGCTGCTGCCGCCGGAGCATCGGGCGCGCATGGTCTGGGCCTACGTTGAGCGCCAGGACCTGAGCGCGTTGCTGGCGGGCATCAAGGCCCGCGGTGCTGCACCCGGACGGCGGGCGACGGATCCGCGGGTGCTGTTCGCGCTGTGGCTGTATGCGACGCTCGAAGGCGTGGGCAGCGGGCGCGAGCTGGCGCGGCTGATGCAGGAGCACCACGCGTACCGCTGGATCTGTGGCAGCGTGCCGGTGAACTACCACCTGCTCAACGACTTTCGCAGCACCCAGGTGGCGCTGATGGACCGGCTGCTGACGGACAACGTGGCGGTGCTGGCCTCGGCGGGGCTGATCCGGCTGGTGCGGGTGGCGCAGGATGGCATGCGGGTGCGGGCCTCGGCGGGCGCGGCCCCGTTCAAGCGCCAGGGCACGTTGCGCGAGCACCAGGCCAAGGCCGGCGAGATGGTGCGCACGCTGCGCGAGGAGGCGCTCGCTGACCCCGGCGGGGCCAGCCGGCGCTCGCGTGCAGCGCGTGAGCGTGCCGCCGTCGAGCGCGAGCAGCGCTTGCAGCAAGCGCTGGCACGGCTGCCCGAACTGCAAGAGGCCAAGCGCCGCAATGGCCGCAGTGCCGACGAGGCCCGCGCCAGCACCACCGATGCGCAGGCCAGCGTGATGAAGATGGCCGACGGCGGCTGGCGCCCGGCGTACAACCTGCAACTGGCCACCGACTGCGCGAGCCAGGTCATCGTCGGTGTCGATGCGGTGATGGCGGGCTCGGACATGGCGCAACTCGTACCGATGGTCGAGCAGGTCGAGCAACGCCTGGGCCGCGCGCCCGAGCAGTGGCTGGTCGATGGAGGCCTCCCGGCGCACGCGCAGATCGATGCGGTGGCGCACAAGACCGCGGTGTACGCCCCGGTGCCCGAGCCCAAGGCGCCAAAGGCCAAGCCGACCATGCCGATCAAGCCGGGCGCAGCCGAGCAAGGCGACGACGAGCCGCCCGCCCCGCCAGCCAGTCGCTACGACCCCAAGCCCGACGACAGACAGCCCCGCGGTGGTCGCGTGGCGACAGCGCATGGGCACCGAGGCGGCGCGCGAGCTCGACGAGGAGCGAGCAGCCACGGCCGAATGCGTCAACGCCTTGGCACGCAACCGGGGACTGCAGCGGCTGCCGGTGCGTGGCCTGCAGCGGGTGCTGGGCGTGGTCAGGCCTTTTGCACTGGCGCACAACCTGATGCGCACGGCACGGCTGGCGCCGCAGCTCGTCGGTTGGGCTTGAAGCCCGGCCGGCCAGCGCCGGCAGGCCTTGAGGGCCTAGCAGCGCACGCCTGACGAGGCTGAATGCGTTGGCAATCCGCACGCCACCCGGTCCTCGTCACAGCAGCTTGAGCACGCTGCGCACGCACAACCATCAAACCCTTCGCCGCTGAACCTCACCGCTCGCACGGCGCGGACGAAACGATCTCAAGCTCTCAGGCGATGCTTGCGCCCAGTGCCGGGAAGACGTCGGTGAACAGCAGCGTGATCAGTTGCTGGCCAGCCGGCGTGGACCAGTCCTGCGCAATCTCGGCCATCAGCGTATTGGTGGCGGTGAGCACCACGCCGGCGTCATGCATGCGCTGGCGCGAGAACTCTTCGGACAGCAGGCTCGGCGAGCCCGAAGCGTCCATCACCGCCTGCACATTGAAACCCTCCTGCGCGGCATCGATCGCCGGGAAAATGAGGCAGACGTCGGTGGTGACGCCAGCCATGATCAGGTTCTTGCGGCCGGTGGCGAGCACGGCGTTCTTGAAGTCAGCATAGGCCCACGCATTGACTACGCCGGGCCGCTTGACGCGCGCCGCATGCGCCTCGGGCAGCACTTGGGCAATTTCGGGGAGGATCGGGCCCTGGGCGCGTTCTTCCTGGCTGGACGTGATCACAACCGGCATGTTCAGGATCTTCGCCATCTTGGCCAGTGCGATGGATTGCTTTGCGGCCTGTTCGCGGTCGATGTTCTTGATCAGCTTCATCGTGCCGACCTGGTGGTCGATGAGCAGCAGGGCCGAGTTCTCGGCGGTGAATCGTTCAACTTTCATGGTGTGACTCCTTGAGGAAGGGTGGGGCAAGCGGACGCGGCTGTGGCTCACAGTCGGCCCATGTCGCCCCGTTGGTAGGCGGCGGTGGCCGCGATCAGGTTCTGTTGGCTGGCAAACGCCATCGGGCCGTTGGAAAAAAGAGGCTGGCGCAGCGGCTCGCCGATGAAGACGGCGACCTTGGAGATGCCGTCCTTGGCAACAAGCCTGTGGCCCGTTGCTGCATCCGAGATCGGCAGGAACACAGCGCCAAGGTCGTCCAGGCCGAAGCCAACGCCGTCGATTTCTGCGCTGCCGTTGACTGGCATGACGAAGGCGCGACGGCCGGCAGGAACGGGGATCGCCAGTTCGGCATCGGCGTCCAGCGTGATGTCCAGCAGCGTCACGTCGGTCGGTGGCGCCAGCGGCGAGTGCACCTCGCCGTAGGAACCCAGCGGCACGCGCACGCGTGCACCGGGCAACTGCACCACAGGCACGTCCTGCGTGGCCAGGCTCAGCGCGAACGGCGCCGCGTTCTGGCGGGATTCAGGCAGGTTGACGAAGATCTGCAGCAGGTGCGTGGTGCTGCCCGTCACGGCGGGCACCTCTTCGTGGACCACGCCCCGCCCCGCGGCGGTCCAGTGCAGGCCGCCTGGTTCGATCAGGTTGCGCGTGCCCAGTGAATCGCGCGATTGGCCATGCCGGTCTCGGAGTCGAGGAACAGGTAAGTCACCGCAGAGAAGCCCGCGTGCGGATGCGGCGGAAAGGTGGGCGCGCTCATCCAGGCGTGGTCGATGCCGATGAAGGGGTCGAGCTGCGCCGGGTCGGCGCCATGCAGGCGCACTGCGCGGAACTGGGCGCCATGGTTGGCGCGCTGCATGCGGACGAGGGTGGCCATGGCCTTTGCCTTTCGTAGAGGTGGGCCTGTCAGGCCGTCGCCAGCGTCGGGTAGTCGATGTAGCCCTGCGCGGTGGGTGGTGCGAAGAAGGTGTTGCGGTCCGGCGTGTTCAGCGCGGCGCCAACGCGGAAGCGCTCCGGCAGGTCGGGGTTCGCGAGGAAGGCGCTGCCGAACACGACCGCATCGGCCGAGCCTGATGCCACCAGCTTCTCGGCGCTGTCCTGCGTGAGGCCGCTGCCGATCAGGTAGCTGCCATCGAAGAGCGGGCGCAGCACCGCGTGGTAGTCGAAGGCGGCGCCGAACAGTGCCACGTGCAGGTAGGCCAGGCCCTTGCCGCGCAGCTGCTCGACCAGGTAGGCGTAGGTCTCTTGCGGGGCGGCATCGGTGATGCTGTTGTAGTTCATCTCCGGAGACAGCTTGATGCCGACACGGTCGGCGCCGGCCTCGGCCACCATGGCGTCCAGGACCTGCAGTACGAAGCGGGCGCGGTTCTCCACAGAGCCACCGTATTGATCCTTGCGTTGGTTGCTGCCGGATGACAGGAACTGCTCGGGCAGGTAGCCCGAAGCCCCATGCAGCTCCACGCCGTCGAAGCCGGCTTCGATGGCATGACGTGTGGCCTGGCGGTACCCGTCGACCACACCGGCGATCTCGGCGACGCTCAGTTCGCGCGGGGTTTCGAAGTCGACCTGGCCGACGGGCGTCCAGGCCTTGCCTTCAGGCTTGATCGCCGACGGGGCCACCGGCGTGGCACCACCCAGCAGCGACGGGTGCGAGACGCGCCCGCAATGCATCAGCTGCATGAAGATGCGGCCGCCCTTGGCGTGCACGGCCTCGGTCACCTTCTTCCATGCGGCCATCTGCGCTGCGGTCTCGATGCCGGGCGTGTGCACATAGCCCTTGCCCATGGCGGACGGGAAAACGCCCTCGGTGATGATCAGACCAGCGCTGGCGCGCTGGGCGTAGTAGGTGACGGTCAGGTCGCTGGGCACGCCGTCGGCATCGGCCCGTGAGCGGGTCATCGGCGCCATCACCAGGCGGTTGGCGGCGGGCGTGCGGCCGATGCGGACGGGGGTGAGAAGTGGGCTCATGGCTGTTCCAGGGATGGTTGGGCTGCGATGGCCGAATCTTCCGCTGTCCTGCCTTGTGGATAAAGTAGGTACGATGGAACTCATTGATCCATCGATGGTGCAATCCCAATGGAACTGCTGAACGACATGGCCTTGTTCGTCGAGGTGGCCCACACGCTGAGCTTTCGCCGCGCGGCCGACGCCACCGGGGTGCCGAACTCGACGCTGTCGCGACGCATCGGCGCGCTGGAAAAGGCCATCGGCCTGCGGCTGCTGCACCGCACGACGCGCAAGGTGGAATTGACCGAGGCCGGGCAGATCTACTTCCAGCGCTGCCGGCGCATCGTTGACGAGGCCCGACTGGCACACGAGCAACTGGGTGAACTGCTGGCACAGCCCAGCGGCGTGCTGCGCGCCTCCTTGCCGGTGGATTTCGCCACCACCTACATGGCGCCGCTGATCGCGGAATTCGCGCGCCGCTATCCCGGCATCACGTTCGACTTCGACCTCACCCCCCGGCGCGTCGACCTGGTCAGCGAACCCTTCGACGTGGCCATCCGCATGGGCGAGCTCTCCGACTCCAACCTGATCGCCCGCCTGCTGGCCCGCCTGCCGGTGGGCGCCTACGCCTCACCGCGCTACCTGGCCGTGTCGGGTGAGCCGGAACACGCCCGCGACCTCGCGCAGCACGAGTGCCTGGGCTTTCCCAAGGCGGGCAACTGGGTGCTGCACTGCGGGGACGAGGTCGCAGAGGTCGACGTCAGTGGCCGGTTCCAGGTCAACAGCGTGGGCATGCTCCGACGGCTGGCGACACTGGACCTGGGTGTGATCCTGCTCTCCGACGAGATCGCTGCCGATGACGTCGCAGCAGGGCGCTTGCGCCGGGTACTGCCGACCTGGCAGGGCAAGGCAACACCGGTCTATGCGATCACCGAGACACGGCTGCTGCCCGCGAAGACGCAGCGCTTCGTCGAGTTCCTGCAGGAGCGCCTGACCTCCGTCAAAGCGCCCTGAAGAAAGCATCAACCGCCCGTTGAACGTGGGCAGCGCAGCGCGCGGCTCCCTGCACCCCATCCAGGCGGGAATCAACACCGGCCTTGCGATGCAGCCCGTTCAGGAAGCTTGCACGCTCGACCCGGTTGGAGCCGGTGTCGTTGACGCCGTCGGCATACAAGGCATCGCGTGCGGAGATCTGGATGTCGTTGGCCGTGTCTTCAGAACCCACGACGACCTGCGCCTTCAAGCGCTGGAGACCCTGCCAGTCGATTTGCTGCCCAAATCGTTGCGCCACGTAGCGCACGCCAACAAACCAGTCGCGGTCAGGATCGAGCGTGTTCACGAGGCCCGGCGCCCCGACCCGCGAGCAACTTCGCCTGCTGGCTCAGGACCGGAATCGGGTCGCTGAGGCCTACCTGGAGCGTGATCAGCGGCTGGCGCAAGCAGTCAATCGATCCATGCTGAGACAGGCTGGCGCGGCCTGCGAGGTGAGATTCAATCGACCGGCAACGAAGCCGTCGCACAGAGTGCCGAGCACCTGATTGCCTTCGATGCCTGAATCTGGCAGCACAGCGCAGGTCCATTGCCGAGAAGCTGGTAGTCGCGCGACTGACCGCAATCGATGGTCATCGAATTCCCGGAATGGGTCGACAGCCGCCTCCCATTCGCTCCCCGCTCGACCGGACACTCGCTGGCCTGCCGCCAGCGGCTGCCGCATCAGCTTGGCTGATGCGTGGTGCTGAACGAGAAGCTGCTCGAAGTGCTGGGCGACGACATCACGCAAGACCAGGCTTTTGCGCATGCCAACGATGTGCTGAAAAACGCCGTGGGCGGCATCAGCGACATCATCCACATGCACGGTCTGGTGAACGTCGACTTCGAAGACGTCAAGACCGTGATGAGCGAGCCCGGCAAGGCCATGATGGGAACGGCCACCGCCAGCGGCCCGGATCGCGCCAACAAGGCGGCTGACGCTGCCGTGGCCTGCCCGCTGCTGGAAGGCATCGACCTGTCGGGCGCCCGTGGCGTGCTGGTGCTGATTGCTGCCAGCAAGACCAACTTCCGCCTGAACGAAAGCAAGGCGGCGATGAACACCATCCGCCGCTATGCCGCCGATGACGCGCACATCATCTACGGCGCGGCCTACGACGACAGCCTGGGCGACCAGATGCGCGTGACCGTGATCGCCACCGGCCTGTGCCAGCGCAAGCCGCAGGCTGCACCGCTGACCGTGGTGCAGCCGGCCGCCGCGCTGCGCACCGGCACCGACAACCTGCCGATCCTGAACACCGTGGCGCAAATGGGCGGCCAGGGCCTGCCCGGCACCACCGCGCACGACTACAGCAACCTCAGCACGCCCAGCGTGTGGCGCTCGGCCCGCACCCAGGCCGCGGCCAAGGTGGAAGCCCTGTCGTCCAACGGCATGGACGAGATCGAGATCCCGGCCTTCCTGCGCAAGCAGGCTGATTGAGCGGCAAAGCCGGCTCCTCGGGGCCGGTCTGAAGGTCACAAGCCCCGCAGCGCGAGACGTCGTGCTGCGGGGCTTGGTGTGGCGCGCCACTGATGGTTTTGGGCGCGGTCTGGCCGCAAGGTCAGGTGTCAGTTGCCGACGGTGAGGATGGGCAGCTACCTGGCAACTCGTTTCATAGAGGCTCCTGCAGAACATTGATCTCGGGGCGATGCAAGCGACCCAAATGTGATGGGCTTCCTACAGCCAGCGTGGGAGGTCGACCTCAGCCCTAAAGACTCAGGCGGGCCGTCGAGGTAAAGCACGCTGCCGAGAGCGAGCGAGTCTTTGCGTGGCCGCGGCGCCAACCCGCCCACCGACCAGCGCAAGTGAACCAGTTGCTGGGGCCAGACAGTCGGGCGTTGCCGCCGGCCGCCATCAAGCAAATCAGTGCAATTGCACGAGAGAGTTCTTCCACTCGCCAGAGTGAGGCAGCCCAAAGGGGATTCCCGCGTTGGCATGAGCCGGCCCGGCCGGACCCCTTGACTAACGAAAAGTGTCAGGAAGAATCGCTGTAAGGGAGGGCAAAAGATGTTCAGTATCGCTAATGACCAACTGCTCCAAAAACTTCGCGCACTTTTCAAAATATCTGAAGCTACCACTGATTTCAGTAGAAGTCTTTCGGCGAGCGAGGTGCTCTTTCTCGAGAGCATCCAGGTGTGTGTTTCTGAGGGGTGGTTCGATTACGCAAGGTATCTTATCGCCGCACGATATTTTGACCATCGTCGTGCGCTTCGGGCCGCGCTGGCAACACAAGCTTCCATTCGAGGATCGAAAGAGAATATAAGTTGTCTTAACGATCTACTCGCGTATGCGCAGGGTCAATATATTGATTCTAGAGGGTGGTGTGGTCGGGAAGCACGGACTGAAAGATCTTTGCCGGACGATGAAATTCAGGCAACTGCAGATCAGCTTATATATGCACTGGGACAAAAAATGGGGCAGCTACCCGAAGAGATTCGCGTTGAGATTGACGGTGTACTCTGCGACCGGCACCGCCGACGAATATTGCTCGGGCGCAATAGTGAGGCTGGCCCGCTGCTGAATCAGTCGACCCATCAGCATGCCTTGATAGGGTTGGCAATGTCAGGCGGCGGCATTAGGAGTGCGAGCTTTTCCATCGGTGTCTTGCAGGCTATGGCAGCCAAAGGCTTGCTGCCCGGATTTCAATACATTTCATCGGTTTCGGGCGGTGGTTATGCTGCAAGCTGGTTTCTTGCTTGGGCCTATAGACACAAAGACGGCATGGATGGAGTGGCCAAGGAGTTAGCATCACGACGTGGCTCCGAATGCGGTCCATTGTGGTGGGTACGCCGTCATAGCTCATATTTGGCTCCGCGCTTTAGTCTTTCAAGCGCAGGCGACCTCATTGCTCTAGTTGCCGCCTACCTATTCAATTGGATACCCATCTTCACGCTAATGTGCTTGGCGCTTGCGTCAGTGCTGCTTGTTCCCCGAGTGTTGGCCGAGATGATTAAGGTGCTGACAGAGTCAACAGATAGTTATAAGGTCATCGCCCTCTGTATCACGGCGGGAGCTCTCACTTTGCTAATAGGAGCTGTTCGAACACTCACAATGTACCTAAGGGCGCCGGCCAAACCTAGCCGCTATCCAGATGGACTCCCGCCGTTGGCGATCTTTGTCTTTGCACTGCTCGCACTTATTTTATCCTTGACGATCCCAGCAGTGCCATCTGCGCTAAAGGTTGGAGCATTCCAGGAGGCTTGGATTTCAGTGTTTCCGCGCCCGCCGGGAGGCTTCACGGCCATGCTAATTGTCTGGTCATCTGCGTACTTTTTTGGAATACTGATTGCCTATTTGCTGGGCAGAACTTATTCAGTCCGATTAATTGATTTCATGTTGCTTAAGATTTGGAGCCGAGCGCGACCAATCAGAAATCCTTCTATAATAATTCCCGTCCGCCCATGGCAGTTTATGTTAGGCGCTGCTCTCGGGATTATTGTCGGCTCCAGCCTTAGTGACGCGCTTGTTCCCTTCGCATCAAGTGGTGGGGGCGAACGATATGTGGCAGCAGTTGGGCCTCTGGTGATTATTCAAGTGGTTGCAGCATCTGAGTTGTGCAATGCGTTTCTGTCCCATAGTCGAATGCGAGAAATTGACCGCGCTTGGATGTCTCAAGTTGCTGCTTGGATGCTAGCTGGTTCAGTCATTTGGTTCGGCGTCTCGGCACTCTCACTGCTCAGTGATGACCTAATTGCGCTTGTGGCAGCCGCAGGACCTGTGCCACAGTCCATCCTGGCAGCATCGATCGCCCTGCTGCTGATGTTTCTCATAGCCCGAAAGATGCTTTTGCTAGCCGGCTCGGTCTTGGCTTTGACGTTCCTTGTGCTGTTCTCGGGCATAGGTATTTCAAAACTTATTTCAATTTGGTTGAAGTGGCCTAACGCATCGCTGTTCTGGCTTGCAGCCGGACTGTTCTTGAGTACCCTAGTTCTGGGCTCCATAATTAATGTGAATCGATTCTCGATGCACGCCTTGTACAGAGAGGGACTAGTCAGGACATTCTTGGGGGCTTCGCGGCTGGGCTTCAGAAATCCTAATATCGTAGCGCATGCAGATGCGGGAGATGATGAGCGTCAACAGTTCAATACGAGGACTCCAGATCCAATTACCAGCATCGATGACGACGACAACCCTGCGCTTTGCTGGCTGCGTACCCGAAAGAATAGATCGCTCCCGATGTTTCTACTAAATGCGGCTGTCAACGGATTGAATCCTGGCGACGTGGATGGTCGAGTTCCTCGTCAATGGCCGTACACGTTTAGTCCTGTTCATTGTGGGAGTCCCGCGTCTGGAATTGGCTATAGCCGGACAGAACTCGTTTTTAGCAGCGGCAATACTAAGTCGATCACACTTGGGACTGCGATGGCCGTTTCCGGTGCGGCCGTTTCCCCTACGTCTGGGCATGGAACAAATCCAATCAAAGCATTTGTTCTTGGATTACTCAACGCGAGGCTTGGATTGTGGATCGGGAATCCTCAAAAACCGGAGACAGTTAAACAAGAGAGCCCAAAGCTTACCGGTTTGGCAATTATTTCCGAGGCCATGGCGCTCCGCTGGCGCTTTGGAAACTGGCTACATCTTAGCGATGGAGGGCATTTTGAGAACTTGGGGGTCTACGAGCTGCTTCGACGTGGTTGTTCACGAATAGTTGTTGTGGACGGTTCTTGTGATCCTGAAGAGCAAATGTCAGATCTGGCCAATGCCATTCGACGAGCTCGAATCGACTTAGGAATCATCGTTCGGCATTCGACCGCACTTGACTTTGCGCTCGATTCCTTAGCCCCGAACCAAAATCTTGAGTCCTTCGAGCGAGGTCAAGTCGGTTCTTCCGCGGCTAGTGTCAATGGACAGACTGGATCCAGCATTGCGGGGCGCGGCATAGAGCAAGTGTTTTCCGATTTCCCCCCCGAGATCGGAAGCAGTATTGGCACGTCGGCCGGATATCGGGATTCGAACGTGCGCAGACTCGAATCCAACGAATTTTCGAAGGAGTCCCTTGAAATTCAGGCGGACACCGAGCGTGCTTGGCAGTGGTTCACTGTCGACTATGGCGAAGGCCTGCCATTGGGCCGAATGCTGTACATTAAGCCCTCGCTTAAGGGCCTCACAAAACTTCCGATTGAGGTTCACCAGTACGCCAAGCTTGGTAAAGGATTCCCTCACGAAACTACTGTTGATCAGTTCTTTACCGAAGCGCAACTGGAGGCCTACCGATCGCTTGGGCAGGCTTCTGGCGAGGACGCGCTCAACGTAGCCCTAAAGGTTGGTCGGTCTCAGGGGCAATCGGGTGCAGACTCCGGTTTGACTGAGCGCATGCGAAGGCGTGCCCTGCAAAAAGTGCGCGCTGGGTAGCGCTCATAGTCACACTTGCCGCTTGACCATGCGTACGCCGCTATGCTAGAAAGCAAAATCGGCCGAACCCCTCGGATGAGGGGTACTGGAGGACATATGTCGACCCGTACACCTACGGACGTAGCAGCTACGCACGTCTTGCTCGTCATCGCTAGTCGGGGGGATCGTTTGCTGCAGGTCCTCCAAGAACTGGGCCTTCTTGGTGTACCTCATCCAAGGTCAAGACACGGGATGGCCTTCCCTGCGCTTGCTCCGCTGCCAGTACATGAGGCAGGCAATCTTGGGGAGCGCCTACGCCGTATGGTGGACGACGCTGAGCTTGATGAGATTGAGAGGAAGACTGGCGTACCCAGGGCGCGATTTTTGGCGGCCGCCGTTGAGCAGTTGCGCTTGGTGGCGGTCTTCGCGCAATCCGACGGTGGCGCCACCAATGAGAATGTTCGCGCCGTTGAGTCTTTGGTGCGATCCGGTGGCGCTGAGATGTTTGCCCCAGCATAGACCGAACCAAGCGGTCTACCGGCGTTGGTCTGAGTCGCTGAGCATGCCTTCCAGTTGCAGAGCGTCTTGGATTAAAATTTCGCGGTTATGCCTCCTGGACGGTTCGACTCAAGCACATCGTTGCTCCCAAGTGTTCAGCCGGAGCTGATCGAGGTCGACACTAGTTGATTTCCGCGGGGGCTCACCTTCCGGCTCGCATGATGGGCGCCCAGTAAGGTGAACCGGCACGGGTCTGGGCCAAGCCTCACGCATAAATCGCAGTAGAGGCTGCAAGCCGATGAGTGCCGTCCACAGCCCGCCTCCAGCCGGTGCCTGTGTGCGGGTCCGGCTGGTAGTTTCAGGGTGGCGAGTCCAGGACAGCGTGTGTCCGTACAGGGTCGACACTGCCTGGCTAGGCCGACAAGGAACTGCCTCTGACCCAGGTCAGCCCCCTAATTTGAAGTGCTGCTTTCGGGCGAGCGTCCCGTGTGGCGGTCCCAGACTTTTGCAGCCACCTCTGGCCGGATCCTGCTGGCCGCGAATGGAAGCTTCGCGGGGGTGTGAAGCCCGCAAGAGGGCGGTCCGAGCGTCGGGCAGCTTTGGAGAAGCTCGGATGACGGGATTGGGTCGACAGCCGCCTCCCATTCGCTCCACGCTCGACCGGACACCCGCTGGCTTGCCGCCAGCGGTTGCCGCTCAGCTTGGCCGATGCGTGGTGCTCAACGAGAAGCTGCTCGAAGTGCTGGGCGACGACATCACGCAAGACCAGGCCTTTGCGCATGCCAACGATGTGCTGAAAAACGCCGTGGGCGGCATCAGCGACATCATCCACATGCACGGTCTGGTGAACGTCGACTTCGAAGACGTCAAGACCGTGATGAGCGAGCCCGGCAAGGCCATGATGGGCACGGCCACCGCCAGCGGCCCGGACCGCGCCAACAAGGCGGCTGACGCCGCCGTGGCCTGCCCGCTGCTGGAAGGCATCGACCTGTCGGGCGCCCGTGGCGTGCTGGTGCTGATTGCTGCCAGCAAGACCAACTTCCGCCTGAACGAAAGCAAGGCGGCGATGAACACCATCCGCCGCTATGCCGCCGATGACGCGCACATCATCTACGGCGCGGCCTATGACGACAGCCTGGGCGACCAGTTGCGCGTGACCGTGATCGCCACCGGCCTGTGCCAGCGCAAGCCGCAGGCTGCACCGCTGACCGTGGTGCAGCCGGCCGCCGCGCTGCGCACCGGCACCGACAACCTGCCGATCCTGAACACCGTGGCGCAAATGGGCGGCCAGGGCCAGGGCCTGCCCGGCACCACCGCGCACGACTACAGCAACCTCAGCACGCCCAGCGTGTGGCGCTCGGCCCGCACCCAGGCCGCGGCCAAGGTGGAGGCGCTGTCGTCCAACGGCATGGACGAGATCGAGATCCCGGCCTTCCTGCGCAAGCAGGCTGATTGAGCGTCCACGCTGGCACCTCGTGTGCCAGCGTGCAAGTCACAAGCCCCGCAGCGCGAGACGTCGTGCTGCGGGGCTTGGTGCTTGTGGCGCGCCGTTGGGGGTTGAGGGATCGGGCGAAGGGGGTAGATGCCTGTTGACGGCCAGGACCTGTCGCTCGCGGGCGACGGCATTGAAGCAGGCTGCGTGCGCCGACGAGGTCTTGAAGGGCTCAACCTGCCGTGGGCCACAGACGCTCCGCCCAAGTCTTGGCGGACGCGTCAAACCCTTCGACATTGGCCAGAACGATCAAGGAGAGGCCGTCTTCAATGCTGCGCAAGACAAGCGACGAGAAGCCAGCGAAGCCGCCTCCATGGAAAAGCAGGCGCCGGTGGTCGTGGGCCATCGATTCGATGCCGAAGGCGTATGGAAGATCGGCTGGACCGAAACGCGGATCATCCCCTGAGCAGCGAGCGAGTACGGCGTTCGTGCCATGGCGGCGCCAGTCGTCAAGCAGATTCGCCTCGGCGCAAACGAGGTCATCCAGCGTCGACCACATGCCGCCGTCTCCCCAAGTCGCCAGGTTCACCGGCAACTCGCGCCAATCGCCGGAGGCAGCCCGCTGGTAGCTGCGCGCGCGGCGCGAAAGCACACGGCGAGGGTCGCGCTCAAAGCTGGTGTTGCTCAGTCCCCAGGGTGCAAAGAAGCGATCGCGTGCGATCTCGCTGAGCGGCCGGCCGGTGTCGCGCTCCAGCCAGTCGGCCAGCAGCACGTAGTTGCTATTGCTGTAGTCGTGGCGTGTGCCAGGCTCGAAATCCAAGTCCCCGGCTCGCCGGATCAGCGCCAAGGCCTGCTCCTGCGTGACGAGGTCATCCTCGTCATGCCCCAGTTGCAGGTGCCACAGATAGAGGTAGTCGTCCACGCCACTGGTGTGGCGCAGCAGGTGGCCCAGACGCACTGGCTGGGTGCAGTCGGCTAGCGCGGGCAACGCCGGGCGCACATCGGCGTCGAGCGCAACGCGGCCAGCGGCGACAGCGTCCATCACCAGTGCTGCGACCCAGAACTTGGACTCCGAGGCGAGATAGAGGCGCGTGTCGCCGGTTAACGGCTGCGGCCAGTCGGTCAACGCCTGGCCATGGCAAGCAGTGCGAATCGCCTGGCCGTTCAACGTGAGCGCGATGCTGAAGCCGGGGCCCTGGGGATCGTGCTTATCGCGCAGGCTGGCAACGCAGGTATCGAAGCGGTCCAGGGTGTGTTGAACATCGAGGGTCATAGTTAAACAGCGTATCAAGTCGGTGTAGTTTCGCCGTTGACTCCGGCGGCTGCGGGCAACGATGGACTGTTCTGCGACTATCAATCGATCAAGCTAAATGTCCGCATCGGGTCGACAACCTTCTCCCAACCGCCCCCCGCTTGACTCGGCGACATCATCCACATGCACCGCGCGGGTGAGAAGTCGACTTCGAAGAACTCAAGACCGTGATGAACGTGCCCGGCAAGGCCATGATGGGCACGGCCACCGCCAGCGCCCGGATCGCGCCAACAAGGCGGCCAACGCCGCCGTGGCCTGCCCGCTGCTGGAAGGCCTCGACCTGTCGGGCGCCCGTGGCCTGCTGTGCCCGCGCCGCCGCGTGAGAATCCGTTGCATCCGACCGGAGCCCGCCATGCCCATCGAACTCTCCCGTGAAGCGCGCCAGCAGGCGATCGCGTCGATCGAGCGCTATGTCGAGCAGGAGCTCGACCAGCGCATCGGCAACATCGCGGCCGGGGCGCTGCTGGGCTTCATGGTCGAGGAGATCGGTCCGCTGATCTACAACCAGGCCGTGCGCGAGGTGCAGGAGCGCCTGCTGGAGCGTGTGCAGGAGCTCGACATCGAGTGTCACGAAGACGAGCTGCAGTACTGGCGCCGCCGCCAGGCTGCCGCCAAGCCCCGCGGGCTCAAGGGCGGGTGAAGGCCTGCGGGTAGTGGCGGCCATACCAGCCGCGGGCCGCCTCATGGTCGGCGCGCAAGAACGCGCCCAGGCCCGGCACGGCCAGCAGCAGCAGGCCGGCGGCCGCAAAGCCCAGCGCCAGCAGCAGGTACACCGTGCGCAGCCCGTTGCCCAGCAGCAGCAGGCCGGCCACGGCCGGGGCCAGCGCCGCGGCCAGTTGCGCCATCATCAGGTGGGCGGCGTTCATGCGTGCGCGGTAGTGCTCGGGGATGGCCAGCAGGCGGTGCACCTGGCCGACCATCTGGGTGACCGACATGCACAGCCCGATCAGCGCCAGCAGCGCCACCAGCGCCGGTGCCGCCTGGCACAGGCCGATACCGGCCATGGCCGCCGCGCACAAGCCGATGGCCAGCGCCAGCGCGCGCACCCGGCCCAGGCGGGCGATCAGCGCCGGGGCCAGGCCGGCCACGCCCAGCAGCAGGCCCGCCGACAGGCCGGCGCTGCAGGCGCCAAACCAGGCGGCGCCCAGGCCCAGGGCCTGGATGCGCAGCGGCAGCAGCAAGCCGGTGGCGGGCAGCAGGCACAGCATCATCAGTGCGCCGGTCAGGGTCCACCAGCGGTCCAGGCGCACGCGCCACTTGGCGCGCAGGCCGTCGGCGATATCACCAAGCCAGCTGCGGCGCCGGGGCGGCGGCACCGTGGCCATGGCGGCGGCAGGGGCCAAGGCTTCAGCGGATGCCGGTGGCGCGGTGTTGCCGGCCGGCCGGTCGATGCGCCAGGCTGCAGCGGCCGCGATCAGGCACAGCAGCAGGTTGGCGGCCATCGCCAGCTTCAAGCCCGCCGCGGCCAGCAGCAGCCCGCCCAGCGCCGGCCCCAGCAAGCCGCCCATGGCCTGGGCAGCGCGGCGCAGGCGCACGGCGTCGGGCAGGGCGGCGGTGGGCACCAGCTCGGGCAGCAGGCTGGCCTCCACCGGCCACAGCAGGGCGGTGGCCGCCACCGACAGCAGGCCGCACAGGCACAGCAGCGTGAGCTTGAACACGCCGGCCCCGCACAGGGCCGCCAGCAGCAGCGCATCGACGGCCAGGCACAGCTTGCCGGCGCGGATCAGCAGGCGCTTGGGCCAGCGGTCGCCGGCCGGTGAGATCAAGGGCGTGGCCAGCAGGGCGGCCAGCCCGGTCAAGGCGCCATAACGCGCCAGCGCAGCGGCGCCGCCCTGGCTGCTGATCCACCAGGCCATGCCCAGCTGCATGGAGGCAGTGGCCAGCAGGCCCAGCAGCTCGCTCAGCAGGAAGTGCCGCAAGCCGGGCGGCAGGGCCCGCCAGCGGGCCAGTGTGTGCATGGGGGAGGGCGCTTGGCTCATGGCGCCGCACTCTAGGCAGCCGCCGGCCCGGCCGGAAGGCACAGGCGCGGCGCCGGGGCAGGGATGCAGAACCCGCTGTAGCGATCCAGAGGTGGTTGATCTGTATCGATGCAGGGCGGGCGCGGGGCTATGCTTGCCCGCATGCCTGCCCGCCCCGCCCGCCCTGCGCGATACCGGCTACTGGCCGACACCCTGGCCCACGCGCTGCGCGAAGGGCGCTACCCGGCGGGCGCGCAGCTGCCGTCGGTGCGCCAGCTGTGCGACGAGCACCGCGCCAGTCTGGCCACCGTCACCCATGCCCTGCACGAGCTCGAGGACGCCGGGCTGATCGAGGCGCGGCCGCGGCGCGGGCACTTTGCGCGTGGCCTGAGCCGCCCGCCGCCCATGGCCAGCGGCCCGGTGCTCGAGCTCGAAGGGCGGCGCAAGCTGCTGATCGACATCGCCACCACGCGGCCCGACTGCCTGTCGCTGAGCCATCTGGCGCTGCCGGCCTCGCTGCTGCCGCTGGCGGCGCTGCAGCGGCATGTGGTTCAGGCCATGGCCGATGACCGCGCGCTGCTGGCCATCGGCAGCGTGTTCGGCAGCCAGGCGCTGCGGGTGCAGCTGGCCCGGCGCATGTCGCGCGCGGGCTGCACGGTGGACGCCGAGGACATCGTCGTCACCCACGGCGAGGGCGAGGCGCTGGATCTGTGTCTGCGCCTGCTCACCCGCCCCGGCGATGCCGTGGCCGTGCCCGAGCCGGCCTCGCCGCGCACCGGCGAGCTGGTGGCCAGCCTGGGCCTGAAGCCGCTGGCGATTCCGGCGCCGCAGGACGGCGGCTTCTCGGTGCCGGCGCTGGCCTTTGCGCTGCAGCACCACGACATCCGCTGCTGCATCGCCGAGCCCACGTTCGACAGCGTGCGCGGCAGCTGCATGCCCGATGGCGCACGCGAGCAGCTGGCGGCGCTGCTGCGGCAGCACCGCGTGCCGCTGATCGAGTGCGACATGATGGGCGAGCTGCACCGCGGCCAGCAACCGCGGCCGCGGCCGGTCAAGGCCTGGGACAGCGACGACCGCGTGCTGTACTGCACCAGCCTGGCCTGCGTGGTCGGCCCCGGCCTGGGCGTGGGCTGGATCGTCAGCCGGCGCCACCGCAAGCAGCTGCGTGCGGCGCGGGCGGTGCAGGGCGAGCTGCTGTCGCCGCTGAGCGATGCGGCGCTGGCGCGGTTTCTTGCCGACCGCGGCTTCGAGACCCATCTGCGCCGCCTGCGCCAGCACCTGGCGGCGCAGACCGAGGCCTGGGCCACCGCCGCCAGGCGGCTGCTGCCGCGTGGCGCGCAGGTGCGGCCCGGCGCCGGCGGCTACGTGCTCTGGGTCGAGCTGCCGCCCGGCACCGACGCCGAGGCCTTGCTGCCCGGCCTGCGCGAGCAGGGCTACAGCGTGGTGCCCGGCGCCGCCTTCGGTGCCGGCCAGGCCCTGCGCCACGGCCTGCGCCTGAGCGCCGCGCACCCGCTGGATGCCAACCGCCTGCGCGGGCTGGAATGCCTGGCCGAGGCGGCGCGGGGCTGACGCGCAGCGATGAACCTGCTGCGCAGGCACCTGGCGGACCGGCGCGCGCTGCGCGGCGCTCGGGTGGCGCTCGGGTGGCGCTCGGGTGGCACTTGGGTGGCGCAAGGGTCGGGCCGGTCCCGGGGCTGGCGTCCCTCGCAGCGGCGTGAATTGCTGCATTGCAGCAGAAGTTCAGGGCTGGCTAAAATCCTGGTGTTAACCCTGGGTTTTGACCTGGGGCAACACCGCAGCGCTACCCCTTCGTGGGACTGCGGGCCCACGCGGCCCGCCGCGTGACCCACGAACCCCACGAAGGCTCCATTCCATGCGCAAACATCTTCTCGCCGCCCTGGCGGCCGCCTGTCTGGCCGTGCCGGCCCAGGCCTCGGTGCTGGACACCCAGACCCACCCGGTGGCTGCGGCCGTCGCGCCCTATGGCGTGTTCCACGACGGCGTCACGCACTTCGTGTTTCTGCGCCTGCCCGAGGGCTGGCGCTTTGTCGGCCGCGACGCCGACGCGCAGTCGCACGAGGTATTTCTGGACGCCGGTACCGGCTTTGTCTTCGTCAAGCTGTCCACCGGCTGGAAGTTCGTCGGCCGCACGAACTGAGGCGCCGCCGCCGCCGCCGGCCCGCACCGCCGCCGGTCTCGGGGTTTTCGCGCAGGCCCTATCGGCGCGCCGGGCCGCGGCGCAGACTTCTTCGCTCAACCCACTGACGAAGGAGAAACGGCATGTCGTTCGATGGCTCGGCAGTTCGCGCGGTGCTCGATGGCGCCGTGCGCAAGGGCGCGGTGCACGGTGTAGCGGCGCTGGTGGTGGGCCGCGACGGCCCGTTGTTTCATCACGCCGCCGGCGAGGCGGACGAGCGCACACTGTTCCGCAATGCGTCAATGACCAAGGCGGTGGCCACCACCGCCGCGCTGCAGCTGGTCGAGCAGGGCCGGCTGAGCCTGGACGCCACGGTCGAATCGATCCTGCCCGAGTTTGGCCGCCTGCCGGTGCTGGAAGGCTTTGACGGCGACACGCCGCGCCTGCGCCCGCAGGCCAGCCCGGCCACCGTGCGCCAGCTGATGACCCACACCGCCGGCCTGGGCTACTTCTTCACCAACCAAGCGCTGCTGCGCTACCTGGCCCTCACCGGCGAGCCCAGCCCGCTGTCGGGCGACAAGCGCAGCCTGTCGGTGCCGCTGGTGCACCAGCCCGGCACGGCCTGGGAGTACGGCGTCAACACCGACTGGCTGGGCCTGATCGTCGAGAAGCTCAGCGGCCAGAGCCTGGGCGCCTGCCTGCAGCAGCAGGTGTACGGCCCGCTGGGCATGGCCGACTCGGGCTTTGCGCCCGATGCCGCGCAGCGCGAGCGCCTGCTGCGCGTGATGCAGCGCCAGGCCGATGGCCGGCTGGCGCCCTCGGTGCACGAGCTGCCGGCCGCGCCCGAATGGGACGCCGCCGGCCATGGCTCCTACGGCACGATCCACGACTACGGCCGCTTCGTGCAGGCCTGGCTGAACGATGGCGCCGGCCTGCTGGCCCCGGCCACCGCGCAGATGGCGCTGGCCAACCACCTGGGCCGGATCGCGCTGCCGGCGTTGATCACATCGGCGGTGCCCGAGCTGAGCAACGACGTGCCTTCACTGCCGGTGCCGCAGGGCTGGGGCCTGGGCTTCCATCTCACCCTCACCGATCTGCCCGGCATGCGCAGCAGCGGCACCGCCGACTGGGCCGGCGTGTTCAACAGCTACTACTGGATCGACCGCACCCGCGGCGTGGGCGGCATCCTGATGACCCAGGTGCTGCCCTTCTTCGACATGCCGGTGGTCGAGACACTGATGGGCTTCGAGCTGGCGGTGTACCAGCAGGTGGGTGCGGTGCTGCCGGCGGCCTGAGCTTGTGTCGCCGGTGCACGCCTCAGGCTGCAGTCTGCAGCTCGGCCAGCGGCAGGCCAATGTCGGTGAGCAGATCGGCCGGCGCGGTGTCGCGCGGGCTGTTGAGGAATTCCTCGAACACCGGCTGGTCGGCCGCCCGTTCGCCGCTGTGCACCAGCCAGTGGCCGAACAGCCAGCGGTAGGCCGCATGCATGCTGGCGTAGGGGCCGCGGTAGCGCAACACGGCGCAGCGGCCGCCGCCCACCGCAAAGGCCTGCAGCGGCGGCGCAGGCACCCAGCCGTCGGGTACCGACAGTCCGGCCAGCGCACTGAGCTGCGCCGTGGGCACGCTGGCCGGGTCGTCGTGGTAGACGGCGATCCAGCGGCTGTGCGCCTGCACCTGGCCCAGGCCATGCAGCTGCGCCAGCGTGCACTCGAAGGCCTTGCCGATGCCCATGTAGCTGCCGCGGTGCGGCAGGCCCGCCAGCACCACCCTCGGTACCTGCCGGATCTGCACCTCAAAGCCTTCCGCCAGGCCGGGCGCCTGCGGCTGGGCAAAGGCCATGTGCGGCCCATGGCGGCGAAAGTGCAGCGGCGCCAGGCCGTAGGCGGCCTTGAAGGCGCGGCAGAAGGATTGCGCGTTTGGGTAGCCCTGGCGCTGCGCGATCTCCAGCACGCTGCGGCGGCCATTGGCCAGCTCGCCGGCGGCGCGGTGCAGGCGCAGCCGGCGCTGGGTGGCGGCCAGGGTTTCGCCAAACAGCGCGTGGTAGGTGCGGTGCCAGTGAAAGGGTGACAGGTGCGCCAACTCGGCCAGGCGCGGCAAGTCCAGCGGCTCGTCCAGGTGGGCGTGCAGGTGCGCCAGCACCCGGGCCATGCGCTCGTGATAGTTCACCCAGCCGTGGCGGCGGTTCATGGTGCGTGGGTCAAGCCGATCAACAGGGCGATGCTGCCATCACTGCCGTAGCGCTCGGCATCGGCCACGAAGGCCTTGGGCAGGTCGTCGCGGCGCCACACCTCGGCCCAGGTCTCGACCACGCGCTCGGGCTGGCCCGGCGGGCTGTTGAACACCGCGCGCCAGCACGCCGGCAACACGGCGTGGCTGAAGCCCGGCGGCTGCGGGGCATCGGCCGCCACCGGCACGCCGATGATCAGCGAGTACAGGCCCGCGTTGCTGCGGCCGGCATGCTCGAAGTGGGTGTACACCGCGTACAGCTCGCTGCCCAGCCGGCCGGCGATGGGCGCCAGTGCGTCGGGCTGCATCGCGCGCGCCCAGTGCGGCGGGATGCTCTGGGCGGCCTGCGCGTTGCTGGTGCGCAGTTCGAGACCGATGATGCGGATGGCCTGGGCCTGGTGTTCGAGGTGCATGGGCGCTCCCGGCGGGGTGGCAGAAAGGGGGGTGGCAGAAGCCCCCAGTCTGGCCCGGCGCGCCTGACAATCCTTGCGCACTTGGCGCCGGCGCCCGGCGTGTCAGCCCACCGGCAGACCGCGCCGGTAGACCAGCATGCGCCCCTTGTAGTGCGGCCGCGTGCCGGCGCCCAGCGGCAGTGCGTGGGCCAGGCGCAGCTCCTGCAGCCCGTAGCCATGCGACGCCATGTGGCGGTTGAAGGCCGGGCGGTTGCCGCGGTCGGGGTCGACGATCCACACCTCGGCCACCGGCGCGGCGTGGCGCTCGATGAAGGCCGCCAGCGTGCCACGCTCGTCGCGCTCGTACAGCACGTCGCTGCCGATGATCAGGTCGAAGCTGCCCTGCAGGTCGTCGGGCCCGGCCACCGCCGGCGGCACCGGCAGCGCCCACGGGCCGTGGCGGTACTTCATCGGCGGCAGCTGGTTCAGGCGCAGGTTTTCCAGCAAGAAGGCGGCGGCCATCGGGTGCACGTCGCTGGCGGTGACATCGGCGCCGCGCCGGTGCGCCACCAGGCTGGCCAGGCCCAGGCCGCAGCCGATCTCCAGGATGCGCTCGGCCAGCACCACCGGGCGCAGCGCCATGCGGGCGGCCAGGTGCGCGCCCGAGGGCCACAGCAGTCCGAACAGCGGCCACTGCGCGCTCGAGATGCCCAGCCGCTCGGCGGCGCCATCGGCGTCGGCATGCTGCTGCAGGTCGAGCAGCGAGCGGATCTGCAGATCGTTCTCGCCGGCAATGGCGATCGTTTCCTGCTTGGTGTGATAGCCGGGCATCGTGGTGGCACGAAGCCCGGTCGGGCGGCTTCAGGCAGGCGGGGAAGGGGAGGCGATTGTGCGCCCGCCGCGGCTGCGGCTTTACCTGCCGATCCCCGCCTCGCAGGATGCGCCCGCGAAGGGCTGCGGTTAAAGTGCCCGGTTCGCCGCGAAATCCTCGCCCGCGGTGGCAACAGGTGTCGTCGATGAAACTGCTGGTCAAGTTCAACCTGATCTTCGTGAGTGTGGTGGCGGTGGGCATGGCCGTCAGCGGCTGGATCGCGCGCGACCTGCTGCAAAGCACCGCCCGCGACGAGGTGCTGAACAACGCCCGCCTGCTGATGGAAAACGCGCTGGCCGTGCGCACCTACACCTCGGGCCAGATCGCCGGGCTGCTGGAAGAGCAGCTCAAGACGCGCTTTCTGCCGCAGGCTGTGCCCAGCTACTCGGCCACCGAGGTGCAGCGCGCGCTGCACACCAAGTACCCCGACTTCGCCTACAAGGAAGCCACGCTCAACCCCACCAACCCGCGCGACCGCGCCAACGGCTGGGAGGTCGACATCGTTCAGCAGTTTCGCAACACCGCCGACCTGAAAGAGTTCGTCGGCACGCGCGAGACGCCCTCGGGCCCGTCGCTGTACGTGGCGCGGCCGCTGCGCATCACCAATGCCGCCTGCCTGCAATGCCACAGCAGCGTGGAGGCGGCGCCCAAGACCCTGGTCGAGCGCTACGGCCCGGCCAACGGCTTCGGCTGGCAGTTCAACGAGGTGGTTGGCGCGCAGATCGTCTCGGTGCCGATGGCCGTGCCGCTGGCGCGCGCCGACCGCTCTTTCAATGTCTTCATCACCGCTCAGCTGGCCATCTTCACGGCCGTGGGCGTGGTGCTCAACCTGATGATCTGGTGGGTGGTGGTGCGGCCGGTCACGCGCCTGTCGCTGCTGGCCGACCGCGTGAGCCAGGGCGACCTCGATGCCGCCGAGTTCGACCGCAGCAGCCGCGACGAGATCGGCGTGCTGGCCACCAGCTTTGCGCGCATGCGCGCCAGCGTGGTGCAGGCCATGAAGATGCTCGAGGCCTGAGCCTGTGATCAAGCCATCGCAGAACGAAGCGAGCGGGCCGAGCGCTGGGCCGCTCCCGGGCCGGCCGTTCGCCGTTTGCGGCTCACCCCCTTGGGGGATCGGTCGACGTCCCCGTCGACCGAGGGGCTGACGTGAGCATTCCCGAACGCCTGGGCAAGTACCGCATCGTCGAGGTGCTGGGCTCGGGCGCCATGGGCGTGGTCTACCGCGCCCTCGACCCCGACATCCAGCGCGAGGTGGCGGTCAAGACGCTGCTGCGCGGGGCCGATGGCGCGCCCGCGTCGGGCGTGTCGCTGGCCGAGCGTTTTCGCAACGAGGCGCAGGCCGGCGGGCGGCTGCAGCATCCGGGCATCGTGGCGGTGTTCGACTACGGCCGCGACGAGGGCACGGCCTTCATCGCGATGGAGTACGTGGCCGGCCACACGCTGTCGCGCTACCTGCGCCAGGCCGCGCTGGGCGAGCTGACGATCGCCGACGACGATGTGCTGAGCATCGTGGGCCAGCTGCTCGAGGCCCTGCACCATGCGCACGAGCAGGGCGTGTGGCACCGCGACATCAAGCCCAGCAACCTGATCATGACCCGCCAGGGCAAGATCAAGGTCACCGATTTCGGCATCGCGCGCATCCAGTCGGCCGAGCTCACCCAGGTGGCCAGCCTGGTGGGCACGCCGATGTACATGGCGCCCGAGCAGTTCCGCGGCAAGGCCATCGACCGCCGGGTCGATCTGTATGCCAGCGGCGTGGTGCTGTACCAGCTGCTCACCGGCCAGCTGCCCTTCACCGGCGAGCCCGAGTCGCTGATGTACAAGGTGGTGCACGAGCCGCTGACCCTGCCTTCGCAACTGCCCGGCCTGCAGCGCCTGCGGCCCTACGACGCGGTGCTGGCCAAGGCCCTGGCCAAGGAGCCGGCCGACCGCTACGCCGATGCGCTCGAGTTCCGCGACGCGCTGGTGGCGGTGGTCGGGCGCATGCACAACGCCGCGGTGTCGGATGCCACCGTCACCGCGCTGCTGCCGGCCATGCCGCGCGCGCCGGGGCCGGGCGGCGGCACCACCTCGGGCCCGCCACCCACCCACTTCAGCGACACCGACCTGTCGCAGGCCGAGGCCTCGCTGGCGCGCCACCTGGGCCCGCTGGCCCGCGTGCTGGTGCGCCGCGGCGCGCGCGAAACCGCCGACCTGCCCGGCCTCTACACCTGGCTGGCCGCGCAGGTAACCGATGCCGGCGCGCGCAGCGCGCTGCTGGTGCTGCGCGACCAGACCCTGGGCAGCCAGGCCACCGGCACTGGCCGCGCCGGCGCGCCGTCCACCCAGGGCAGCAGCCTGGCGGGTGGCGTGGCGCTGGCCTCGGCCTTTGCGCCCACGCAGCGCCTGGGCCCGCCGCCCGCGGCCACCAGCCCGCCGGTGAGCGCCACGCTGCGCGACGCCGCACAGCGCCTGCTGGCGCAGCAGCTGGGTCCGATTGCCGCGGTGGTGGTCAAGCGCGCCGCCGCTGCCGAGCCGCATCGCGCCGGCTTTCTGGAGCGCCTGGTGCAGGCGGTGGACGACCCGACGGCACGCAGCCGCCTGGCCGAGGCCCTGGCGCGCCTGCCCGATTGAACGCCCGCCGCCCCGGGCCATCGCCCTGCGCGCGGCGCGGCCCCGGCCGATGCGGGACAATCCGGCCCTGATGCTCGCCCAACGCACCCTCAAATCGATCACCCGCGCCGTGGGCGTGGGCATGCACAGCGGCCAGAAGGTCGAGCTGACGCTGCGGCCTGCACCGCCCGACACCGGCATCGTGTTCCGTCGCGTCGACCTGGCCCAGCCGGTGGAGATTGCGGTGCGGCCCGACAGCGTGAGCGACACGCGCATGGCCTCCACCATCTCGGCCGGCGGCCGGCCCGATGCGCCCAAGGTGCAGACCATCGAGCACCTGATGAGCGCCTGCTGCGGCCTGGGCCTGGACAACCTGGTGATCGACATCACCGCCGATGAGGTGCCCATCCTCGACGGCTCGGCGGCCAGCTTCGTCTACCTGCTGCAAAGCGCCGGCGTCGAGGTGCAGAAGGTGCCCAAGCGCTTCATCCGCGTCAAGCAGACGGTGGAGGTGCGCCAGGGCGAGGGCAAGCGCCTGATGTGGGCGCGGCTCGAGCCGTACCACGGCTTCAAGCTGAGCTTCGAGATCGACTTCGACCACCCCGCGGTCGATGCCACCGGCCAGCGCGTGGTGTTCGACATGGGCTCGGGCCGCTACAAGCGCGACATCGCCCGCGCCCGCACCTTCGGCTTCACGAAAGACGTGGAGCTGATGCGCAGCCGCGGCCTCACGCTGGGCGGCAGCATGGACAACGCCATCGTGGTCGACGACAGCCGCGTGCTCAATGCCGACGGCCTGCGCTACGACGACGAGTTCGCCAAGCACAAGATCCTGGACGCCATCGGCGACCTGTTCAACGCCGGCCACCCGATGCTGGCGCATTACGTGGCCTACAAGAGCGGCCACGCGCTCAACAACCTGCTGCTGCGGGCGCTGTTCGAGCGGCCCGAGGCCTGGGAGTGGGCCAGCTTCGACGACGCCGCGCTGGCCCCGCCGGGCCTGGCCGAGCTGGCGCCGGCCTGGTGATGCCGCGGCCGCGCCACGGCGCGCGGCCGATTTGCAGGCAAGATCGCGCCCATGCTTGTTTTCCGACTGGTCTTCGGACTGCTGCTGTTTGCCAGCCTGCTGTGCTTTGCCATGTACATCGGCACGCGCGACGTGCGCTGGCGCCAGCGCGGCATCGTGGTGCTGAAGTGGTCATTGATCGCGGCGCTGGGCTTCTTCGGCGTGCTGATCCTCGAGCGCCTGGCGCTGATGTTGTAGGCTCGGCCGCATGATTCTGTTCTGGGTTGCCGGCATCGTGCTGGCCATCATGGCCGCCACCACGGCCTTCTTCTTCGTGCTGCATGTCACCACCGGCGAGCATGTGCCGCTGGCGCGCGCCAAGGCGCTTTACCGCTGGTGCGTGGTGGTGGTGCTGGGCACCTTCAACATCTGGATCTTCGGCCGCGTGTTCGCGGGCATCCGCGCGCTGATGTAGCGCGCAGGCCCCGGCCCCAAGCCGGCCGGCGCCCGGCCGCTCCGAAGCCGGCCCGCAACCCGCACGGCGGGTGGCCCCGTGTAACCGCGGGGCCGGGTGCCCCAGCCGGCCGGCGCCCGGCCGCTCCGAAGCCGGCCGGCAACCCGCACGGCGGGTGGCCCCGCGTACCCGCGGGGCCGGGTGCCCCAGCTACACCGCCCGTCCGCGCCGGTACTGGCTCTGGCTGCGCCGCGCCAGATCGCCCGCGCTGCCCAGGGCCAGCAGGTGCCGCGCGGCATGCGCATGCACGATGGCCAGGCCCAGCGCATCGGCCGCGTCCTTGCCCGGCAGGCCGGGCAGCTGCAGCAGGCGCATCACCATCGCCTGCACCTGGTCCTTGCTGGCCAGGCCGTGGCCGACGATGGCTTTTTTCATCTGCAGCGCGGTGTACTCGGCAACAGGCAGGTCGCCCGATACCAGCGCCGCCAGCGCCGCGCCGCGCGCCTGGCCCAGCAGCAGCGTGCTCTGCGGGTTGACGTTGACGAACACGATCTCCACCGACGCCGACTGCGGTTGGTAGCGCTGGCGCACCTCGCACACGCCGTCGAAGATCAGCTTCAGCCGTGCCGGCAGGTTGCCCTTGTCGGCCTCGGTGGTGCTGATGGTGCCGCTGGCCACATAGCTGAGCTGGCTGCCGTCGATGTCGACAACGCCGAAGCCGGTGCGTTGCAGGCCGGGGTCGATGCCCAGGATTCTCATGAAGGCTGAAGCTGGAAGTACCAGCGCACGGAGTGAAAGAACACCGGCGCGGCAAAACACAGCGGCGCCACGCGGTCGAGCAGGCCCACCGCACCGGTGACCGAGCTCTCGTTGCCCCACCAGCGCACGCCGGCGTCCTTCTTCAGCGCGCGCATCACAAAGTCGCCCAGCGTGCCGGCGCCGCCGGCAATGGCGGCCATCACCAGGGCCTGGCCCAGCTTGAACGGCGTGATCCAGAACAGCAGGGCGCCCAGCAACGCGCCGGCCAGCACGCCGCTGCCCCAGGCGCGCAGCGAGAAGCTGCGGTCGATGTGGCGCGCCACCGGCCGGCGCCGCAGGCGGCGGCTGGCGGCCTCCTGGGCCAGTTGCGCGGCGGCGGTCACCATCACCAGAAAAAACAGCAGGAACGCGCCGCGGTCGGGCAGCTTCGGAAAGTTCAGCAGCAGCAGCGCCGGGGCGTGCGACAGGCCGTAGACGCACACCGTGATGCCCCACTGGATCTTGGCGTTGCGCTCGAGAAAGCGCTCGGGGTCGCCGGCCAGCGCGCTGATCACCGGGATGGCCAGGAACATGTAGACCGGGATGAACACCGAGAACAGGTCGAAGCGCCGCCAGCCCACCAGCGCGAACTGCAGCGGCAGCACCACAAAGAAGGCCAGCAGCAGGCTGCGGTGGTCGCTGCGCCGGGTGGCCACCAGCGTGATGTATTCGCGCAGCGCCAGAAACGAGATCACGCCGAACAGCAGCGTGGCGCCGGCCGCCCCCGACACCCAGGCCAGCCAGAACACCACCGCGCCGATCCACACCGCGCGCAGGTCGCGCTGGGCGCGCGCAAAGCGCCCGGCCTGCTGCGCATCACGCTCGCGCAGGGCCAGCATCGCGGTGGCGGCGCTGGCCAGCGCCAGCAGGCCGAACAGCACCACGAACAGCAGCGCCACCTGCTGGCGCGCATCCAGACTGCGCAGCCAGCTCATGTGGCGCGGGCCATCGGGTCGTCGCTGGTGCCGTGGCCGGCCGGCTGCAGGGCCACCACCGCCTGCCGTGCGCGTGCCAGGAAGGCCGCCTTGTCCTCGGGCTGGCCGTCCACCGTGGCCAGCTGGATCGGCGCGCCGAAACTCACCGTGCACAGGATGGGCACCGGCACGACCTCGCCCTTGGGCATCACGCGCTGCACGTTGTCGATCCAGGCCGGCACCAGCGGCACCTGCGGAAACTGCCGCGCCAGGTGGTACAGCCCGCTCTTGAACGGCTGCGGCAGGCCGCGGCTGCTGCGCGTGCCTTCCGGAAAGATCACCAGCGAGTCGCCGTTGGCCAGGGCCTCGAGCAGCGGCTCGAGCGGGTCCTGGTCGTCGGTTCGCTGGCGGTTCACGTACACCGCGTTGAACACCTCGCGCGTGAGCCAGTGCTTGAACGGGCTGCTGGTCCAGTAGTCCTTGGCGGCGATCGGCCGGGTGCTGGCGCGCAGCTCGCGCGGCAGCGCGGCCCAGATCAGCACCCAGTCGAGGTGGCTCTGGTGATTGGCAAAGTAGATGCGCTGTTCGGCCTTGGGCGGGCAGCCTCGCCAGTGGCCTTGCGCGCCGGTGATCAACCGGGCCACGAAGGACAGCAGCAGGCCCATGGCATCGGCGCGGGTCATGCCCTGATCTTATGCGGCGGCACCCGGCCCGCGCGCGCGCGTCAATCGGCCAACAAATTCTGATCTTGAGTCTCAGATCTGTTGCAGATTGTGAGCAATGTCGTTCTGTCTGAGGATTTGAGGCCAGATTCGGGCACATTTCGTTCGATTCAGGGTTCTGCCTCATACGATGGCGTCCTGGAAAACACTAACGAGCGATGCCCGTCACGGCCCCCGAGGCTGCTGAACGAGGGGTCGGCGCGGTCCGGCCGCAGGAGTTGTCAGGTGATTGAGGGATTTCGTTGGCGCGGTCTGAGCGCGTTGGAGCCGGTCAAGGCCGTGATGCGCTGTGTGGCTGCCGTGATGCTGGCGGTGCCCGCCATGGCCTGGGCCGCCGATCCGCAGATTGCCGAGTTCTCGGACAACCCCGATCCGGTGGCCGCCGGCGGCGCCTACGCCTACACCCTGCGCATCGACAACAACGCGGTTGACGTGGCCAGCAATGTGCGCCTGCGCGTCACGCTGCCCAGCGGTGCCAGCTTTGTGTCGGCCACGCCGGCCAGCCAGAACTGCGTGGCCACCTCCGCCACCCAGATCGACTGCAACCTGGGGGCCCTGGGCGCCAACGGCGCCGATGTGCGCAACATCCTGATGACCTGGCGCACGACCGTGCCCGGCCCCACCACGCTGACCGCCACGGCCACGCTGAGCTCGGACAACGACAGCAACAGCGCCAACAACACCCAGACCCAGACCACCACCATCATCAGTGGCGCCAACCTGGGCCTGACCAAGACCGGTTCGCCCAATCCGGTGGTGGGCGGCGGCAACGTCACCTACACCCTCACCGCCAGCAATGCCGGCCCGAACGCCTCGAACGCGATCACGCTGATCGACACGCTGTCGCCGTCCAGCACCTTCGTGTCGGCCAGCGGCAGCGGCTGGAGCTGCAGCCATGCCTCGGGCACGGTCACCTGCACGCGGCCCGGGCCGCATGCCGTGGGCGCCGCCATTCCGCCGGTGAGCGTGGTGGCCACGGTCAACGTGGGCAGCGGCACGGTCACCAACACCGCCACGCTGGAGCCTTCGGCCGGCGGCACGGCCGACCCCGACAGCTCGAACAACACCGCCACCGCCAACACCACGGTCGACCCCGGTGCCGATGTGCGCATCGACAGCAAGACGGTCAGCTCGGGTTCGCCGGCGGCTTCGGGCGCCAGCGTGAGCTTCCTGATCCAGCCGCGCAACGGCGGCCCGAGCCAGGCCAACAACGCCGTGGTGACCGACACCCTGCCGGCCGGCTGGACCTTCGTGTCGGCCAGCGGCACCAACTGGAGCTGCTCGGCCAGCGGCCAGACGGTGAGCTGCACCCGCGCCACGCTGCCGGTGGGCGCCATCGACAACATCACCATCGTTGCCACCGCGCCCAGCACCGCCACCAGCACCAACTACACCAACACCGCGACGATCGCCTCGGCCACGGCCGACCCGGTGTCCACCAACAACAGCGGCTCGGTGACGGTGAACGTGCGCCCCGATGGCGCCGACCTGAGCCTGATCAAGACCAAGACGCCGAACCCGGTGAACGTCGGCTCGAACATGACCTCGACGATCACCGTGCGCAACAACGGTCCGCGCACGGCCACCGGGCCGGTGCGGGTGATCGAGCGCCTGGGCGCCGAGACCTTCGTCAGTTTCTCCGGCACCGGCTGGAGCTGCACGCCCAATGGCCAGGACATCGTCTGCGAGCATGCCAATGCCGCCGGCCTGGCGCTGACCGCGTTGCCGGCGCTGACCATCGTCACCACCGCCACCGGCACCGGCACGATGAGCAACACGGCCTGTACCGGCAACTCGGTGCCCAGCGGCTCGTCGGCCACCGCGCTGCCGCCGGTGCAGGGTGATCCGATCAGCACCAACGACTGCGCCACCGCCACCTCGAACGCCACAGCCGGCGCGCCCGATCTGGCCATCACCAAGCTCAGCAGCACGCCCACCGGCGGCGACAAGATCATGTCGGCCACCGAGACCAGCGCCACCTTCAGCCTGGTGGTCACCAACGCCTCGCTCAACGGCGCCGGCGCCACCGGCGTGGTGATCGCCGATCCGCTGCCCGCGGCGTTCTACAACGGGCTCGGCTTCACTGCCGCCACGATCAGCAGCCCGGTGACGGTCACGGTTTCGGCCGGCAGCACCGCCACCTTCACCTGCAGCACCGCCAATGCCGGGCTGCGCTGCACGCAAAACGGCGGCGTGCTGCTGCCGGGCGAGACCGCCAGCGTCAACATGGTCATCAACCGCCCGCTCAACGGCGTGACGGCGACCAACACCGCCACGGTGAGCAACAGCGTCGAGGGCGACTCCAACAGCGGCAACAACTCGGCCCAGGACACGCTGACCATCGTGCCGGTGGCCGATCTGCAGATCGCCAAGGGCGTGTTGCCGGCCAGCGTGCGGGCCGGCGAGGCGGCCACCTACACGATGTCGTTCTCGAACACCGGCCCGTCCACCTCGGCGGGCGTGACGGTGACCGACAGCTTCAACCTGCCGGCGGGCGACAGCGGTTTCACCGTGGTGTCGATCGCGTCCACCAAGGCGGGCTCGAGCTGCAACGTGGCCGCCGGTGCCCAGATCACCCCGGCCGCGCCCAGCATCACCTGCACCATCGGCAGCATGATCCGCAACGAGGCGCAGTCGATCACCCTGGTCGTGCGCCCCAACTGGATGGCCGGCGAGCCTGAGCGCACCCTGCCCAACACCGCCACCATCGCCGCCACCACGGCCGATGCCAACAGCGCCAACAACAGCGCCAATGCCACGCTGACCGTGCGGGCCTCCGAATCCGACCTGCAGATCAACAAGGTCGACGTGCCCGATGCGGTGGTGGCCGGTGCCGGTGACCCGGTGCCGTTCACGCTGGGCGCCACCTTCCTGAACTACCGGGTGCGCATCACCAACAACGGCCCCTCGCATGCCACCGGCGTGCGTGTGACCGAATCGATGGTGCCGCCGGCAGGCAAGACCGTGCGCTTCGTCTGCGACACCACGGCCACGGGCGGTTCCACCTGCAATGCGCCGGCGCTGTGCACGGGTGCGGGCAGTGTGTCGGCTGCCGGCACCGCGCTGCCCACCTTCACCTGCAGCCTGCCCGCCAGCAGCGCAGCGGCGCAGGGCGAGATGGCCAGCGGTGAAAGCAAGGACCTGTTCCTGCGCTTCGAGGTGCTGGAGCAGCCCGCGGCCACCGGCGACGTGTTCAACAACGTGGCCTCGGTGGCCGGCAACGAGACCGACCTGCTGAGCACCAACAACAGCGAGAACGAGCAGACCACCACGCGCCAGAAGGTCGACCTGCGCCTGACCAAGAGCGCCAGCGTGGCCAGCGTCAGCCTGCGCCAGCCCTTCAACTGGATCGTGCGGGTGGTCAACAACGGCCCCGGCAATTCGCTGCGCACCGATGTCACCGACACGCTGCCGGCCGGCACCGAGATCCTCGGCACCATCACCTGGACCCGCACCCGCAGCGCGGCCAGCGGCACCTGCAGCGCCAGCGGCCTGACCGTGAGCTGCGCGCTCGGCCAGCTCGACAGCACCGGCGAGGCCACCATCACCATCCCGGTGCGCGTGACCAGCTTCCCGGCTGGCGGCAACCTGACCAACAGCGCCATCGTCGACAACGATCCGGCCAAGACCGGCGCGGTGGACGTGCCGGGCGGCAACAACACCGGCTCGGCCGTGGTGGGCGTGGTGCAGGCCAGCCTCTCGGGCACCGTGTTCCAGGACCGTGACCGCAGCGGCGCCAATGGCGGCGTGCCGCAGGCCGGCGCCAGCGAGCCGCGCATTGCCGGCGTGAGCCTGCGCCTGACCGGCACCGATGCCTTCGGCAACCCGGTCGACCTCAGCGCCACCACCGACAGCGACGGCAACTACAGCTTCACCGGCCTGTCGCCGTCGGACGCCAGCGGCTACACCGTCACCGAGACGCAGCCGGCCGGCTTCGTCAACGGCCCGGTGGCACCGCCCACCAGCGGCAGTGCGGCGCCCAGCGCCGGCGGCAGCCATGCTGCGGGCGGCACCAGCGGCAACTCCAGCTACAGCGGCGTGGTGCTGACCGCCGGCAGCAATGCCACCGCCTACAACTTCCCCGAGCTGCCGCAAGCCAGCCTGGGTGGTTTTGTCTACGCCGACGCCAACAACAACGGCGTGCGCGACAGCGGCGGCGACACCCCGATCGCCGGCGCCACGGTGCGCCTGCTCAATGCCGCCAGCGGTGCCGTGGTGGCCACCACCACCACCGATGCCAGCGGCGCCTACAACTTCAGCGCGCTCGACCCCAGCCTGCTCTACACGCTGGAAGAGCCGTTGCCCGCCGGGGTGACCAACGGCCCGGTGAACCCCGGCCTGGTCAACGGCGCGGCCTGCGCCAGCGGCTGCACGGCGCAGCCCGACCAGCCGGCTGCCGGCACCGACCGCATCGCCAGCATCGACCTGAGCACCGGCCTGGTCGGCACGCAGTTCAACTTTGGCGAGCGGCTGGCCACCCGCACCAGCATCAGCGGCCTGATCTACCTCGACGCCGACCGCGACAACGCGCTGGGCGGCAGCGAGAGCACGCGCCTGCCCGGCGTCACCGTGCGCCTGGTGCAAGGTGCCGACTGCACCAGCGGCACCACGCTGCAGACCACCACCAGCGCCGCCGATGGCAGCTGGCGCTTCGACGACGTGGCCGTGGGCCAGAACTACCTGGTGTGCCAGACCCAGCCCGCCGGCTACGGCAACGGCAATGCCAACGGCACGGCCGGCAGCAACCAGATCAGCATCAGCAACCTGCCGGCAGCCGGCTCCAGCGGCAACAGCTTCGGCGAGACGCTGGGCGCGCTGTCGGGCAGCGTGTACCAGGACACCGGCGCCGGCACCGTGGCCAACTTCGACAACGGCGTGCGCAACACCGGCGAGAGCGGCATTGCCGGCGTGCCGGTGCGCCTGACCGGCACCGACGCCAGCGGCAACGCAGTGAGCCGCAGCACCACCACCGATGCCGACGGCAACTACCGCTTCGACAACCTGCCGCCGTCCAACGCCACCGGCTACACGGTGTCCGAGGGCACCATTCCCACCTCGGCCGGCAGCTTCGTGGACGGCCGCGAGGCCGTGGGCAGCGCCGGCGGCAGCGCCGCGCTGAACGACGCGTTCGCCGGCATCGTGCTGCCGGCCGGCACGGCGGCCAGCGGCTACCATTTCGGCGAGCTGCCGGTGGCCACGGTCAGCGGCACGGTCTACCTCGACCGCAACCGCGATGGCGCGATGGACGCCGCACCGGCCGACGGCCGCCTGCCGGGCGTCACCGTGCGCCTGGTGCAGGGCGCCGATTGCGCCAGCGGCACCACGCTGCAGACCACCACCACCGACGCCAGCGGCAACTACAGCTTCGCCAACCTGGCGGTGGGCGGCAGCTACCTGCTGTGCCAGAGCCAGCCCGCGGGCTATGCCGATGGCGGCACCAACCCTGGCACCAGCGGCAGCGGCGCGGCCGTCAATGCCATCGCCATCAGCAACCTGCCGGCCGGCGGCTCGGCCAACAACCTGTTCGGCGAGCGTGCCGCGTCGATTGCCGGCACGGTGTATGTCGACAGCAGCCCGGCCACGCCGGCCAACACCCACAACGGCCTGCGCGATGCCGGCGAAAGCGGCCTGGCCGGCGTGCCGGTCACGCTGAGCGGGCGCGACAGCGGCGGGGCCGTGGTCAGCCGCAGCACCGTCACCGATGCCGACGGCAACTACCGTTTCGACGACCTGCCGCAAAGCGACGCCGCCGGCTACACGGTGAGCGAGGGCGCGATCCCCGCATCGGCCGGCAGCTTCAACGACGGCCGCGACACCGCCGGCTCGGCCGGTGGCAGCGTGGCCGTCAACGACGTGCACGGCGCCATCGTGCTGCCGGCCGGCACCCAGGCCACCGGCTACAACTTCGGCGAGCTGCCGGTCGCGCCGATCAGCGGCACGGTCTACATCGACCGCAACCGCAACGGCGCGGCCGACGCCACGCCCACCGACGGCCGCATCCCCGGCGTCACGCTCACGCTCTACCAGGGCAGCAGCTGCAGCGGCACGCCGGTGGCCACCACCACCACCGATGCCAGCGGCAACTTCAGCTTCAGCGGCGCCTCGGCCGGCCTGACCTACACCGTGTGCCAGACCCAGCCGGCCGCTTATGCCGACGGCGGCGTCAACCCCGGCACCGGCGGTGCCAGCGGCACGGCCAACGCCATCACCATCAGCAACCTGCCGGCCGCCGGCTCACCGGGCAACCTGTTCGGCGAGCGCGTGGGCTCGCTGGCCGGCAGCGTGTACCTGGATGCCAACAACGACGGCAGCCGCGCGGGCAGCGACAGCGGCATCGCCGGTGTCACCGTCACGCTCAGCGGCAGCGATGCCGCCGGCAACCCGGTCAACCGCAGCACCACCACCGATGCGGCGGGCAACTGGTCCTTCGGCGACCTGCTGGCCGCCGGCCCGGCCGGCTACACCGTCACCGAGCAGGCGGCCCAGCCGGCCGTCACGGTGGCCGGCAGCAGCGTCACCACGCTCAACGGCCGCACCAGCGCCGGCAGTGCCGGCGGCACGGCCGCGGGCGTGGCCAATCTGCCCAGCACGGTGAGCGGCATCGCGCTGCCTGCCGGCACCGATGCCACGGCCTACCACTTCGGCGAGATCCTGCCGGTGGCGATCAGCGGCACGGTGTTCCTCGATGTCGAGAACAACGGCCTGCAGAACCTGCCTGCCGACACCGGCATTGCCGGCGTCACGCTGCAGATCACCGGCACCGACGACACCGGCGCCGCGGTCAGCCGCAGCGTCGTGACCGGCGCCGACGGCCGCTACAGCGTGGCCGACCTGCGCCCGGGCACCTACACCGTGACCGAGCCCACCCAGCCGCCGGGCACCCGCAACGGCCTGACCGTGCCGGGCACCGCCGGCGGCACGGCCACGCCGGCCGGCACCGCGCCCAGCGCCCTTGCCGGCATCGCGCTGACCACCCCCGGCGCCAGCGCCAGCGCCAACAACTTCGGCGAGATCCCGGCCAACAGCGTGATCAGCGGCCGCGTGTGGCTGGATGCCGACAACAGCGGCATCGCCGAGCCGGCCGAGATCGGCTTGGCCGGCGTGACCATCACGCTGACCGGCACCGACAGCACCGGCCAGGCCGTGAGCCGCAGCACCACCACCGATGCCAGCGGCAACTACCGCTTCGACGGTCTGGCGCCCGGCACCTACACCGTCACCGAGCCCAGCCAGCCGGCAGGCACGCTGGACGGCCGGGTGCGCCCCGGCAGCGCCGGCGGCACGGCCACCCTGGCCGGCAGCACGCCCAGCGCCATCAGCAGCATCACGCTGGGCGTGGCCCAGGTGTCCAGCGGCAACGACTTCGGCGAATTGCTGGCCAGCCGCATCAGCGGCCGCGTGTGGGGCGATGGCAATGACAACGGCGCCATCGACGCCAGCGAGAGCGGCCTGTCGGGCGTGCCGATGGTGCTGACCGGCATCGACGACATGGGTCGCGCGGTCAACCTCACCGTCAACACCGACGCCGCGGGCGTGTACGCCTTCGAGGGCTTGCGCCCGGGCAACTACACGGTCACCGAGCCCACCCAGCCCGCCGGCACCCTGAACGGCCAGACCCTGGCCGGTTCGCTGGGCGGCAACGCCACCGACAAGGCCACCACGCCGTCGGCCATCAGCGCCATCGTGCTGCAGCCGGGTGGCGAGAGCGTGGCCAACAACTTCGGCGAGATCGGCCAGTCGCCCGACCTGCGGGTGCGCAAGACGCATGACGGCAGCCTGTTCACCGTGGGCAAGCCGGCCACCTGGCGCATCACGGTGCGCAACGTGGGCGATGCCGCCAGCAGCGGCAGCTACACCGTCACCGACCAGTTGCCCACCGGCCTGACCCTGGCCGCCACGCCCACCGGCAACGGCTGGGCCTGCGTGGGCGCCGCCGGTGCCTCGCAGTTCAGCTGCAGCAGCAGCACGGTGCTGGGTGTCAACGTCACCGGCGCCGATGCCATCACCGTGGTCACCCAGGTGGGCGCGGCGGCCGCCGCCGCCTCGCCGGTGAACAACGCGGTGATGGTGGATGGCGGTGGCGAGCTCGACGTGCGCCGCCCCAGCGCCGCCGAGCGCGCGGCCATGGCCGGCAACGTGGCCGCGCTGCCGCTGTGCGCCAGCGTGCCCGAGCACAACGCCTGCCGCGACGCGGTGGCGGTGCAGCTGGCCGCCTCGGTGTCGGGCACGGTGTGGTTCGACATCGGCACCGGCGCCCGCGTGCTCGACGCCGGTGACCGCCGCCTGCCGGCCTGGGTGGTCGAGGTGGTCGATCCGGTCAGCAACCAGCTGATCGCCAGCACCACCACGGCCAGCGACGGCAGCTACAAGGTCAGCGATCTGGTGCCCGGCATCGAGTACGCCATCCGCTTCCGCGACCCGGTGTCGCAGGTGGTGTTCGGCTACCCGGTCAATGGCGAGACGGCTCCCGGCTCGTCGGGCAGCGCGTGCGCCACCGGCCTGCCGGCCAGCGGCACCGCCAGCTCCTGCGTGGTGGCCGGCAGCGCGCCGCAGCTCAACGTGGTGCTGGCCGCCGGCCAGGAACTGCCGCAGCAGAGCCTGCCGGTCGATCCCAGCGGCGTGGTCTACGACTCGGCCACGCGCACCCCGGTGCCCGGCTCGGTGGTCACCTTGGCGCCGGTGGGCAGCTGCCCGGGCTGGAACCCGGCCACGCACATCGTTGGCGCCACCGTGGGCGGCTACACGATCAACGGTGACGCGATCTCGATGACCGTGGGCGACACCGGCCTGTACCAGTTCTTCTTCGGCCCGCAGGCCCCGGCGAGCTGCGTGTTCGGCCTGGTGGTCACGCCGCCGGCGGGTTACGGCTTCCCGTCGCAGGCGCTGCCGCCAGCGGCCGGGCCGCTGGTGCCCAGCGGTGCACCCGGCACCAGCTTCCCGGTGCAGCCCTCGGCCGCCGCGCCGACCGGCTCCGACACCACCTACTACCTCGAGATCCGCACCGGCTCGGGCGGCCCCGATGTGGTCAACAACCACATCCCGATCGATCCGGCGCTGCCCGGCGCGATGTCGCTGTCCAAGACCGGCGACAAGGCCGTGGCCGAGGTTGGTGACAGCGTGCGCTACACCATCACGGTGCAGGTGACCAGCGGCGCCAGGCCGACGCAGACCACGGTGGTCGACCGCCTGCCGGCCGGCTTCACCTACATCCGCGGCACGGCCTCGGTGGACGGTGTGAGCATTGCCGATCCCATGGGTGGATCTGGCGGCCTGGGCCCGACGCTGGCCTTCAACCTGGGCAGCATCGGCACCAGCGGCCAGGCGGTGCTGCGCTACCGGGTGCGGGTGGGCGTGGGCGCGCAGCAGGGCGACGGCATCAACCGCGCCCGTGCCCATGGCTGCAGCCTGGCCAGCGGCTGCGTCGACGCCGGCTTCCAGCCGGTGGGCGGTGCCGTGGCCACCAACGAGGGCCGCCATGCGGTGCGCGTGACCAGCGGCGTGTTCGCCACCGAGGCCTGCGTGCTCGGCAAGGTGTTCGTCGACTGCAACGGCAACCACGTGCAAGACCGCGAAGAGCTGGGCGTGCCCGGCGTGCGCCTGATCGTCAGTGACGGCACCACGCTGATCAGCGACTCCGAGGGCAAGTACAGCGTCTGCGGCCTGCCGCCGCGCAGCCATGTGATCAAGGTCGATCCGGCCACGCTGCCGCGCGGTACCCGCCTGACCACCAGCAGCAACCGCAACCTGGGCGATGCCGGCAGCCTGTGGCTGGACCTCAAGACCGGTGAGCTGCACCGCGCCGACTTCATCGACGGCAGCTGCAGCAACACCGTGCTCGAGCAGGTCAAGGCCCGCCGTGCCCAGGGCGAGGTGCGTGCGCCCGAGACCGAGAAGAAGGGCGGCCCCGCGCTGCGCTTCGACAGCAAGGCGCATGGCCTGAACCCGCTGAGCTCGCCGCAACAAGGCACCGATGGTGCCAACCAGCGCGCACCCAAACCGCGCCAGGCGGCGCCGGCCCCGCAGGCCACGCCGCTGCGTACCGAGACCGAAGACAACGTGCCCACCTCGCAATTGCCGATGAACCGGCCGCCACCCGACGGGCGAGACGCGTCGCAGGCACCGGATGCCACGTCCGCCAGCAAGGCCCAGCCGAACGGAGCGTCGAATGGCACGCGCTGACCGACGCCTTGCACGCGCCGTGGCCGGCGCCTTGCTCCGCCCCGGCAACGGCCTGCTGATCCGCCCATCCGTTCGCCCATCCATCCGCCCGCTGGCCTGGGCGGTTGCCGCCGCGGCCGGCCTGGCCGCGCCCTGGGCGCAGCTGCAGGCCCAGGCGCAAACCGGCGCCGGCAGCGCGCCACCGGCGGGCTCGCCCACCGACGTGCGCTACACGCCGCTGGCCGCCGGCGACGCCGCGCTGTACCCGCGCGTGCCGGGCCAGGACGCCCAGCCCGGCGTCCTGTTCCGCGGCGAGCGCAGCGGCCTGAACTACGCCGCCAATGCCGGCGTGCAGCGCCTCGTGGTCGAGGTTGATCGCGACGGCGTGCCGGCCGACGGCCAGAGCCCGGTGCAGATCACCGTGCGCCTGTTCGATGCCCAGGGCCGGCCGCTGGCCGGCGAGGCCTTTGCCACGCTCGAGCACTCGGGTGGCCGCGTGCTGCTGCCCGGTGCGCGCACCGACGAGGCCGGCCCGCGCGGCCTGGACGCCGACCGCACGGTGCCCGGCGTGCAGCTCAAGGTGAGCGCTGGCGTGGCCACCTTCACGCTGCTGGCGCCGGCCGATGCGCAGGATGTGCGCGTGCGCGTCAGCGCCGGCGACCACGAGGCCTCGGGCACCATCAGCTTCGTGCCCGAGCTGCGCTCGATGGTGGCTGCCGGCCTGGTGGAAGGCATCGTCAACTTCCGCAACCGCACCGTGCTCACGCCGGCCCGCCGCGGCGATGCCTTCGAGCAGGAGATCGAATCCTGGGCGCGCGAGTTTCGCGGCGGCAAGGCCAATGTCGGTGCCCGCACCGCCTTCTTCCTGAAGGGCACGATCCGCGGCGACGTGCTGCTGACCGCCGGCTACGACTCCGACAAGGACACCCGCGCACGCCTGCTGCGCGACATCCGCCCCGACGAGTTCTACCCGGTGTATGGCGACGCCTCGATGCGCAGCGTCGATGCGCGCTCGGGCAGCCGCCTGTACGTGCGCGTGGACAAGGCCAAGAGCTATGCGCTGTACGGCGATTTCGCCACCGGCGACGGCTTCTCGCAGCCGCTGGGGCAGGGCGCCGTGGCCTCGCTCAAGTCGCGCAGCCTGGGCGCCTGGAACCGCACCGCCACCGGCGTGCGCCTGCACCACGAGGAGGGTCGCTTCACCGGCAACCTGTTCGTGTTCCAGGACACGCTGCGCAACGTGGTGGAAGAGTTCTCCAGCCAGGGCTCGGGCCCCTACGGCCTGCGCAACAGCGCGGTGGTCGAGGGCAGCGAGAAGGTCGAGGTGGTGGTGCGCGACCGCGCCCAGCCGGCGCGCATCGTCAGCGTGCGCGCGCTGGCGCGCCTGATCGACTACAGCTTCGAGCCCTTCTCGGGCCGCATCCTGCTGAGCCAGTTTCTGCCGGCGCTCGACGACGACCTGAACCCGGTGTCGCTGCGCATCAGCTACGAGGTGGACCAGGGCGGCGATCCATACTGGACCGTGGGCGGCGACGCCCAGGTCAAGCTGGCCGAGCAGCTCGAGCTGGGCGGCTCGCTGGTGAAAGACCGCAACCCGCTGGCGCCCTACGACCTGGCCAGCGCCAACGCCACCTGGCGCATGGGCCCGCGCACCGCGCTGGTGGTGGAAGGCGCGCAAAGCACCAGCACCGTCAACACCAACCCGGCCAACCAGAACGTCACGCCCGGCCTGGCCGGCCGCAGCGGCGAGGTCACCGGCAAGGCCGCCCGCCTGGAGTTTGCGCACGAGGGCGACAGCACCGAGGCGCGGCTGTCGGCCGGGCGCTCGTCGCCGGCCTTCAACAACCCCGGGGCGCCGCTCAGCGGCGGCCGTGGCGAGGCCTATGGCCTGGCGGCCTTCAAGCTCACGCCCGAGCTGAAGGCCTATGTCGAGGGCTACCGCAGCGAAGACCGCAACGCCGGCGGCGGCCACCGCGGCCAGGCCGGCCTGGGCCTGCGCTGGCTGGCCAGCGAGCGGCTCACGCTCGATGCCGGCCTGCGCAGCGCCCGCGAGACCGTGGGCACCCAGGGCAATGGCGTGATCACCTCGCCCTTCGGCCTGACCTCGGGCTTGAGCGGCAGCATTGCCAGCGGTTCGGCCGGCGGCGCGCTGGGCTACGGCGCCAGCGTGCTCGACCCGGTCACCGGCCTGCCGGTCATCACCCAGGGCAGCCTCACGGCAGCCACCAGCAGCCTGGCTGCCGGCACCCGCCTGGGCAGCGACACCGCACGCCTCGGCCTGGGCTGGCGGGCCACCGAGCGCCTGCGCCTGGGCGCCGAGGTCGAGGGCGATGTCGCGGGCGAGCGCCGCCGCCGCGTGGCGCTGGGCACCGACTACCAGGTGGCCGAACGCACCCGCCTGTATGGCCGCTACGAGCGCCAGAGCGGCTGGGTGCAGATGGCCGGCGTGTCCGACACCGGACGCTCGGCCTCGGCCTTTGCCTTCGGGCTTGAGTCGAGCTACCTGCGCGACACCCAGCTGTTCAGCGAGTACCGCCTGCGCGACGCGGTGTCGGGCCGCGACCTGCAGCTTGCCTCGGGCGTGCGCCAGGGCTGGGACATCGCCGAAGGCTGGCGTGCCACCGGCGCCTACGAGCAGGTCAACGTGCTGTCGGGCAGCACCGCCAAGACCCGCGCAGTGGCCGGCGCGCTCGACTGGACGGCCCATCCGCTGTGGCGGGCCGGCACCCGGCTCGAGCTGCGCCGCTCGGGCGACCTGGGCAGCACCGCCGACAACGAGGCCTTCACCACCACGCTGTGGCAGGTGACCGTGGCGCGCAAGCTGGCCCGCGACTGGACCCTGCTGGGCCGCAACTACCTGCTGCGCACCGACTACGCGGCGCGCGGCGATGTGCTGCAAGACCGCGCCCAGCTCGGCCTGGCCTACCGCGACACCGACACCAACCGCGTCAACGGCCTGGCCAAGATCGAGCACAAGCTCGAGCGCGACGCCAGCAATGCCGCGGTGGGCGAGCTGCGCACCCGTGCCTGGATCGCCTCGGCCCATGCCGACTGGCACCCCAGCCGCCCCTGGTGGCTGACCGGCCGGGTGGCGGGCAAGTGGCAGACCGACCGCTTCGAGGCCGGCGTGACGGACAGCTTCCGGGCCCAGCTGCTGTCGGGGCGCATCACCTACGACATCACCGAGCGCTGGGACATCGGCGCGCTGGCCGCCGCGCAGATCGGCCAGCATGGCGCCCGGCAGACGGCCTTCGGTGTCGAGGCCGGCTACCTGCTGCGCACCAACCTCTGGCTCAGTGCCGGCGTCAATGCCACCGGCTTTGCCGGCGATGCCGACCTGGCCGGCTACGAATACACCCGCTCCGGCGTGTACCTGCGACTTCGTTTCAAGTTCGACGAGAACCTGTTCAAGAGCCGTGACCGCGAGGTCAACCGGAGTCTCGACCGATGACATCCCCGATGACGTATTTTTCCCGCTCCTGCCTGGCCGCCGCCGCCTTCGTGGCCTGTGTGCCTGGCGCCGCCCTGGCCCAGGCCACCCAGCTCAACCCCGCCGCCCAGCGCATCAGCGACGCGGCCATCCGCGCCGACCAGCAGGCCTATGAAGCCCTGCAGTCGCGCATCAAGGGCCTCAACGACCGTGGCCGGCCGGTGCGCGACTACCACCTCAGCAAGGCCCAGTGCTGGCTGGACGTGAGCTTTCACGAGTACACCCGCAACGACCGCGGCCCGTTCCCGCAGGCCGCCCTCACCGAGAGCGAGAAGCTGGTCGTGGCCATGGAGCAGGGCGTGACGCCGCTGCCCACGGCCACGCCGCTGGTCGGCGAGGCCGTGGCCATCCGCCCCGACCTGTGGGCCGCGGCCCAGGCCCTGCAAGGCCATGCCGGCTGGCGCTGCGCGCAGCAAAAGACCGCCTGCGCCGAGGTCGAGCTGGTGCATGCCGGCAACGAGCAGGCGCAGGCACAGTGGCGTCATGCCAAGCCCTACGTGCAGATTGCCGAAGACCTGCTGGGCGAGGCCCGGGCGCTGGCCGAGGCCTGCCTGCCGCCGCCGGCCCCGCCCGCACCGCCGCCTGCACCCGTGCCCGCGCCGCGCGAGCTGCCACCACCGGTGGTGGTGCAGCAGTTCGAGCTGGCCGCGCAGGTGGTGTTCAACTTCGACAAGCACACCGCGACCGACATCCGCCCCTGGAGCACGCTGCAGCTCGAGCAGCTGGTGGCCCAGGTGCGCGAGCGCAAGCTCGATGTGCAGGCCATCCGCCTGGTGGGCCATGCCGACCGCCTGAACAGCACCGGCCAGACCGACTACAACCAGCAGCTGTCCGAGAAGCGCGTGGCCACGGTGCGCGACGTGCTGGTGAAGCTGGGCGTGGAGGCGCGGCTGATCACCACCGCCGCACGCGGCGACCAGCAGCAGGTGCAGGGCTGCGAGGCGCGCTTCAGCAAGAAGGCCGACCTCGAGGAATGCCTGCTGCCCAACCGCCGGGTGGAAGTGTCGATCAGCGCCCGCCAGCGCTGATCGGGCGGCGCGCCAGCCGCCGCGCGTGGCGGCCGGCGCCGCACCCTGGCGCAGGCTGAGCGCGCTGCCGGCCGCTCAGCCGGCGTGGCCGCGCTGCAGCTGGCGGTAGATCAGGCCGCGCGACACGCCCAGGCGCCGCGCGGCCAGCGACACATTGCCGCCGCAGGCGTCCAGCGTGCGCAGCACCAGGCCCTGTTCGTGGTCGCGCAGGCTGCTGCCGGCCGCGGCGCCGGCGGCCGGCGGTGCCGCGGCGCTGTCTGAAGCCCCCGCATTGCCCACGGCGCCCGCATCGCGCAAGGCGCCCACGGCGGCCACGGCGCCCACGGCACCCAAAGCGCCTGCATCGCACACCGCGCCCACCGCGCCAACGGCGGCCGCCTCGGCCTGGCCACGCGGCGCGGCCGTCTGCACCCACACCGCCAGGCCGCTGGGCAGGCACAGGCGGCGCGCGGCGGCGCTCTGGGCCAGGCCCAGCAGCTGCGCAAAGGGCTGGCCCAGCCACTGCTCGGCCATGGTGCCCAGCGGCAGGTCGGCCAGGCCTTGCAGGTCGAGCAGGCGCGCGGCGGCGGCATTGAGCCAGAGCACGCGGCCGTCGCCATCCAGGCCGATCAGGCCGGCCAGCGCGCCGTGCAGCAGCGTGGCATCGCAGTGCAGGCGCAGCACCAGCACGGCGGCGCGATCCTGGCACAGCAGACAGTTCTCGATGGCCACGGCCGACAGGCCGGCCAGCATGGCAGCGTCAAAGCCGAAGGGCCGGCCCTCGACCGACAGGTTCAGCACCGCCAGCAGGCGGCCATGGCGGTCGTGCACCGGCGCGGCCACGCAGCGCATGCGGCCCACCGCGTCGGCAAAGTGCTCGGCCCCCAGCACCGCGCTCGGCTGGCCGCTGAGGGCGGTGAGTGCCGGCGCATTGGTGCCGATGCGCTCTTCGGTGAGGCACACGCCCACCCGCGCCGACACCGGCAGGATCTGCTCGCCGGCCGCCGCCTGGCGTGCCGATACATGCATCACCACCCCCGTGGCGTCGAGCAGCATCGCCAACACCGGGGTGCCGGCCAGGCTGTGCGCCAGCTGGGCCAGCGCCGGCTGGGCCGCCGCCAGCAGCTGGCGGTGGGCGCCCAGCACCGAATGCACGCGACTCACGCTGACCGGGTCGAACTGCGGCGCGCGGGCCGGGCTCTGGCGCTGCCGCAGGCAACGCGACCACGACTGGATCAGCGCCTCCGACACCACGCCGGTGGGCCGCACGCCATCCTCGAAGAACTGCTGCCGCGCGCGTGCCAGGCGCTGCTCGGGCGTGCGGTCGAACAGGCGCATCGGCAAACCGGCGGCCGGCGGCGGTGGCAGGCCCCCGCCGGGCCGGGGATGGGGTGCAGACGACATGGCGCGATTCTCGAAGCGGATGCCGCCACAGCGTACGGGATGGATTCCCGATCGCGCTCGGGACTGACCCACGGCCAACGGCCGGCACTGTCGCGTCACGGAACAGATCGGGCCTGCGTGTTTGCCCGCACTTGGGTGCCGGCGTGGTGGCGGGCGAGCATGCCGGTCGGCCACTGGGGCCCCACACCCACGAGGAGACGACAGAACATGCATCACCCCATCGCTTGCACCACCGGCCGGCTGTGGCTGCTGGCCGGCCTGCTGGCCGCCGCGGCCCCGGCGCCGCTGCTGGCCCAGCCGGCCAAGGGCTCGGCCGAGCACATCCGTGCGGCCACGGCCAAGGTCGACGGCGCCTTCATCCGCGCCAACGCCGCCACCTCGCGCGACTGGCCCAGCTACGGCCTCGACCATGCCGAAACCCGCTTCAGCCGGCTCGAGCAGATCAGCAGCGCCAACGTGGCCAAGCTGGGCCTGGCCTGGACCTACAACCTCGAGAGCACGCGCGGCGTCGAGGCCACGCCGCTGGTGGTGGACGGCATCATGTACGTCACCGCCTCCTGGAGCATCGTGCACGCCGTCGATGTGCGCAGCGGCAAGCGGCTGTGGAGCTACGACCCCAAGGTCGACCGCAGCAAGGGCTACAAGGGCTGTTGCGACGTGGTCAACCGCGGTGTGGCCCTGCACCAGGGCAAGGTCTACGTGGCCGCCTACGACGGCCGGCTGATCGCGCTGGATGCCGCCAGCGGCCAGGTGGTGTGGCAGCGCGACACCATCGACGACAAGCGCTTCAGCTACACCATCACCGGCGCGCCGCGGGTGTTCAAGGGCAAGGTGATCATCGGCAACGGCGGCGCCGAGTACGGCGCGCGCGGCTACATCACCGCCTACGACGCCGACACCGGCACGCAGAAGTGGCGCTGGTTCACCGTGCCGGGCGATCCGTCCAAGCCCTTCGAAGACGAGTCGATGGCCCGCGCCGCCAAGACCTGGGACCCGGCCGGCCGCTGGTGGGACTACGGCGGCGGCGGCACCGCCTGGGACACCCTGACCTTCGACCCCGAGCTGAACCTGATGTACGTGGGCACCGGCAACGGCAGCCCGTGGGCGCGCAGCAAGCGCAGCCCGGCCGGTGGCGACAACCTGTACCTGGGCAGCATCGTCGCGCTCGACCCCGACACCGGCATGTACAAGTGGCACTACCAGGAGACACCGGGCGACAACTGGGATTTCACGTCCACCCAGCCGATGATCCTGGCCGACCTGAAGATCGACGGCAAGCCGCGCAAGGTGATCCTGCACGCGCCCAAGAACGGCTTCTTCTTCGTGATCGACCGCGCCGATGGCCGCTTCATCTCGGCCAAGCCCTTCACCGAGGTGAACTGGGCCACCGGCTACGACGCCAGCGGCCGGCCCATCGAGACGGCCATGGCGCGGGTCAGCGACAAGCCGCGCGAGATCATGCCCAGCGCCTTTGGTGCCCGCAACTGGCACCCGATGTCGTTCAACCCGCAGACCGGGCTGGTCTACATGCCGGTGCACAGCATTCCGCTGACGCTGATGGACAACCCGGCCTGGAAGTTCAACGCCAACGCGCCGGGCGAGGCGCATGGCAACCTGGGCTGGAACCTGGCCACCGTGGTCAACGCCGAGCCGCCCAAGGGCAAGGCCGGTGGCCGACTGGTGGCCTGGGACCCGGTGGCGCAGAAGGAGGCCTGGCATGTGGACCATGGCGCGCCCTGGAACGGCGGCACGCTCACCACCGCCGGCAACCTGGTGTTCCAGGGCACGGCCGACGGCCGCTTCGTGGCCTATGACGCGCGCAACGGCGCCAAGCTGTGGGAGAGCCCGGTGGACAGTGGCGTGGTGGCCGCGCCGGCCACCTACAGCGTGGACGGCACGCAGTACGTCTCGGTGGCGGTGGGCTGGGGCGGCGTGTACGGCCAGACCGCGCGCCACACCGACCGCGTGGGCCCCGGCAAGGTCTACACCTTCGTGCTGGGCGGCACTGCCAAGGCGCCTGAGCCCATGCCCTACCGCCAGGGCACGCTGGTGCAGGGCGTGAAGTACGACCCGGCGCTGGTGAACGCCGGCCTGGGCCTGTACATCAACAACTGCGCCTTCTGCCATGGCGTGCCGGGCGTCGACCGCGGCGGCAACGTGCCCAACCTGGGCTATTCGATCGCCTACAACATCGACAACCTGGACAAGTTCCTGTTCAAGGGCCCGGGCATGGCCAACGGCATGCCCGACTTCACCGGCAAGCTGACGATGGACGACGTGGCCAGCCTGAAGGCCTTCATCCAGGGCACGGCCGACGCGGTGCGGCCGAAGTGATCGCGCCGGGCTCCGGCCGCCAGGCCGGGGCTCAGCGCGACACCGGCGGCAGATCCGGCAAGCGGCGCGGCGGCGGCAGCGGCCGCGTCTCGGTGTAGCTGCGGATGGCCCAGATGGTTTCCGGGGCCAGCACACCCTGCCAGGCCGGCATGTGCATCAGGCCGGCGCGCAGCTTGCCGTGCAGCACCGATTGCAGGAAGTACGCATCCACGTCCTTCAGGCAGAGCGGGCGCAGGCTGGCGTCGCGCAGGCGCTGGCAGGCGCTGTTCAGGCGGCGCAGGTCGGGGCCTTCGGCCACCGCGTTCTCGGCCTTCTCGCCATGGCAGGACGCGCAGTGACGGGCATAGGCCGCCGCGCCCACGGCCAGCACCGCGCCCTGGCCGCGGTAGGGGTTGGGCGCCTGCGCGGCCGCGGCCGACAGGGCCGGCAGGCTGGGGTCGGCGGCTTCCGGGGCGGGCGGTACCGGCGGTGCCGCCAGGGCCAGCGGCGTGGTCAGTGCGGCGGCCAGTGCGGCAGCCACTGCGGCAGCCCGTGCGGCGGCCGCCAGGCGGGGGACAGGGCGCGGGTGTGTCATGTCACCAGTCCTTCGGGCAGCCGCGGCAGCCGCTCATCTCGGCATCGGGAAAGATCGCGAAGCGCAGCTGGTTGCCGGCCATCTCGGCGTCGCGCAGGTTGCTGGTCACGAACTTGGCCTCCTGCAGATCCGAGTCGATGATGCGCGTGCCGACAAACTGCGCAAAGTTCAGTCGCGCCATCTCGAGCCTGCTGCCGATGATCTCGGCACCGCTGAAATCGGCGCGAAAAAAGCGCCCCTGCTCCAGGTTCACCTTCACCAGCCGCGCCCGCCGGAACGACGCGCCCGGCGCGTTCAGCGCATAGGCGCTGGCACCGCTGAGGTCGGCCTCGTCCAGCGTGGCGCCGGCCAGGTTGGCCGAGCGCAGGTCGGCCCCCTGCAGCTGCGCGCCGCGCAGGTTCACGCCGCGCAGATCCTTGCCCACCAGGTCGGCGCCGCGCAGGTCGGCGCCCGGGCACTGGGCATAGGGCCACAGGTGGCAGCCATTGACCACCGCCACCTCCAGCGTGGCCGCCGGCTGCGCGCCAACTGCGGAGGCCATCGCCAGCAAGCAGATGTTGACAAGGCGCTGTCCGAACCCAGCAACCGCCGCGGATCCGGCTTTGCCGGTCCGCTGGCGGTGCCCCCCCCTGGGGGGGAGGCGGCGAAGCCGCTTCGGGGGGGTCACCGCTTCGGCAGCTTGAAGGCCCAGAAGCTGCCGCCCTGCGTGACCTGCTTGGTCAGCTCGGCCATGTCGCCGCCCCACAGCGGCACGGCGCCGCCGTAGCCGTTGCTCAGGCCGATGTACTGCTCGCCGTCCTGCTCCCAGGTGATGGGCACGCTGACCACGCCCGAGCCGGTCTGGAAGTGCCACAGCTCGTCACCCGTCTTGGCGTCGAAGGCCTTGACGAAGCCGTCCGAGGTGCCGGTGATCAGCAGGCCGCCGGCGGTGGTCAGCGTGCCGGCCCACAGCGGGAACTTCTCCTTTTTCTGCCACACGATCTTGCCGCTCACCGGGTCGATGGCGCGCAGGATGCCCACGTGGTCGTCAAACAGGCGCTTGATGCGAAAGCCCTGGCCCAGGTAGGCGCTGCCGGCCTTGTAGGTGAGGTTCTCGGTCCAGTAGTCCATCGCCCAGTGGTTGCCGGGGATGTAGAACAGGCCGGTGTCGGGCGAGTACGACATCGGCATCCAGTTGGTGCCGCCCAGGAAGGGCGGCGAGACGAAGATCGAGTCGCCCTTGTCGGCGCCGGCCTTGGGCAGCGGCGGGTGCTGGCCCTTGACGATGTTGGGCTTGCCGGTCTTCAGGTCGAAGCCGGTGGACCAGGTGATGCCTTCCACGAAGGGCCAGGCGCCGATCAGGCCGGTGGGCTTGCCGTACATGCCGGCGCCCTTGGCCAGCTTGTCGCGGTCGGTCACGAAGAAGAAGCCGTTGCGGTCGGCATGCGCGCTGGCCTTGACCTGCTGGCCGGTCTTGGGGTCCTTGTACTCGAACAGCAGCACCGAGTTGTTGCCCGAGAAGTCCCAGGCGTCATTGGGCGTGTGCTGGAAGAAGCCCTTCAGATCGCCCGTGCCGGCGTCCACATAGGCCTGGCCGCTGGTGAACAGGCTGTCCCAGTTGCGCGGGTCGTCGCCTTCCTGGGTGCGCTTCCAGGTGTTCCAGGGCGCCGGGTTGCCGGTGCCGATGATCACGGTGTTGGTGTCCACGTCGAAGCTGGCGGTCTGCCAGGGCGCGCCGCCGCCGTGCTGCCAGGCCTCGACCAGGTTGCCGTCCTTGTCGCGCGGCCAGCTCGGTGCCTTGGGGTCGCCGGTGTAGCTGCCGTCCTGGCCGTTCAGGCGGCCGCGGTGGCCTTCGACCATCGGGCGCGCCCACACCTCGGCGCCGGTGTCGGGGTCGCGCGCGAACAGCCAGCCGACCACGCCGAACTCGTCGCCCGAGCTGCCGTGCACCAGCAGCACCTTGCCGCTGGTCTTGTCCTTCACCACGAAGGGCGCGCCGGTCATGGTGTAGCCCACCTTGTGGTCGCCGAACTTCTCGTTCCACACCACCTTGCCGCTGGCCCGGTCGAGCGCCACGATGCGCGCGTCCAGCGTGCCGAAGAACACCTTGTCGCCGTAGATCGCCGGGCCGCGGTTGACCACATCGCAGCAGGGCCGGATGTCGTCGGGCAGGCGGTGCTCGTACATCCACAGCTGCTTGCCGGTCTTGGCGTCGATGGCGAAGAAGCGCGAGTACGAGGCGGTGACGTAGATCACGCCGTCGTGCATCAGCGCCTGGGCCTCCTGGCCGCGCTGCTTCTCGCCGCCGAAGCTGAAGCTCCAGGCCGGCACCAGGTTCTTCACGCTCTTGGTGTTGATCTGCTTGAGCGGGCTGTGGCGCTGGGCCTTGAGGCCCAGGCCGTAGGTCAGCACGTCGCCACCGGTGGCGTGGTCGCGGGCGATGTCGTCCCAGCTCACGGGCTTGACGGCCTGGGCGCCGGTGCAGGCCAGGGCGGCGGCCAGGGCCAGCCAGCGGGTCTTGGGGCTTGTGCGGATCATGGGCAGGGTCTCCTCGTCGAAATCATGGAAGTCGCGTATCTGTGCTGCTGGGCCGGCAGGGCCCGCACCGAGAGCGCCGCCAGTCTAGGAAGAGCCCTTGCCGCCGTCGCGGGACGCCTTCCCGGCCAAGTCGGGAAGCATTCCCGCATCGCCGGGCTGCCCGGGGAACAGGCTTTGCTTCACCATGGGGCAGGCCCTTGGGGCGAACCAGGAGACAAGCGATGATCACCGTGATGCTGCTCGACGACCATGCGGTGGTGCGGGCCGGCTACCGCCGCTGGATCGACGACCAGCCCGACCTCAAGGTGGTGGCCGAGGCCGCCACCTCGGCCCAGGCCTGCGAGCTGCTGCGCCAGCAGCCGGTGGACGTGGCGGTGGTCGACCTGATGCTCAAGGACGACAGCGGCCTCGAGGCCATCCGCCGCCTGCGCAGCCGCAGCCCCGGCATCCGCGTGCTGGTGTTCACCATGCACAGCCACGAGGGCTATGCGCTGCAGGCGCTGCGCAGCGGTGCGATGGGCTACCTCACCAAGGACAGCAGCCCCGACGAGATGCTGCATGCGCTGCGCGAGGTGGCCGCCGGGCGGCGGGTGTTTGCCGCCGAGGTGGTGCAGGCCTGGCTGGCCGATGGCCAGGCGCTGCCGGCCGGCCCGCTGGCACGGCTGACGCCGCGCGAGTTCGAGGTGCTGCGCATGGCCACCGACGGGCTCAGCACCGCCGCCATCGCCCGCGCGCTGCACCTGAGCGAGAAGACCATCCACAACACCATGTCGCTGGTGCGCCAGAAGCTGGGCGCGCACAGCGACTTCAGCCTGATGCGTCTCGTCACGGAGCAGGGCCTGTTCCTCACCTGAGCGCTGCCGCGGGTTCTCCCCGGCCGACAATCGCCGCCATGCTGCCACCCCCGTTGTCGCCACCGCTGCAAGCCGGCCCCCAGGCCGCCCCCGGCACGTCCGCACCGGCACCGGCACCGGCGGCGCCGCTGGACCTGCCGCGCCTGTTGATGCGGCGCTCGGCCTGGGTGGGCACGGCCGTGCTGCTGCTGGCCCTGGTGCTGGGCCTGTTGCGCATGGCCGACGACATGGCCGACGAGGTCGATGCGGCCATGGCCCTGGCCGACACCATGGCCCAGCTGGCCCACCTGCCGGCCCACGACGACGCACGCGCGCTGCTGACGCTGCGCCAGGTGCAGGCCAGCCGGCGCCTGCGCCATCTGGAGCTGCATGTGCACGACGGCCAGGGCCAGCTGCTGCTGGGCCCGGTGCCCGAGCCCGCCGGCGCCGGACCGATGGAGGGCCTGCTGCGCCTGCACCGCTGGCTGGATGGCGCGGCCGATGGCCGCCGCGTGGCCTGGACGGTGGCGCGCGAGGCCGGCGCGCGCTGGACCGTCTCGCTCACCGCCTCGCACGAGAGCGAGCGCCGCGAGGCCCTGGGCAGCCTGGCCGGCATGCTGGGCCTGATGCTGCTGTGCGTGGCGGCGCTGCTGGCGGCCATGCGCATCAACCTGCACCATGCCCTGCGGCCGCTGGGGCGCCTGGTGGGCGCCATCAACGCCATCGAGCTGCAAGACCTGCAGGCCGTGCGCGCCCTGCCCACCATGCCCATCCGCGAGCTGGAGAGCCTGGCCGCGGCGCTGCGCCACCTGGCCGAGGCGCTGGACGCCGAGCAGGCGCGGCGGCGGCAGCTGAGCCAGCAGGTGCTCACGCTGCAGGAGGACGAGCGCCTGCGCCTGGCGCGCGATCTGCACGACGAGTTCGGCCAGCGCCTGACCGCCATGCGGGTGGACGCCACCTGGCTGGGCCGGCGCCTGGCACTGGCGCAGGGCGATGCCCAGCCCGCCGCCGCGCTGGCGGCCATGCAGCCGGTGGTGGCCGGCCTGGGCGAGCAGTGCGCCTGCATCCAGCAGGACATCCGTGCGCTGCTGGCGCGGCTGCAGCCCTTTGGCAGCGGCCAGCACGGTCCGGCCGATGGCGCCGGCGAAAGCCCCGAGCGCCTGGCCACGCTGCTGCATGGCCTGGTGCAGGGCTGGAGCTCGTCGGCCCGCACCCAGGGCCTGCAGTTCAGCCTGCAGCTGCTGTGGCGCGCCCAGCCCACGCCGGCGGCCAGTGCCGACGCGCTGCCCGTGGCCGACGATGCGGCGCTTGCGCCCGCCGCCGCGCCCGGCCCGTCAGCCGCCTGGCCCGCCGGGCCCGGGGTGGCCCTGCTGCCGCGCGCGCTGGCGCTGGTGCTCTACCGCATCACCCAGGAGGCGCTGACCAACGTGGCCCGCCACGCCCAGGCGCAGCATGCGCAGATCACGCTCGAGCTGCAGGGCCCGCCGCAGCCTGGCGCGGTGCTGCAGGTGCACTGGCGGGTGCTTGACGACGGCCTGGGCCTGGCCGATGCCCTGGCGGTGGCCAGCCAGCGCGGCAACGGCCTGGCCGGCCTGCGCGAGCGGGTGTGGGCCCTGGGCGGCGAGCTGGGCGTGGCCGCGGCCAGCGCCGACCCCGCGCGCCCGGGGCTGTGCCTGTCGGCCAGCCTGCGCGCACGCTGGCTGGCGGCACCCGAGGCCGACGATCAGAAGCTCAGCCGCAGCCCGGCATAGACGCTGCGCGGCGCGCCCGGCGCCACGAACAGCGCGTCGCGCTCCTCGCCGGTGTAGTTGCCGCGCGCATCGAACACCGTCTCGGCCAGCGCGCCAAAGGTCTCGTGGCGGCGGTCGAGCGCGTTGTTCACGCGCAGCATCAGCTCGAGGCCCGGGCGCGGCTGCCAACTGGCGCGCAGGTTCAGGATGCCGTAGCCGCCGATGCGCAGGCGGTGGATGTCGTCCTCGCCGTCCTCGAGCAGGCCGTCCTCGTTGCCCTGCACGCCGCGGCTCGACAGCAGCTGCACATCGGCGCCCACCGACCAGCCCGGCGCCAGGCGCCAGTCGGCGCCCATGCGCGCCTGCTGGCGCGGCAGCCCGGCCATGCGCGTGCCGGGGGTGATGAGCACGTTGCGCTCGCCCATGCGCAGCACGCCGTGCGCCTGGTAGGTGGCGTCGAGCAGGCTCACGCCGGCCAGCAGGCTGACCGGGCCGTGGCGGCTTTCCCAGCCGGCGTCCAGGCCCTGGTGGCGGGTGCGCGCGAAGTTCTGGAAGTAGCCCAGCTGGCCGGTGGCGCTGACGCTGCCGAACACGATGTCGTCGCGGTTGGTGTTGCGAAACAGCGTGAGCTCCAGGCGCTGGCCGGCCGCCGGGCGCCAGCGCAGGCCGGCCTCCAGGCTGGTGGCGCGCACCTGCTTCAGGTAGGGGTCGCTCTGCAGGCCGGCCGGCAGGCGGCAGGGTTCCTCGGGGTCGGCGCAGCCCAGCTCGATGACCGTGGGCACGCGGGTATTGCGCGCCAGGTTGCCAAACACCGTGAGCGTCGGGCCCAGCGCCTGGGCCAGGCCGACGGCCGGGTTGACGCTGGTGTAGGTGAAACGCTCCTCGGGCTTGGCCTCGAGCACGCCGGTGTCGTCGTCCACCGTGGTGAGCAGGTTGCTCACCCGGGCGCGGTTGTAGCGCAGCGTGGTGGTGAGGTGGGTGCCCGGCGCCAGGCGCCAGGTGTCGGTGGCGTACAGGCCCAGGTTGCTGGAGCGGCCGGTGACCGAGGCGCTCAGCTCGGCCTCCTCGTCGCCGGCCAGCACGCCGCGGCTGGCGTCGAAGGCGCCTTCCTGCTCGTGCTGGCTGTAGCTGACCCGCGCCACATCCAGCGTGGCACCCAGCTGCCACTGGTGCGCGCCCTGGCGGCGCGCCAGGCTGGCGGCCAGGCCCCAGCCGCGCTGGCGCGTGGCGGTGGTGTTGAGCGCGGCGTTTTCGTCGGCGTCCTCGGCTTCGTCGGCGACATCGCCGTTGAGCGTGCTGCGGCGGCTGTTGCGCACGTAGGCCAGGGCCTGGGCCTGGCTGTCGGCATCCAGCTTGTGGCTGGCGTTGAAGCTCAGCTGGCCCAGCGTGTTGCGCGTGCGGTCGGGGTGGCTGAACACCGCGCTGCGGCGCGTGGCGTACAGGTCGGGCGTGAACTCGCCGTCGTCGTGCGTGGCCGCCGGCACCAGGCCGTTGCCCACCAGCGTGGCACGGCCGCCCAGCGCCGAAAGCTCCCAGTGGGTAGGGCCCCACTGGCGGCCGATCTTGGCCATCACCAGCGCCTGCTCGCCCTTGGAGTGGTCGCGCCAGCCGTCTTCGCCAAAGGCGCTGCCGCCCACCCAGCTGTGCCAGCCGTCGGCATGCTGCTGGCCCAGGCCGGCCTGCGCCTGCCGCCGGCCATGGCTGCCAAAGCGCAGCTCGGCCTGCACGCCGGGCGCGCTGAGACCGTTGACGGTGGTCAGCGCCAGCGCGCCGCCCAGCGTGTTGAGGCCGAAGCTCGGGTTGGCCGCCGGCAGCACGGTGAGGCTGCCGAGTGCGAACTCGGGCACCATGTCCCAGTTCACCACGTCGCCAAAGGGCTCGTTGATGCGCACGCCGTCGAGGTAGACCGACAGGCCCTGGCTGGCACCCAGCAGGCCCGAGGCGCGGTAGCCGCGGTAGGTGAGGTCGGCCTGCAGCGGGCTGCCCTGGATGTCGTTGACCTGCATGCCGCTGGCGCGGCGGCGCAGGAAGTCGGTCAGGTGATCGCTTTGTGCCGCATCCAGCGTGCCGCGGCGCACCACCTGGCTGGCATAGGGCAAAGTGTCACGGTCCACCCCCAGGCCGGCCAGCGGCGAGGTGCCCACCACCTCCACCTGCTGGGGCGCGGCGGTCTGCGCCTGCAGCGGCAGCGCCAGGCCGGCGCCCAGGGCCAGCGCCACCGCGGCGGGCAGGGCCGCCCACCGGGGCGCGCATGGGGGGCTGGCGGCCGCCAGCGGCGTGGCGGGGTGCACGGCGCTGCGCTGCAGCGGCCGGCCCGGGCGGGCACGGCGGGTGGAATCGGGGCTCTGGCTGGACTGCATGGGCTTGTCTCCGGCTGTTTTGTTGGACATCACGGCCGAGCTTGCTGCAAGCCGCGCGCCGGCACACCCGGGAAAAATTCCCGACCTGCCGCGCCGCGCCGTCCTGGCGGGCCGGCAACGACAATGCAGACACGATGCTGCCGCCTTTCTCGATGCCGCCACCCTTGCGCGTGATGCTGGTCGACGACCACGCCGTGGTGCGCGCCGGCTACCGCCGCCTGCTTGAAACCGAGCCCAGCTTCACCGTGGTGGCCGAACATGCCGATGGCGACGCCGCGCTCGCGGCTCTGCAGCGCGCCAGCCTGCCGGCGGTGGATGTGGTGGTGCTCGACCTGTCGATGCCCGGTCGCAGCGGGCTCGACCTGCTGCGCCGCATCGCGCTGCGCTGGCCCACGCTGCGCACGCTGGTGTTCAGCATGCACGACAACCCGGCCATGGTGGCCCAGGCGCTGCAGGCCGGCGCCGACGGCTTCGTCACCAAGAGCAGTGCGCCCGAGGTGCTGGTGGATGCGCTGCGCCGCGTGGCCGGCGGCGAGCGCCCGGTGCTCTCACCCGATCTGGCCGCGGCGCCGACCCAGGCCCAGGCCCAGCCGCCACACCTGGCGCTGTCGCCGCGCGAGTTCGAGGTGCTGCAAGGCCTGGTGGCCGGCTGGACCATCGACGAGATCGCCCAGCGTCTGCACCTGTCGACCAAGACCGTGTCGAACTACCAGACCCTGATCCGCCAGAAGCTCGAGGTGTCCACCGCGGTGGAGCTGCTGCGCTATGCCCAGCAGCATCGCCTGTTCATGCCCTGACAGGCGGTGAATGAACCTGCTGCGCGGGGCACATGGCGGCCCTGCGCGACTGGCCGTACGGCAGTACGGCTGCGTTGCTCGAACCACCCTGAGACCGCTCGCGACGGTTCATTCACACCGCTTGAGTGCGCGGTTTGTCACGCCAGGCCGGTGCCGGTGGCCCGCCCGGCCTCAAGTTGGGCACGCCCCGGCCGAACAGATCGGCATCGTGCGACCTGAGCCGCGGGCCCGGGCGCACCCACCACCGGGGCTGCCGTGAAACTTCGACTCGTCAACGTGTTCTTGATCGCCGGCGGCGCGCTGCTGTCGCTGCCTGCCCTGGCACATTCGCCGGCCCAGCCGGCTGGCGCGGGCGCCACGGCCACGGCCCCCAAGGCCCCGGCCAACCCGGCCGCGATGACGGCCGTGCTGCCGGCAGCGGCCACCACCGTGGCCGCCAACACCCGGGCCGGCGCGCGCAGCTTTCATGCCGCGGGCAGCGTCATCGTGCTGGTGGACGGCATCGTGGCCAATGCCACCAGCGCCCAGGTGCATCCGCCTGCCGCCGGCTTCATGTACGAGCGCTGAGAGCGCCTCGTCGGCGCGGCCGCTGCCGGCCAGCCCGTCAGGGCTTGAACGACTGCACCGTCTCCCAGGCCACCGCCTGCAGATGCTGCGCCACATCGGCCGGCAGGCCGGCGGTGTAGCTGTTGCCCACCGGTGACTTCTTGAACAGGCTGGCCATGGTCACGGCCGCACCGAGGTAGGTGCCGGCCAGGCTGGGGTGGCGCTTGTCGGGGGCGTACAGGTTGATGTCGGGCCGCTTGGCGATCGACGCGGCAAAGGCCGGCCCGGCCGGCACCACGCGCATGCCGTTGGCGCGCCCGGCGCGCAGGTACTCGGCCGCCAGCTGCTCGGTCATCTGCGGCTGGTCCTGGTAGGCCCAGCTCAGGAACAGCGCCGGTTCGGCCCCGGCCGCGCGCACGGTGGCGGCATGCGCCTTGGCCGTGTCGTGAAAGGCCTGCTGCAGCTTGGGGTGGGTGGGGCACTGGCTGCAGTCCATCATCAGCACCATGTCGTAGGCGCGCTCGAACTGGTTGAACGCCACGTCGTTGCTGGGCGTGAAGCTGTAGCGCGCCATGCCCGAGCCGGGCTTGAAGTGCGAGGCCATGTCGTGCCAGTCCAGGCCCGCGCCGCTGATGGTCACCGAGGTCTGGCGCACGCCGCGCACGCCGGCGGCATTGAGCAGCCCGCCCAGGTGCCCGTGCATGCTGTTGTTGAAGTAGAAGAAGCTGTTGCCCACCCACAGCAGGGCCTGCGGCGTCTCGCCCTGCCAGCGGGGTGGCGTTGGCGTTGGCGTTGCCGTTGGCGTGCTGACACAGGCTGCCAGCGTCAGTGCCGCCGTGGCGGCCGTCAACATGCGCGCGGCACGCGCCGCCCATTCCCTACGCGTCTTCATTCGATGTGCTCTTTGGTGGTGGTTGCAACAACGGCCAGCGCGGCCGCCGCCCGGCAGTCTAGCGGCCACCACGGCGCGTTCGGCTGCGGCGGGGGCCGCTCACTCGCTGCGCGCCAGGCCCAGGCGCTCGACCACCTTGCGCTCGGTCTCGTAGGCCAGCCTCAGGGCGCGTCCGTACTCCTGCGGGCCCAGGTAGTTCAGCTCCTGGTCGTACACCGCCAGCTCGGCCACATGGGCGGGGTCGTTCATCGCGGCGCGAAAGGCCTCGTGCAGCACCGCCACCACCGGCGCCGGCATGCCGGCCGGGCCCACGATGCCGTAGGGCGAGGTGGCCACGATACCGTGGCCCAGCTCCTTGAGCGTGGGCACGCCGGGCCAGCGCCGGGTGCGGTGCTCGCCAAAGGTCACCAGCAGGCGCAGCCGGCCTGAATCGACAAAGGGCGCAAAGCCGTTGCTGTTGACGCCCACCTGGACCTGGCCGGTGCTGACCGCGATCATCTGCTCGGACGTGCCCTTGTACGGCACATGGTTGAAGCTGAGGCCGCGGCGGCCGAACAGGTCGTCCATCACCACGTGTGGCGTGGTGCCGGTGCCGTTGGTGGCGATGGTCAGTTCGCCCGGGTGGGCCTTGGCAAAGGCGAACAGGTCATCCAGGCCCTTGAACGGGCTGTTGGCCGGCACCACGATGCCGAAGGTCACGCCCGAGATCTGGATGATGGGCGTGGTGTCGCGGATCGGGTCCCACAGCACCTTGCGCGTCCAGGGGGCGCGCAGCGCGGTCTGCGGCAGCTGGGCCAGCGTGTAGCCGTCGGGTGCGGCCTGCTGCAGGATGGGCATGGCCAGCGTGCCGCCGGCGCCGCCGCGGTTTTCAACCAGCACCTTCTGGCCCAGGCGGCGGGCCACGTTGTCGGCCAGGATGCGGAAGGTGAGGTCGGTGGCACCGCCGGCCGGCCAGGGCAGCCACAGCGTGATCGGCCGCGTGGGGAAGGGCGCCTGTGCATGGGCCAGCGTGGCGCCGAAGGCCTGGCCCAGCGCCAGTGCCGACGCGGCGCCCAGCAGCCTGCGCCGGGCGGGATCAACGCGCTGCGGTCGGGTCATTGCCATTCGGTCAGTTCCATCACGAGCTTGCCGCCCTGCAGAAAGGTGGAGTTGTTGGTGGGCTCGCTGCGTTCCAGCTTCACCAGGCCCACGCCCTTGCAGTACCACTCGGTGCTGTGCAGCGGCATCTCGCGAAAGCCCACCACGGGGTCGGCAAACAGCTTCATCACCGCCGTGCCCTGCACGCGCAGGCAGTCGCTGAACTCGCCGGCGCGGGTCTTCACGGCCTCGCCGACGGCGGCGATCTGGTAGGTCATCAGCACCGGCTTGTGGGTGTGCCGGATCTCGGGCGGAAACTCGGCGCCGCGCTTGAGCAGGTAGGCAGTGGTGGGCGCCTGCCAGCTGGTGCCCACGGCCAGCGGCATCTTGAGCACATAGCGCACCGGCTTGTCGGCCTCGGGTTCGGCCTGCAGGTCGGTCTTGGTGGCCACGCGGTAGATGCCGGTGTCGTCGGTGCGCAGCCAGTAGTCGACACCGCTGGCGCTGCGCCGGCGCCAGGCCTTGCCGCTGCCGGGCACGTGGTCGGGCAGGCTTTCGGCGCCCAGGGTGCTGAGGGTCACCGTCTCCTTGTCCTGCGTGTTGTTCTCCCACTCGCTGAGCTGCTCGTAACGCCAGCTGTGGCCGGCCTCGAGCGGGAAAAAGCCGCTGGCCGTGGGCTGCGAGCAGGCCTGCAGCAGGCCGAGCGCCAGCAGGGCAGAGGCCGAAACCAGGCGGCCACCCAGGGTCCGGCTTGGCCGGGCCGAGGGTGGCGCCCCCCAGTGGGGGGAGACGCCGAAGGCGTTGCGGGGGGCGTTCATTTCTCGGGCAGCTGCGGCGCGGGCAGGTCGCGGATCTTCACCTCCTGCTCGTCGGCGCCGGGGCGCAGCCAGCCCAGGCCCTTCTTGCCGCGCTTGGGCACGGCCTGGCCCATCTGGCTGACGCCCTGGCGGGCCTTCTTCATGCCCTCGTTGAGCAGGGCGTGCAGGTCTTTCGTGTAGGCCAGCTTGTGGGCGCGTGGCTGGGCCACCGGCTTGCCGTTCTCGATGGCATTGACCCACAGGTACAGCGCGCCGGCGGTCTTGGCGCTGGGCTCCTCGACCACCACCGCCAGCAGCGTGAAACGCTCGGGCAGCGCATCGGGCGTGGGCCAGCCCGAGAGGTTGTGCACCACGTCGTCGGCCCAGAAATAGAACACGGCCACGCCGGCCACCAGCAGGCCTTTCAGCCAGCCCGGCCAGCGGCTCCACAGCAGGGCCAGCGTGAGCAGCAGCACCAGGGCTGCGAACGAGAGGGTCAGAGCGAGTCCCATGGGCGGGTCACATCCGTTGCACCAGCTGCCGTGGCAGCGTGTTGATGTTGGTGGTGCTGCCGTCGGGCAGCACCGTGAAGCGCACCAGCGTGGTCTCGTCGCCCTTGCGGGCCACGGTGGCGGTGCCGTAGTACACGACCTCGGCGCGCGGGTTGACCTTGACCACCGACACCGTCACCTCGACCGGCTGGCCGTCCTTGCTGTCGTAGTAGTGCGCATTGAACGCGTACTCGCCGGGGGCGATGCCGCGCAGCGTGATCACCTCCTGGTTCAGCGGGTTCACGATGCTCTTGCCGTTGACCACGATCGAGTCGTTGGCCAGGCCGCGGTCGTCGCGGTCCAGGTGCATCAGGCCGGCCTCGCGGGCGCGAAACCACACCAGGTTGCCGCCGGGGTCCTGGCCCCAGCCGTCGATGTCGTTCGGGTTCATGTCGGGCCAGCTGAGCGTGATGATGAACTCGGCCTTGGCCGGAATGTCGCCGGCCTTCAGGGCCTTGGGGTTCATCGCCAGCAGCGCCACGATGAAGCAGAAGACGAACGCGATCAGCATGTTGAACAACATGTCGTAGAACGGATCGACCTCGGCCTCGGGGCCACGGCGGCGGCGTGCCATGTTCAATCGGCGTGGCGCACCGCGATGCCCCGGCGCTGGATGTCGGCCATCAGGGCATCGGCGTAGCGGTCCAGCCGGGTGAGCTGCAGGCCCAGCAGGATGTTGCCCACCAGGCCCACCATGGTGGTCAGCAGCGCGATGCCCAGGCCGGCGGTCAGGCTCTTGAGCAGGTCCTGGCTCTGGCTGGCATCGAAGCTCTGGATCTGGCCGATCTGCAGCGCCAGCACCGAGAAGCCGATCACCTTGCCCAGCAGGCCCAGCTTGAGCTGGATGCCGTTGACCCACCAGGCCGTGTGGTGCGGCCCGTGGGTGTGCTCGGCCAGCAGTTCGGCCGGGGCATCGGCATCGCGCGGCGCGGCAGCCAGCGCGCTGAGGTATTCACTGGCCCAGCTCTGGCCGCTTTGCCCGGGCAGGCCGGGGCGGGCGGTGGCCAGCAGCGCACGCTGGCGCTGCAGCTCGCGGCTGCGTGCGCCGCACCACAGCGTGCTGGCCAGAAACACCACGATGATCACCAGCGTGAGCCCGGTCGGGTCGCTGCTGAGCAGCAGCGCCCACACGCCGCGCATGCCCAGCAGCCAGGCGCCGAAGATCAGCATGCCGCCCAGGGCGAGCCACTCCAGCCACAGGGGTTCGATGGCGGGCCCACCGTTGTTTGCAGCGCGAGGCAAACCCAGTGAGCGCCGCAGATCCGGCTTCGTCGGGCTGCCAGCGGTGCCCCCCTGGGGGGGAGGCGCCGAAGGCGCATCGGGGGGGGGTGTCATGTTCCGCGCTTGGTGAGTTGGCCAAAGCCACGCTGCGGGTCGTAACCCCAGGCCGCCAGCAGGAAGCACAGCGCCAGCGTGCCCAGCACGATCCAGGGCGACAGGCCGGGGTCCTTGCCGTACAGCGCAAAGCGCAGCCACTCCACCGCATGGGTGAAGGGGTTGAAGCGCGCGATCTGGTAGACCCAGTTCGCGCCCGATTCCTCCAGCTTCCACAGCGGGTAGAGCGCGGTGGACATGAAGTACATCGGAAAGATCACGAAGTTCATCGTGCCGGCAAAGTTCTCGAGCTGCTTGACATGCACGCTCAGCAGCAGGCCCAGCGCACCCAGCATCAGCGCCGCGGCCACCGCGGCCAGCAGCACCTGCGGCGTGTGCGCGCCCCACAGCGGCAGCTCGGTGCCGATCAGCCAGGCCACCAGCACGAAGGCCAGCGCCTGCGCCAGCGACAGCACGGCGGTGGCGCTGAGCTTGGCGAACAGGATCCACCAGCGCGGCAGCGGCGCGGTGAGCAGCAGGCGCATCAGGCCCATCTCGCGGTCGTACACCATGGCCAGGCTGCTCTGCATGCCGTTGAACAGCAGCACCATGCCGATCAGGCCCGGCGCGATGTACACGTCATACGGGATATAGGTGTCGTAGGGCTCGACGATGGCCACGCCGAAGACGTTGCGAAAACCCGCGGCAAACACTGCCAGCCACAGCAGCGGCCGCACCAGGGCCGAGACCAGGCGGCCGGTCTGGCGGCTGAACTTCAGCAGCTCGCGCAGCACGATGGCCCACCAGGCCTGCAAGGCATGCCTCATGTCAGCCCCTTGTCCGACGGGTCGGTTGGCCGATCCCGCGCGGCGCTGGCGGGCCGGCCTGGGGTGGTCCGGCGCTCGGCGCGTCCGCCGCTGGCTTTGCTCATGGCCGCACCTTGCACAGCTTCTCGGGCTGGTCGGCGCCCAGCGTGTCGAGGGCGTTTTTCGGATGCAGGATGCCCTCGATCGGCGCGGTGCCGATCACCGCCTGGCCATCGCTCAGCAGCAGCGGCTGGCGCAGCTGGCCGTCCCAGGCGCGAAAGCTCATCGCCACGCCCTTGCTGCCGTCGAGCTCCACCGCCGCCAGCGCCTTGTGGAAGGCCGCCACCGGGCCCTTGCCGGCCTTCACCGCGGCGGCCACCAGGGCCTTGCCGGCCGCCCAGGCCGTCCAGTCGTGGCTTTCCATGCGCCGGCCTGCGGCCTTGGCCAGGCGCCGCGTGACCTGCGGCGCGCCGTAACGCTCGTAGCGGCTGCTCCAGGCCAGCGCCACCAGGCCGCCGTCGCCCACCACCAGCCGCGGCAGCGCGGTGCGAAAGGGCAGGGTCTGCGCAAACTCGCCGTCGCTGTCGACCACCCACACCACGTCGTACTGGCCCTGGGTGAGCAGCAGCGGGTTGGCCAGATCGCGTTCGCGCGGGTCGCCCGACAGCTTGAACGGCTTGCTGCCAGCCAGCTTGAGGCCGTAGCGCGCGATGGCGGCCTGGGCGGTGGCGGCGCGTTCCTTGTCGGCGGCCTCGGGGCCGGTGAGCAGCAGCACCTGGCTCCACTTGCGCGCGGTAAGCCACTGCGCCAGCGCGTCGGCGCGCATGCGCTCGCTGGGCGCCAGGTGGAAGAGGTTGCGTCGGCAGTCGGCGGCGCGCAGCGCATCACTGGCCGCGCCGATGTTGAGCACCGGGGCCTTGGCGCCATCGGCGGCGGCCAGGGTCCAGGCGGCGGGCAGGTCGGTGACCAGGGCCGCCGCGCCTGCGGCCTCGGCGCGGCTGGCGGCGGCCTTGGCCGCGGCGGCGTCGGCCACCTCCAGCACCTCGAGCTGCAGCGTGGCGCCGGCCGCGTCGAGTTCGAGCTTGGCATCGGCCAGGGCCAGCTTCAGCGCATCGGCCGCCGGGCCGGTGGCCTGGCCGAGCGCGGCACGCTCGAGCCGGCCGCGCTCGAGTCGGGTGTCGTCGGCCGGCACCAGCAGCACGAGCTTGAAGCCGGCCGCCTGCGCGGCGCCGGCACCCAGCGTGGCCAGCAGTGCCACGGCCAGCGCGGCTGCCGGCCCCGCGGCCCGCGCCCCGGGGGCGCGCGGCAGAAGGCGCCGTGGCAGAAGGCGCCGTGGCAGAAGGCGCCGTGGCAGAAGGCGCAGTGGCATCACTCGACCACCACCACGCCGTAGGGCACGCGGCCGACCTTGATGGTCTTGAGGGCCTTGGCGTCGGCCACGTCCACGATGGTCAGGTCATCGGACAGGCCGTTGACCACGTACAGCGTCTTCTCGGCCGCGTCCAGCGTCAGGCCCCAGGCGCGCTTGCCCACCAGCACCAGCTGGGTGGTCTTGCGCGCGGCCACGTCGACAAAGGCCACATGGTTGGCCTTGCCCAAGGTGACGAAGGCGCGGCGGCCGTCGCGGGTCATGGCCAGGCCCACCGGCGTGATGTCGGCGGCGCGCGCGCCCTTGACCTCGAAGCGCAGGGTGTCGATCACCTCGCCCTTGCGGGTGTCGATGATGCTGATGCTGGCGTCGAGTTCGTTGGTCACCCACAGCTGGGCGCCGTCGGGCGTCAGCGCAAAGCGGCGCGGGCGCTTGCCGACCTGGATGTTCTTGGTGACCTTGGCGCTGGCCACGTCGATCTGGTGCACCAGGTTGGCCACCTCGCTGGTGGCATAGACGGTCTTGCCATCGGCCGTGACCTTGATGCCCTCGGGCTCCTGGCCCACCTTGACCTCGGCGCGCTTCTTGCCGCTGGCCAGGTCAATGAAGCTGACCGCGGCGTCTTCCTCGTTGGTGACGTACAGGGTCTTGCCGTCGGGTGAGAGGTCGAAGGCCTCGGGGTCTTCGCCCAGCGGTACGCGGCGCACGCTCTTGCGTGTGGCCAGGTCGATCACGTCGGCCTGGTGGGTGTCGGTGCAGGCCACCAGCAGCTGCTTGCCGTCGGGGCTGCGCTGCAGGTGGCGCGGGCGCTTGCAGGTGGCCACGGTGCCGGTCACGGCCTGGGTCTTGAGGTCGACGACGGTGAGGGTGTGGTCCTTCTCGCTGGACACATAGGCCACGCCCTGCGCGGCCGCGCCCAGGCTGGTGCAGGCTGCTGCCAGGGCCAGCAGGTGGAGGCGGATGTTCATGGCGCGGGGTCTCCGGGTTGTGTTCTTGGCGCGCTGCGGGTGGTGCCGGCGGCATTGACGGCGCCGGTGGCGCTGGTGGCGCGGATGAAGCCGTTCTCGAGCGAGTCGCCGCCCAGCGCCTGGCTCACCTCGGCCGGCGTGCCGTCGGCCAGCAGGCGGCCCTGGTGCAGCACCAGCACGCGGTCGGCCTGGGCAGCCTCTTCGACCAGGTGGGTGGCCCACAGCACGCTGCTGGCGCGAGCGGCCATGTCGGCGCGCACGGTGGCCAGCAGGTCGCGTCGCGACTTGGGGTCGAGGCCGACGGTGGGCTCGTCCATCAGCAGCAGGGCCGGCTGGTGCAGCAGCGCGCGCACCAGCTCCACCTTGCGGCGGTTGCCGCCCGACAGCTCGCGCACCGGGCGCTGCAGGTCGGCAGCCAGGCCGGCGCCGTTGACGCCGGCCGCGATGCGGTCGGCCGCCAGCGCGCGCGGCAGGCCGTGCAGATCGGCATGGAAGCGCAGGTTGCGTTCGACGCTCAGATCGAGATCCAGCGACATCTGCTGGAACACCACGCCGATGTGGCGCAGCGCGGCCGCAGGGCGCTGGCGCAGCGACAGGCCGTTGACCTGCACGTCACCGGCGTCGGCCGCAAACAGGCCGGTGAGCACCTGGAACAGCGTCGACTTGCCGGCGCCGTTGGGCCCCAGCAGCGCCACGAAGGCGCCGGGCGCCAGGCGCAGGCTGAGCCCGTCGATGGCGGTGCGCGCGCCGTAGCGCTTGGTCAGCGAGTCGATGGCCAGGCGGGCCGGGGCGGGTGATTCAGGTGTCATGCGGCAGTGGTGGCACCGGTGGCCGGCGGCCGCCCTGGCGGGTGGCCGATGCCGTGGGTGTGAGCCCCGTGTTTGTAGCCGCGCCGAGCGCCGCAGCCTACCTGTGGATTGCCCGGGCTGGTCGCAGCGGCCTGCCCGCCATGATGTGCCGCGCCGGCGCGCCCGGAGGATGCCTCTTGTTTCGGGGTGTGCCCGTCAGAGGGTGATCTCCATGCCATCGTAGGCCAGCGCAATGCCATCGTCGGCCAGGCTGCCCAGCGCGTCGTCGGCCTGGCCCAGCAGCACCTTGTGGCGCGCCGGCAGCGCGCGCAGCGCGCTCAGCCAGTCGGGCGCGGCGTCGTGGTCGGGGCAGTCCATCAGCAGGCAGTCGGCGCCTTGCATCCATTCAAAGGCTTCGCTGCCCGGCTGGGCCAGGCCCGGCGCGCAGAACACGCGCTGGCCGCTGCCGATGTGGCGGATGGCCAGCGCGATGCTGTCGCCCACCACGCCATGCTCGCCACGCGCCATGTGCGGCGGTGCCGGCGTGCGCGTGGCCACGGCGGTGAACTCGAGCATCGGCAGACCCTCGACCCGGAAGCTGGCCTGCTGCCGGTCACCGGCCACCGGCACCACATGCCAGTGCACGCCGCAGTAGTGCTGCAGCACCGGCAGCACCGGCAGCGCGGTGGTCAGCTCCTCGAACACCGCCGGCGTGGCGTACAGCTCGATGGGCGCGCCGTCGCGCAGGCTCAGCAGGCCGCCCACATGGTCAACCTGGGCATCGGTGAGCACCACGGTGCGCAGCCCGCCATCGGGCAGGCCGGGGTGGTGGTCGAGCCGGGTGTCGCTGTCGAGCTGGTGCGCCACCGCGGGCGACATGTTCACCAGCGCCCAGTGGCCGCTGCCGCTGCCGTCGCTGATGGCCATCACGCCGCGCTCGCGCGTGCCGGCATCGGCGTTTCGCGTATCGTTCCGGCGGCGCCGCGGGGCACCGCCGCGCAGGATCACGATGTTCACGGCCGTGGGCACCCGGGTTTCGGGTGGGCGCGCAGTCCGGGGCGGTGCGGCATGGCAATCATTGGAAGCAGGTCCCTCATGGTCTTGTCGGACGCCCACCCGGGGTGGGCCTTTGTGGCCGTGGGCGCTGCAAGACATATGCCGTGCGCTGACGGCCGCCGCGGGCCTGCTCGCCCACCCGCCAGCGCGTGGCAGCGTGCGATGCTGGCTCGTGGTGTGTCATGAAGGCGCAGGGCTGGAAGGGCCTGGCACAGGGTATTCCCCTGCTGCTGGGCCTGGCCGGCGCCTGGGCGGCGCCCGCCTCGGCACCTGGGGTGAACCCTCGGGTGGTGGCAGTCTGTCCCGGCCCGGTGTTGCAACTCGAAACATGGGCGCCGGGCCTGTGGTGGCTGCCCGCGCAGCCCGGCGAGGCCGGGGTCGGCAACCGCGGCCAGGTGTCGAACCTGGTGCTGGCGGCCGATGGCGCGCAGCTGTGGCTGCTGGGCAGCGGGCCCAGCCCGGCCTTTGGCCGCGCGCTGGCCTGCCAGGTGCGGCGCCAGCTGGGCCGCCCGGTGAGCGATCTGGTCAGCCCCTGGGCGCGGCCCGAGCTGGTGCTGGGCGCGCGTGGCCTGGCCGCCGCGGCGCCGCTGCGCCACTGGGCGCATGCCGAGGTGGCGGCGGCCATGGCCGAGCAGTGCCCGCAGTGCGTGGCCCGGCTGCGCGCCCGGCTGGGCCGGGCGGCAGCCGATCTGGGCGCGCGGCCGATTCCGCGGCCCGAGCGGCTGCTGCAGGGTGAGCAGGGCCGGCTGGGGCCCTGGATTTGGTGGCGGCTGCCGCGCAGCGCCGGCCGGGTGGTGACGGTGTGGCGCCACCAGGACCGGCCGCTGTGGGTGGCGCCCGGCCTGCTGGGTGGCAGTGGTGCGCCCGACGGGCGCGATGCCGACCTGGCCCGCCTGGCCGAATCGGCCGGCCGACTGGCCGAGCTGGCCGCCGCGGATGGCGCTGCGGCGCAGTTTCTGGGCGAACAGGGCGCGCCGATGGATGCCGGCGCGCCGCGCCGCCACCAGGCCTACTGGCTGCAGCTGCTGGCCGAGGCCCGTGCGGCCATCGAGCGCGGTGAATCCGACACCCAGGCCCCGCCGGTCTGGCCCGGCCTGGCCACCGACTGGGCGGCGCACCCCTGGCATGCGCTGAACTGGCAGCGCGCCTGGCGTCAGGTGGAGCCCGAGGTGCTGCAGCGCTGAGGCTGGCCGCCTCAGCCCCTCACTTCTTCCAGCGCAGCTTGCGGTAGATGGTGTTGCGGCTGATGCCCAGGCGCTTGGACGCCTCGGAGATGTTGCCGCCGGCCAGGTCGACCGCACGTTGGATGGCCTCGATCTCCTGCTCTTCCAGCGAGCGGATCGAGGCCGGGCTGTCGCGCATCGGCATCGCGGCCATCGGCGGCGGTGCCGGCACGGCGGTGGCCGGGCCGTAGGCCGAAGGCGCGGTGGGCGCCAGCGTGCCAAACGGGCCATGTGCGCCCGCGCCGGCTGCGGCGGCCATGCCGGCGCCGCCGTGCAGGGGCTCGGTCAGCGCGGGCTCGGCCCGGGCCAGCGGCGCCTCGGCGCCGAGCGCCGCGCGCGACTCTTCGAGAAAGTCGTCCGACAGGTGTTCGCGCGTGATCACCGTCTCGTTGGCGGCCATCACGGCGGCGGTGCGCAGCACGTTGAACAGCTGGCGCACATTGCCCGGCCAGGGGTAGCGCTCGAACAGGCGCACCACCTCGGGCGTGAGCTCGAGCCGGCGCGGGCCGCGCTCGTCGGCACGGCCCTCGCCGAGCTGGCGGTCGAGGATGCGGCGCACCAGGGCCATCAGATCGCTGCGCTCGCGCAGCGGCGGCAGGCGCACGGCCAGGCCGTTCAGGCGGTAGAACAGGTCTTCGCGGAAGGCCTTCTGCTCGATCATCTCGCGCAGGTTGCGGTGCGTGGCGCAGATGATGGACACATCCACCGCCACGCTCTTGGCGCTGCCCAGCGGCGTGACCTGGCGCTCTTGCAGCACGCGCAGCAGGTGGGCCTGCAGGCCGATCGGCATGTCGCCGATCTCGTCGAGGAACAGCGTGCCGCCATTGGCCTGCACGATCTTGCCCACCTGGCCCTTGCGGCGCGCGCCGGTGAAGGCGCCGTCCTCGTAGCCGAACAGCTCGGCCTCGATCAGCGTGTCGGGGATCGAGGCGCAGTTCACCGCCACGAAGGGCTGCTTGGCGCGGGCCGAATCCATGTGGATGGCGCGCGCCAGCAACTCCTTGCCGGTGCCGGTTTCACCCAGCACCAGGATCGGGATGTCGCGGTCGAGCACGCGGCGGATCTTGTCGACCACGCTGCCGACCTGGGCGTCGCCGGTGCGCAGCTGGTCGAGGCCCGAATCGCTGCGCAGCGCGGCGCTGCCGATGCCGGCGGCGGCCGCGGGGGCGACCGGTGCCGTGCCGGTGCTGGCGCCGGGCGCCAGCGGTTCGTGCTCGGGGCCGCGCGCGGTCACAGCGTTGCCCGACACGGCCTCGGCCAGGCTGGTCCACACCGGCCAGTTGAAGCGCGCGTGGATGTGGAACTGCCGGCCGCCGTTCAGGTGCACCGGCATCGGCGTGGCCAGCGGGCTGCGGAAGCGATCGACCAGCGCGCTCACCGTGGTGCCGAACAGCGTGGTCAGGCTGTGCATGCGCAGCGCCGCGCCCGACAGGCCCAGCTGCTCGAGCGCGCCGCGGTTGGCGCCCACCAGCTTGCCGTCGGCGCTGATCGCCAGGATGCCCTCCATCAGCGTGCCGATGAACTCGACCCGGCTGTGGAAGTGCACCCGCATGACGTTGCGGTAGTCGTCGGTGAGCCAGTGGTTCTCGATCATGCGCGCCGACATCTTCACCAGCGCCATGGTGTGCTGGTGGTAGCTGCGCTGATCGCCCGACACATCCAGCACGCCCAGGATGTTGCCGCGCGGATCGAGGATGGGCGCGGCCGAGCAGGTGAGAAAGTGGTTGGCGTGCAGGTAGTGCTCGTCGGCATGCACGAGGGTGGGCGTTTCTTCCACCAGGGCCGTGCCGATGGCATTGGTGCCCTTGGTGCTTTCGCTCCAGTTCACGCCGGGTTGCAGCGCCACCTTGCTGGCGCGGCTGAGGAAATCGTCGTCGCCGATCGAGTGGATGATGGTGCCGGTGGCATCGGTCAGCACGACCATGTTCTCGGTGTTGACGATCTGCTCGTAGAGCATCTCCATCACCGGCGCCGCATGCTCGTGCAGGCGGCGGTTGCGGTCGCGCACCACCACCATATCGGGGCGACCCAGCGGCGACAGATCGGGCGCGTCGATGCGCGACACGCCCAACGCCACGCAGCGCTCGTGCGACTGTTCGATCTTGTCGATGTGGTCGTGGCTCAAATTGAGGCTCGAGGCAATCGGCCGGGTGGGTGCTTCGCTGCCGCGACGCGCCCCCTGGCTGCCGATTGCCGGATGAAACGGCCCACGCATGTGCTTTTCTCCTGCCCGCACGGTCGGCGGTTGTCTCCTGGCGCCAGCGCCTGTGGCCGGCGCCGCGGGGGCACACATCGCAAGACCCGGGCCGTGCCCGGCTTGCTTCAAATCGGGACAACTGCGTTCCCGGAGGGCGCGATGGTAGCCTGATCGGGCGGCCGCAGGCCCCGGGTGACTGCGGATGCAGAAGCGGCCGTTTGGTGCCGAAATGACAGTCGGCCCGGGCATGCTTCCTGGGCGAAGGGTCTGGCATGGTGATTGCAGTCGAGCCCGCCGATCGTGTTTCATCAATGGACGGAGACAGCAACATGTCGAGCATTCCCCACCTTTTCTCTTCCCGCCTTCGCCGCGCCGGCGTGGCCAGCGCGCTGGCGCTGGCCGCAGCCGCGGCCTGGTCGCACGGCGACGTGACGCCGCAGGCCGTGGACACCAAAGACCTGCCGCAGCTGGGCGAGCAGTGGCGCGCCGAGAACCCCTACCGCAAGAACGACAAGGCGATCAAGGTGGGAGCCTCGGCCTACAACCAGAACTGCGCCCGTTGCCACGGCCTGGAAGCCATCTCGGGCGGCATCGCCCCCGACCTGCGCAAGATGGACAACGAGTGCGCCAGCCTGAAGGACGAGAAGAAGCGCGCCGCCTGCGTGAAGGACATCGACGACTACTACCTGGGCAGCCTGCGCCGCGGCAAGGTGCGCAACGGTGCGGTGTACATGCCCCCGTTCGAAGGCATCCTGAACCAGGAAGCCATGTGGTCGATCAAGGCCTACCTGGAAACGCGCCGCGAACGTCCGTTCTGATCGAGCGCCATCGGCCACGCCCGCGGCCCCCGGCCCGGGCGGCCCGGGCGCGAAGGCCACACGCCGCGCGGGGTCGGGCTGATCGGGCCGATCACGCCGATACTGCGCCGCCCCAGGAGACCCCATGACCCAAGCCCCCCCGGCGGCCCTGCGCCGCCGCCAGTTGCTGGCGGCTGCTGCCGCGCTCGGCGCCACGGCCGGCAGCCCGCTGACCGCCCTGGCGCAAGACGGCCCCAGCGCGCTGACGCGCATCCGCAGCCGCGGCATCCTCACCGTGGGCCTGTACCACGAGCTGCCGCCCTTCCACGTCAACGGCCAGGGCATCGAGGTGGAGATGGCCCACGCGCTGGCCAAGGCGATGGACCTGAAGGCCTCGGTGCTGCCCTTCCATGCCGGCGAGAACATGGGCGACGACCTGCGCAACATGGTCTGGCGCGGTCACTACATGGGCTGGGGCCCGGCCGATGTGCTGATGCATGTGCCGGTGGACCGCCCGCTGATGCTGGCCAACCCGCGCGTGCAGATCTTTGCGCCCTACTACCGCGAGCGGGTGATGATCGCCCGCAGCCTGGTCGAGGTGCCCAAGTTCGACTCGCTCGACGACATCGGCCCGCAGCAGCGCATTGCGGTGCACGGCCTCAGCCTGTCGGGCTGGCTGCTGATCGGCGCCGACGGCGGCAAGTACCGCGAGCGCCTGGTCACCAAGCTGAAGGACGGCTGCGACGCCGCCCAGGCGCTGCAGCGCGGCGAGGTGGCCGCGGCCGCCGGCCACGCCTCGGAGCTGGAATCGGTGCTGGGCGGCGACGCCCGCTTCTCGATCGAGCCCTTGCCGATTCCGCGTGGCAAGGACGGCTGGGCGGTGGGTTGCGCGGTCAAGAAGGAATCGGAAGACCTGGCCCAGGCGGTGCAGGCCGCGATGAACGGCCTGGCCAGCTCGGGCGAGCTCAAGCGCATGTTCAATGCCGCGAAGGTGACTTGGCGTCAGCCTTGAGTTGAGCGGGCTGGGCTGGTGCTTTGGCCTGAGCCTGGGCCCGGGCGTGGCTTGGCTGGCTAACTGGCTGGCTGGCTGGCTGGCTGGCTGGCTGGCTGGCTGGGCTTGGGGTTGCCCATGGCTCGGTGCAGCGCGCCGGGTGTTCGCCCCGGCGGGCTGCAGCGAGCAACAAACCACCCTGGCAAGAGCGCAGGTCAGCGATTGTGAGCGAACCTGGGGCCCGCACGCTTCAAGTGTTACTGGTCGCCCGCACTTCGTCGATCGAGGTCAGTCCTGCCAGCACCTTCAGGATGCCGTCCTGCCGCAGCGTGCGCATGCCCTCGCGCATGCCCAGCGACTGGATCTTCTCGGCGGCGGCCGAGATCTGCACCAGGTGGCGCTGCTCGCGGCTGATCACCAGCAGCTCGTGCAGGCCCACGCGGCCCGAGAAGCCGCTGCCGTTGCAGCGCTTGCAGCCGGGCGCATGAAAGTGCAGCAGCGTGCCGTCATGGCCGAAGCGCTGCAGCCATTCGTCGAGCAGGGCGCTGCGGCTGGGGGCCGCGTCGGCGTCGGGGTAGGCGTGCAGGTACTCGTCGAGCAGAATCTCGGTGTCTTCCACCGTGGCCGGCTGCGAGCTCACGCACTGCGGGCACCAGCGCCGCACCAGGCGCTGGGCCAGCACGGCCAGCAGGCTGTCGGCAAAGCTGAACGGGTCCATGCCCATGTCGAGCAGCCGGATCACCGTCTCGGGCGCGCTGTTGGTGTGCAGGGTGCTGAGCACCAGGTGGCCGGTCAGCGAAGCCTCGATGGCCATCTGCGCGGTCTCCTTGTCGCGGATCTCGCCGACCATCACCACGTCGGGGTCGGCACGCAGAAAGGCGCGCAGCGCATTGGCAAAGGTCCAGTCGATGCGCGGGTTCACCTGCACCTGGCGCAGACCGGCCTGGGTGATCTCGACCGGGTCCTCGGCCGTCCAGATCTTGCGATCGGGCGTGTTCAGATGGGCCAGCGCGGCATGCAGCGTGGTGGTCTTGCCGCTGCCGGTGGGGCCCACGCACAGCACCATGCCGTAGGGCCGCTCGATGGCGTTCTTCAGGTGCGCCAGCGTGTCGGGCTGCAGGCCCATGCTCTCGAGCGGCAGCGCGCGGGCGCTGGCCAGCAGGCGCATCACCACGTCCTCGTTGCCGCCGGCGGTGGGGATGGTGGCCACGCGCAGCTCGAGCTTCTGGCCCGGCACCCAGCGGCCGAAGTTGATCTTGCCGTCCTGCGGCTTGCGCTTCTCGGAGATGTCGAGGTCGCACATGATCTTGAGCCGCGCCACCATCGCCTGGCGGTAGCTGGCCGGCAGCTCGATGTAGGCGCGCAGCACGCCGTCGCGGCGAAAGCGCACCTGCACCTTGGCCGGGCTGGGCGGGCATTCGATGTGGATGTCGGAGACGCCCTGGCTGCGCGCCTCCTGGATCATGGTGTTGATCAGGCGCACCAGCGAGTTGTCGCTCTGCTCGATGGCCGGGCCTTCGTCGCTGTCGCTGCCCTGCTCGGTCTCCAGGTTGGCCAGCAGCTTGTCGGCGTTCTCGGTCTGCTCGTGGCTGTACATCGAGAACGGGCTGGACAGGTCACTGCCGGGGTCGATGCCGTCCTCGCCCAGGCGCAGGTACACGCGGTCGACCGCACGGCCCAGCTTGCCGGTGGGCGCCAGCACCGGCAGCACCTTGCTCTGCGCGGTGAACTCGATCTCGTCGATGACGTTGCGTGCCGACGGGTCTTCCAGCGCCACCACCAGGCGCCCGCCGTGCAGCATCAGCGGCAGCGCGGTCAGGCGCCGGGCAATGGTGGTGGGCAGGCGCAGCGCCGCGGTGGGCTCGACCGGAAACTCGGCCACATCGACCAGCGGGTAGCCCATCTTGCGCGCCAGCGCGGTGTGCAGCTGCTCGGGCGTGACGCTGCCAAGCCGCACCAGCAGCTCGCCCAGCGGCACGTTGCGGTGCAGCTTCTGCTCCTGCAGCGCGTCCGACAGCTGCTGCTTGTTGATGCTGCCCAGCGCCAGCAGCGCCTCGCCGATGCGCACCACGGGCATGCGCGCCTGCTCCTCGATGGCGCTGCGCAGCGCCTCGGGCGTGGCAATCGGCTGCATGGCCAGGTTGTCGCCGGCGCGCTTGCGCGCCACGGCCGGCGGTGCCACGCCGCCGGTGCTGCCGGCGGTCTTGTCGGCATCGGCGCCGGCGTGGGTGACCTCGGCAATCATCGGCTGCGGATAGAAGCTGCGCAGCAGATCGCCCTCGATGTTGATCGGCGTGAAGGTGAACAGGCCCAGCGGCGTGGCGGCATGGGCGATGCACTTGACCTGCAGCGTCTGGCCGTCGCGAAAGCGCAGGCGGCAGCCGCCGTTGCCGCGCCGCGGCAGCAGCGGCGTGGTGTCGTCAAAGGCGCTGCCGGCGGCTTGCGGCAACGGCGACAGCGGGCGCATCAGGGTCAGGCGGCGAAACTGCGTGAGCTTCAGCGAGACCGGGGTGCGCGACTGCTTGCGCTTGATCAGCACCAGGCCGGCGGCGGCGTCCAGGCCCAGCAGCAGGCCGGCGCTGACCGTGCCGTTGGGGCCTTCGATCTCGCAGGGCTCGGCCTCGGCCAGCGGCGTGGGGCCCGGGTAGCCCAGCTCCTGCAGCGACGGCCACGCGAAGCCGGGCGCGGCCAGCGGGGCGGCCATGGCGGCAGTGCCTGGCAATGGCGGCAGCACGGGCAGGGCGCCTGATCTGGCGGCGGGCGGCAAGGCCTCGTCACCCAATGGCAGCAACGACAGCGGCGGCAATGACATGTCGGACATGCGGATCCTCGCGAACGGGCAACACGCGGCGTCCACCCGGGGCGGGCGGACGGGGCGCTCGTTCGATGCTAGGGGCCGCAGGGGCGCGCGATCGGTGGATCAGCGGGTCGATGGCGCGGCAGTTTGGCGCGGCAGCCGTGCTGCGGCGCGCATGCCGGCGGCGGCGCGCCGCGCGCCCGCGGCCGCTCAGGCGCGCATCTGCGCCGGCAGCCAGGTGACGATGCCGGGAAACACCCAGATCAGCACCACCGCCAGCACCATCAGAAAGAAGAAGGGCAGCGTCACGCGGGCGATCCAGCCGATCTCGCGCCGGGTCATGCCCTGCAGCACGAACAGGTTGAAGCCCACCGGCGGCGTGATCTGCGCCATCTCGACCACCAGCACGATGTAGATGCCGAACCACAGCGTGTCGATGCCGGCCTTCTGCACCGTGGGCAGGATCACGCCCATGGTCAGCACCACCATCGAGATGCCGTCGAGAAAGCAGCCCAGCACCACGTAGAACAGGGTCAGCACCACCAGCAGGCCCGCCGGCGTGAGGCCCATGCCGCCGATCCACTCGGCCAGATGGCGCGGCAGGCCGATGTAGCCCATGGCCAGCGTGAGAAAGGCGGCGCCGGCCAGGATCATCGCGATCATGCAGTACAGCCGCGTGGCGCCCAGCAGCGCCGCGGTGAAGCTGCGGCGGTCGAGCGAGCCCTGGGCGGCCGACAGCGCCAGCGCACCCACCACGCCCACCGCGGCGGCCTCGGTGGCGGTGGCGATGCCGGCGTAGATGCTGCCCAGCACCGCGGTGATCAGCAGCACCACCGGGATCAGGTAGCGCGACTCGCGCAGCCTGGCGCCCAGGCTCATCGGTGCGTCGGCCGGCGGCACCCGGCCCGGATGACGCAAGGCCCACAGCACCAGCCAGCCCGAAAACAGGGCCGCCAGCATCACGCCGGGCAGCACGCCGGCGATGAACAGCTGGGCGATCGACACATCGGCCGACACGCCGTAGACGATCATGATGATCGACGGCGGAATCAGCAGGCCCAGCGTGCCGGCGCCGGCCAGCGAGCCGATGGCGATGTCGTCGGGGTAGCCGCGCTGCTTCAGCTCGGGCAGGGTCATCTTGCCGATGGTGGCGCAGGTGGCCGCGCTGCTGCCCGACACCGCGGCAAAGATGGCGCAGCCGATCACGTTGGTGTGCAGCAGGCGTCCGGGCAGGCCCTGCACCCAGGGGGCCAGGCCGCGAAACATGTCCTGGCTGAGCCGGGTGCGGAACAGGATCTCGCCCATCCAGATGAACAGCGGCAGCGCGGTCAATGTCCAGCCCGAGGCCGCGCCCCAGGTGGTGACGGCCATCGCGTCGCCGGCTGGCCGGCTGGCGAACAGCTGCATGCCGATCCAGGCCACGCCCGACAGCGTGAGCCCGATCCACACGCCGCTGCCGAGGATGGCGAACAGCGCGGCGATCAGCAGGGCGGTGATGGCAAGGTCATTCATCGCGGGCGGGCCGGGTGGGCAGGGGGCGGGGGCCTGGCGGCGGGCAGGTGGGGGTGGGTGCCGCCACCGGGCGGTGGCCGTCATTCGTGGTGCAGCGCTTCGTCGCTGCCGGGCACCACGCGCAGGCCGCGCCACTCGAGCACCAGCTCGTCAACAAAGGCCAGCAGCAGGATCAGGCTGCCGGCGGCCATGGCCAGTTGCGGCAGCCACAGCGGCGTGGCGTCGCTGCCGGTGGAGATGTCGTGGAACTGGTGCGACTGCCAGACCAGGCGCACGCTGTACCAGGCCCCCAGCGCGGCCAGTGCCGAGGCCGCGGCCAGCGCCCACAGCTCGAGCGCGCGCCGCGCCTGGCCTTGCAGCGCATTGAGCAGCAGCGTCACCCGGATGTGCTCGCCATGCTTGAGCGTGTGCGCCAGCGCCAGATAGCCGCAGGCGGCCATCAGGTAGCCGGCATAGGCGTCGGTGCCTGGCACATGGAACTGCAGCTGCCGGCCGGCGATCGACAGCAGCACCATCAGCAGCAGGCCCACCATGGCCAGCGCTGCCAGCCAGGCCGCGCCGTCGTACAGCGCATCGAGGGCCCGGCGCAGCGCGCCCGGTGGAGCAAGCGGGGGGTGCTGCGTGGCGGACATCGGCGGGCCTGGTGATGGGGCGGGGCGCGGGGCGGCTGGCTTCAGCGGCGGTAGGCGTCGACCAGGGCCTTGCCATCGGCGCCGGCCTTGTCCAGCCACTCCTTGAGCATCACCTCGCCGGCCTTCTTGAGGTCGGCCGACAGCGCGGCCGGCGGCGGCAGGATCTGCATGCCCCCGGCGCGCAGCTTGTCGAGCGATTCGCCATTGGCCTTCTTGCTGGCGGCCAGACCACGCTCCTCGGCGGCGGCGGCGGCCTTCAGCACCGCGTCCTGGGTGGGCTTGTCGAGCGCCGCAAAGGCCGCCTTGTTGACCAGCACCAGGTTCTTGGGCAGCCAGGCCTGGGTGTCGTACCAGTGCTTCACATGCTCGTGCAGCTTGGCGTCGGCGCCGGTCGAGCCGCTGGAGATCATGCTGTCGGTGACCCCGGTGGCGAAGGCCTGGCTGACCTCGGCCGCCTGCACGGTGACCGGCTGCGCGCCCAGCAGTTCGGCCAGGCGCGAGGTGGCCGGGTTGTAGGCGCGGAACTTGATGCCCTTCATGTCGGCGCCGCTGGCCAGCGCCTTCTTGCTGAACACGCCCTGCGGCGGCCAGGGCACGGCGTACAGCGGCATCAGGCCCTGCTCGCCGAGCTTCTTCTCAAACAGCGGCTTCTGCACCTTCCAGAGCTTGACCGACTCGTCGTAGCTGTCGGCCAGGAAGGGCAGCGCGTCGGCACCGAAGGGCGCCCACTCATTGGCGAAGTTGGAGATCAGCACCTCGCCGATCTGCGCCTGGCCGCCCTGCACCGCGCGCTTGATCTCGGGCGCCTTGAACAGCGAGGCATTGGCATGCACGGTGATCTTGAGCTTGCCGCCGGTGGCCTTGTCGACATCGTCGGCAAAGGCCTGCAGGTTGACCGAGTGGAAGTTGGTGGCCGGGTAGGCGGCTGGCAGATCCCACTTGACCTGGGCCCGGGCGGGCGCAGCCAGGCCAGCGACCGCAAGGGCCAGTGCAGACAGCAGCAGGGGACGGCGGGCAGGGATCATGGGCGCTCCAGCAAGACGGTGAGGAAGTTGAGCAGGGATCGTGCCCGCCAGGTCGCCGGTGCCGGCGCGGCGCCGCGCGGCATGCGCGCATCAAGGCGCCGGGCACCAGGTACAAAAAAGGCTCGCGGGTCGCTTGCAGTCTAGAAACATCTCCAATAAATTGTCAATAAATCTTCAGCGTTTTGCCGGAAAGTCCCATGCCTCGAAAACCCGCGCCCGCTGCCGTTGAACCGGTCGTCGTCGCCGCCACCGCTGCGCCGCGCCGCGCGTCACCCGCGGCCCGCAGCGACCGCGCGGCGCGCACCGCACCGGGGGCGCGGCAGTCGGCGGGCATCGTCTCGTCTTCGCATCTGGTGTCGCCACGCAGCGTCGAGCTGTCGGAGCTGGAGTTCGGCCTGATCGTCGGCTGGAACGCCTTCTCGCGCTGGGCCGTGCGCTGCATGGCCGCGGCCGGCTGCGCCGACCTGACCATCACCGACGTGCTGGTGCTGCACCATCTGCAGCACCGCGGCCGCAACAAGAAGCTGGCCGACATCTGCTTCGTGCTGAACTACGAGGACACCCATGTGGTGGCGTATTCGCTGAAGAAGCTGGTGGCCGCCGAACTGGTGCAGACCGAGAAGCTGGGCAAGGAGGTGTTCTACAGCCCCACCGCCCGCGGCGAGGCTTGTGTCGAGCAGTACCGCGCGGTGCGCGAGGCCTGCCTGGTGGACAACCTCGATGGCCACAGCAACACCGACATCGGTGCGCTGGCGCGCCTGCTGCGCACCATGTCGGGCCTGTACGACCAGGCCGCGCGCGCGGCCACCTCGCTGTGAGTGCCGGCCCCGCGGCCGGGTCGAGCGGCACGCCCTTCCTGGGCATCCTGATGCTCGACACGCGCTTTCCGCGTCCACCGGGCGACATCGGCCATGCCGACGGCTGGGCCATGCCGCTGCGCTGGCGCCGCGTGGCGCAGGCCTCGCCGCAGCGCGTGGTGCGCGAGGGCGCCCGCGGCCTGCTCGAGCCCTTCCTGGCCGCCGCACAGGCCCTGGTGGCGCAGGGGGCCGCGGCCATCGGCACCGGCTGCGGTTTTCTGGTGCTGCACCAACAGGCCCTGCAGGCGGCGCTGCCGGTGCCGGTGTGGAGCTCGGCCCTGCTGCTGCTGCCCGGCCTGGCGGCCATGCGGCCGGGCGTGATCACCGCCGACGCCCAGGCGCTGGGCGCCGCGCACCTGCAGGCCGCGGGCGCCGCGCCCGACACTCCGGTGCAGGGCCTGGCGCCGGGTTGTGCGTTCCAGCGCACGCTGCTCGAAGACCGACCCGAGCTGGACGAGGCCGATGCCCGCGTCCAGGTGCTGGACGCTGCCGCGCGCCTGCGCGCACGCCATCCCGACTGCGGTGCACTGGTGCTCGAATGCACCAATCTGCCGCCCCATGCCGAGGCGCTGCGCCGCGCCACCGGCCTGCCGGTGCACGATGTGCGCACCCTGCTGCACGCCCGCTGGCAGGCGCTGCGCGCCGGCCATCCGCTCTGACCCCTGCAAGGACGCCCCCCGATGACCAAGCCCCTGGACCGCTGGCAGTTCTGGATCGACCGCGGCGGCACCTTCACCGACATCGTCGCGCGCCGCCCCGATGGCACGCTGGCCACGGCCAAGCTGCTCAGCGAGAACCCCGAGCAGTACGCCGATGCCGCGGTGGCGGGCATCCGCCGCCTGCTGGGCCTGGCCGCGCACGAGGCCATCACGCCCGAGCGCGTGGCCTGCGTGAAGATGGGCACCACGGTGGCCACCAATGCGCTGCTCGAGCGCAAGGGCGACCGCACCCTGCTGGTCACCACGCGCGGCTTTGCCGATGCGCTGCGCATCGCCTACCAGAACCGGCCGCGTCTGTTTGACCGCCGCATCCTGCTGCCCGAGCTGCTGTACGAGCGCGTGGTCGAGGCCGACGAGCGCATCGGTGCCGATGGTGCGGTGGTGCGGCCGTTGGCCGAGGCCACGCTGCGCCCGGCGCTGCAGGCCGCGTTCGATGCCGGCATCCGCGCCTGTGCGGTGGTGTTCATGCACGGCTGGCGGCATGGCGCGCACGAGGCCCAGGCCGGCGCGCTGGCGCGCGAGCTCGGCTTCAGCCAGGTCAGCATCAGCCACCAGGTGAGCCCGCTGCTCAAGCTGGTGCCGCGTGGCGACACCACGGTGGTGGATGCCTATCTCTCGCCCATCCTGCGCCGCTATGTCGAGCAGGTGGCGCAGCAGATGCCCGGCGTGCCGCTGTATTTCATGCAGAGCTCGGGCGGGCTCACCGAGGCCCGGCGCTTCCAGGGCAAGGACGCCATCCTGTCGGGCCCGGCTGGCGGCATCGTCGGCATGGTGCGCACCGCCCAGGCCCTGGCGCCCGATCCGGCCGGCCCGCCGGTGCGGATCATCGGCTTCGACATGGGCGGCACTTCCACCGACGTGAGCCACTACGCCGGCGAGTTCGAGCGCGCCTTCGACACCGAGGTGGCCGGCGTGCGCATGCGCGCGCCGATGATGAGCATCCACACCGTGGCGGCCGGCGGCGGCTCGATCATTGCCTTTGATGGCGCGCGCCTGCGCGTGGGCCCCGAATCGGCCGGGGCCAAGCCCGGCCCGGCCTGCTACCGCCGCGGCGGCCCGCTGGCCGTGACCGATGCCAACGTGATGCTCGGCCGCGTGCAGCCGGCGCACTTTCCGGCGGTGTTCGGCGCCAGCGCCGACCAGCCGCTCGACCGCGAGGTGGTGGTGCAGGGCTTTGCCGCGCTGGCCGCCCAGGTGCAGGCCGCCACCGGCCGCGCCACCACGCCCGAGGGCCTGGCCGCCGGCGCGCTGCGCATCGCGGTGGCCGGCATGGCCAACGCCATCAAGCGCATCTCGGTGGCGCGCGGCTACGACGTCACCGGCTACACGCTGCAGTGCTTTGGCGGCGCCGGCGGCCAGCATGCCTGCGCCGTGGCCGACGCCTTGGGCATGCGCCAGGTGCTGATCCATCCGCTGGCCGGCGTGCTCAGTGCCTACGGCATGGGTCTGGCCGACCAGATCGCGATGCGCGAGGCCTCGGTGGAGCGCCCGCTCGACGCTGACGGCCTGGCCGCGGCCCGCGCGCAGCTGGTGCAGCTGGGCGAGGCCGCCTGCGCCGAGGTGGCTGGCCAGGGCGTGCCGGCCGCGCGCATCCGGCTGCAGCAGCGCCTGCTGCTGCGCTACCAGGGCACCGACACCGCACTGGCCGTGCCGCTGCACGAGGCCACCGCGCTGCCGGCGCTGCGCAGCGCCTTCGAGGCCGCCTACCGCCAGCGCTTCGCGTTCCTGATGCCCGACCGGGCGCTGGTCATCGAGGCGGCCACGGTCGAGGCCATCGGCGCCGCCGAGACGGTGGGCGCCGGCCTCGCGCTGCCGGCGTCTGGTGACAGCGCTGACGGCGCCACGGGCGGCGCGATGGCTGGCGCCACGGACAAAGCCACGGACGAAGCCACGGACGTGGCCGGCGACGCCGCGCCCAGCCGGCCCGCACCGCTGGCCCGGGTGCGCATGTACGTGGCGGCCGACGACGGCCCGGGCGAGGCCTGGCGCGAGGCCGGCCTGTACCAGCGCGAGGCCTTGCCGGCGGGGGCCTGCATCGACGGCCCGGCGGTGCTGGCCGAGCGCAACGCCACCACCGTGCTCGAGCCCGGCTGGCAGGCCCGCGTGGGCCGCGGCGGCGAGCTGCGGCTGCAGCGCGTGGCGGCGCGTGCCACGGCGCATGCGCTGGGCACCACGGTCGATCCGGTGATGCTGGAGGTGTTCAACCACCTGTTCATGAACATCGCCGAGCAGATGGGCCTGCGGCTGCAGAACACCGCGCACTCGGTCAACATCAAGGAGCGGCTCGACTTCAGCTGCGCGCTGTTCGATGCCCGGGGCCAGCTGATCGCCAATGCGCCGCACATGCCGGTGCACCTGGGCTCGATGAGCGAGAGCATCCGCACCGTGATCGAGCGCAACCCGGCCATGCAGCCGGGCGACGTGTATGTGCTCAACGACCCCTACCACGGCGGCACCCACCTGCCCGACGTGACCGTGGTCACCCCGGTCTACCTGGCGCCACGGGCCGGCGGCACTGGCGTCGAAGCCCAACCCGCGTTCTACGTGGCCAGCCGCGGCCACCATGCCGACATCGGCGGCATCACGCCGGGCTCGGTGCCACCGTTCAGCACCACCATCGCCGAGGAGGGCGTGCTGCTCGACAACCTGCTGCTGGTGCGCGACGGCCGGCTGCGCGAGGCCGAACTGCGTGCGCTGCTGTGCGCCGGCCCCTGGCCGGCCCGCAACCCCGACCAGACCCTGGCCGACCTGCGCGCCCAGATCGCCGCCAACGAGAAGGGTGTGCAGGAGCTCCAGGCCATGGTGGCGCAGCACGGCCGCGACACCGTGGTGGCCTACATGGGCCATGTGCAGGACAACGCCGAGGCCTCGGTGCGCCGCGTGATCCACACGCTGCAGGACGGCCGCTTCTCGCTGCCGCTGGACAACGGCGCGCGCATCCAGGTGGCGGTCACGGTGGACGCCGCGGCGCGCGAGGCCACGATCGACTTCACCGGCACCAGTGCCCAGCTGGGCAACAACTTCAACGCGCCCAAGGCCGTGACCATGGCCGCCGTGCTGTACGTGTTTCGCACCCTGGTCGACGACGACATCCCGCTCAACGCCGGCTGCCTGAAACCGCTGAAGATCGTGGTGCCCGCCGGCAGCATGCTCAACCCGCTGCCACCGGCCGCGGTGGTGGCCGGCAACGTCGAGACCAGCACCTGCGTCACCAATGCGCTGTTCGGCGCCTTGGGCCTGCTGGCCTCGGCCCAGCCGACGATGAACAACTTCACCTTCGGCGACGCCACGCACCAGTACTACGAGACCGTGGCCGGCGGGGCCGGTGCCGGCGTGATCACCGATGCCCAGGGCCGGGTGGTGGGCGGCTTCGACGGCAGCTCGGTGGTGCAGACCCACATGACCAACTCGCGCCTGACCGACCCCGAGGTGCTGGAATGGCGCTTTCCGGTGCGGCTGGAGGGCTTTGCCATCCGCCGCGGCTCGGGCGGTGCCGGGCGCTGGCAGGGCGGCGATGGCGGCGTGCGGCGTGTGCGCTTTCTGGCGCCGATGACCGCCAGCATCCTCAGCAACGGCCGCGTGCACCCGGCCTTCGGCCTGGCCGGCGGGGCGCCCGGCGCGCCCGGCATCAACCGGGTGGAGCGGGCCGATGGCACGGTGCAGGCGCTGGCCCACATCGGCTCGGTGCCGATGGCGGTGGGCGACGTGTTCGTGATCGAGACGCCCGGTGGCGGCGGCTGGGGCGAGGCGCCATGACGCGGCCGCGCCCAACCCTGCTGCTGAGCGGCTTCGAGCCCTTCGCCGGCGAGCGCATCAACCCCAGCTGGGAGGTGGCGCGCGCGCTGGCCGGCCAGCAGATCGGCGGCTGGCGCGTGGTGGCGCTGCAGCTGCCCTGCGTGTTCGGCCAGTCGCGCGCGGTGCTGCAGCAGGCCTTGCGCCGCTGGCGGCCAGCGGGCGTGATCGCGCTCGGCCTGGCCGGCAACCGCGGCGCGATCAGCGTCGAGCGGGTGGCGCTGAACCTGGTCGATGCGCGCATGGCCGACAACGCCGGAGCCCGGCCGGTGGATGTGCCGGTGCTGCCCGGTGCGCCATTCGGCCTGGCCACGCGGCTGCCGGCCAAGGCCATCGTCGCGCGGCTGCAGGCCGAGGGCCTGCGCGCCGAGCTGTCGCTGTCGGCCGGCAGCTTCGTCTGCAACGAGCTCATGTACGGCCTGCTGCACGGCCTGCGGCGCCGGCCCAAGGTGCCGGCGGGTTTCATCCACCTGCCGCCGCTGCCCGAGCAGGCGGCGCGCCACCCGGCCGGCCGGGCCATGCCGCTGGCCGAGCAGGTGCAGGGCATCGGCCTGGCCATCGGCCTGCTGGCCGCAGGCATTGACGAACTGCACACGCCGGGCGGCCGCCTGAGCTGATCGTCTGCCGGGTGCAGGCCCAGTCAGTTTCAGAAACCTGGGTCGCTTATGCTGCGCGGCCGAAACTGGACGGCAAGTGGGCAGCAGGTGAGCAGCATGCGATCGGATGCGCAAGAACAGCAGGGCGACTCGGCAGGGCCCCGCGGCCGGGGTGTGCGCGCGGGCCGGCCGGCAGTGGCCTGGGGGCCGGCCGCCGGGGTGCATGCCGGCGGCCTGGCCGGCGGGCTGCACGCAGCCGGGTGGGTCGGCTGGTGGCGTCTGGTGTGTCTGCTGTGCCTGGTGTTGATGGCCTGGCCGCAGCCTGCCCAGGCGCTGCCACTGCCGCAAAGCGAGCTCGAGCGCAGCTGCTGGCTCAAGTACACCCGTGATCGCACGCGGCCCAATGCCAAGGGCGTGACCACGGTCGACTTTGCCAACCTGCGCCATGGCGACCGGGTGCGCTCGCCGTTTCTGGTGGACTTTGCGGTGCGCGGCGTCGGCGTGGCGCCGGCCGGCAAGCCGATGAAGAACACCGGCCACCACCACATCCTGATCGACACGCCGCTGCCGGGCAATGCCACCGACAAGATCCCGTTCAGCGACACGCACCGCCATTTCGGCAAGGGCCAGACCTCGGCCGTGTTCGACCTGCCGCCCGGCCCGCACACGCTGCGCCTGCTGTTTGCCGACCATGAACACAAGCCCTATTACGTGTTCAGCCCCGAGATCCGCATCACCGTCACCGGCGCGCGCACGGCCGAGCCGGTGCGCATCGACCCCACGCGGTTTGCCACCACCTGCGAGGCCTGGTACGAGGACGAGGTGAGCCGCCCGCGCGGCCCGGGCGAGTGGCTGGGCCTGGCCAATCTGCGCGACAACGAGCCGGTGACCAGCCCGTTCACGCTGCAGTTCACGGTGGATGGCTACGGCGTGTGCGCGGTGGGCCAAAGCATCGAACGCACCGGGCATTTCGTGGCCCAGGTGCTCAAGGGCGGCCGGACGGTGCAGACCCTGGATCTGGCCAACGGCGCCACGCAGAGCACGCTGAGCCTGCCCGAGGGCCAGTACCTGCTGCGCCTGCGCTTCATCGACACCAGCACCGGCCGCGATCTGCTGCCGCCGCACGAGCACCAGCTGCCGGTGGTGGCGCACGAGCGCATGTAGCCGCGCTGCGCGTCGCCGCCGCCGGGCGGCCCCTATTCGTCGCTGTGGCCGCGGTAGTGGCGCCAGCCATCCATCGCCCGGCCCATCACGCGGGCCTGGCGGCGAAAGTTGCGGCAACCCGGGCACACCAGCCAGTGCAGGCGCATCGACAGGCGCTCGAGCGGGCGCAGCGGGCGGTCGTGGCCCTGCAGCACCAGGGCGGTGACATCTCGGCAGCTTCGCAACAAGGCCATTCGGCAGGCGCTTTCGTCGGGTGGATCGGCCGCCGGCGCTCAGGCCGGGCGCAGGGCGGCGGGTGGGTTGAACCAGCGCTGCTGCAGGCAGGCCTGCAGGCGCAGCCGGGCACGGTGCAGCAGCACCCACAGGTTGGTCGAGGTGATCGCCAGTTCCTTGCAGATCTCGGCGGTTTCCAGGTCGAGCCACTCGCGCATCATGAACACCCGCGCCTGGGCCGGCGGCAGGTGTTCGCAGCAGGCCTCGAGCACCTCGAAGAACTGGCGCTGGCCCAGCGCCGCGGCCGGGTCGCCCCAGTCGCGCGGCGGCTCGCGCCAGTGGCCGCTGGCATCGAACAGCAGCGCGTCCAGGTCTTCGGCATCGTCGCCGTCCAGCACCGTGGCCTCGCGCTGGTGGCGGCGCAGCTGGTCGATCAGCTTGTGCTTGAGTACGCCCACCAGCCAGGTCTTGAGCTGCGACTGGCCGGCAAAGGCGCCGGGTTTCTCCAGCGCTGCCAGCAGCGTCTCGGACACCGCGTCTTCGGCCCAGGCCTCGTTGCGCAGCTGGGTGCGCGCAAAGCGCATCAGCTGTGGCCGCAGCGCCTCCACACGCTGGCCAAAGGCGGCAGGGCTCTCGGCTTGCGGGTCGGGTGCGGCGGAGGTGTTGTGGGTGGAGCGCATGGCCTGGCAAGCTCGGGGTGGGGGCAGTGTAAGGATTCAGGGCCCCGCCACGACACACTGCGCGACGGGTGCCCGAACACCCTGTCGACCGATGTGCACACCGACGCGACAGCGTCACATCGATCCCTCAACCCTGCTGGAGTTTCGTCACCATGAACCACCACCTCGTGCTTTCGTCCGCCCTGGCCTCCGCACTGGCGCTCGGCGCCGCCATGCCGGCGGCCGCCAACGACAAGGAAAAGTGCTACGGCATCGCCAAGGCCGGCAAGAACGACTGCGCCAATGCCAGCGGCACGCACAGCTGCGCCGGCCAGGCCAAGACCGACAACGCCCCCGACGAATGGAAGTACGTGGCCAAGGGCACCTGCGCCAAGGAAGGCGGCAAGACCATGGCGCCGAAGAAGTGAACATCGGCATCGGCTGGCGCCAGCCGCACTACCGCGCGCTGCTGCAGCAGCGCCCGGCGCTGCAGTTCATCGAGGTGCACTCGGAGAACTTCTTTGCCGACGGTGGTGCGGCGCTGGCGGTGCTGGCCGAGGGCCGTGCGGCCTACCCGGTCAGCCTGCACGGCGTGGGCCTGGGCCTGGGCTCGGCCGCCGGGCTGGACGACTGGCACCTCGACCGCCTGGCGGCGCTGGTGCAGCGCATCGAGCCGCTGCGGGTGAGCGACCATGCCAGCTTCGCCCGCGCGCCGCTGGCCGAGGGCGCGGCACCGGTGCATGGCAGCGATCTGCTGCCGATCGCCTTCACGCCGGCGGCGCTCGACATCCTGGTGGCCAATGTGCAGCGTGTGCAGGAGCGGCTGCGCCGGCCGATCCTGGTGGAGAACATCTCGGCCTACCTCGGCTGGGCGCAGCCGCCCGGCAGCGCGCCGGCCCTGCCCGAGGCCGAGTTCTTCAATGCGCTGGTGCGGCGCAGCGGCTGCCAGCTGCTGCTGGATGTGAACAACCTGGTGGTCAATGCCCTGAACGCCGGCACCGAGCCGCTGGCCACGGCCAGCGCCTTCATCGACGCACTGGCGCCCGGCAGCGTGGGCGAGATCCACCTGGCCGGCTATGCGTGCACGCCCGATCTGGTCATCGACGACCACGGCAGCCGCGTGCACGCCCCGGTGTGGGCGGCCTATGCCCATGCGCTGCGCCGCCTGGGCACCGTGCCCACGCTGATCGAGTGGGACACCGACCTGCCGGCGCTGGAGGTGCTGCTGGACGAAGCCACGCAGGCAGCACGTTGGCAGCGCGACCTTGCCCCGGCGGACAGGCAGGCCAGCGCCCAGCCGGCGGCCAGCGCGGCATGAACCCCATGGCCCTGACACCGGCCGCCAGCGCTGACGCGGCCAACGGCCACGCCGCCGAGGCGCGGCGCCAGCAGCAGCTGCTGCAGGTGCTGTGGCGCCGGCGGGCGGCCGAGCCCCTGATCCAGGCCTGCCAGGGCACGCCGGCCCAGGTGGCGCGCGGCCTGCAGGCCTATGCCGCCAACGCCGCGGCCTCGGCCGAGCGGGTGCTGGGCGGCATCTGCCCGGTGCTGGCCCGGGCCGTGGGGCCCGAGGCCATGGCGGTGCTGGCGCGCCAGGCCTGGCGCCGGGCGCCGCCGCAGCGCGGCGATCTGGACGACTGGCAGGCGCCGGGCGAGCTGCTGCCGGCGCTGCTGGACGCCGCACCACCGCTGGCCGGGCGGCCCTGGCTGGCCGATCTGGCCCGGCTGGAATGGGCCGTGCACCAGGCCGAACGCGCGGCCGATGGCGGCGACGGCCCGCCCGCCGGCCTGGCGCGTCTGGCAGCGCCCGATGCGCCGGCGCTGTGCCTGCGGCTGCGGCCCGGCAGCGCCTTGCTGCGCCTGGCCTGGCCGGTGGCCGGGCTGTGGCTGGCCGCGCAGCAGCAGCCGGCCGCGGGCCGCGCCGCGCCGGCCTGCACAGCGCGCCGGCCCGAGGCCGTGCTGCTGATGCGCCAGGGCTGGCGTGCCACCGTGCAGGTGCTGGACCCCGCCGACGCCGCCTTCACCGCGGCCGTGCTGGCCGGCCAGCCGCTGGCGGCCGCACTGGATGCGGCGGTGGCGGCCCAGGCCGGCCCCACGCCGCCCGAAGCGCGGCCCGACTTGCCCGTCGACACGCTGCCACCCGACACGCCCGCCTGGTCGTTCGAAGCCTGGCTGCTGCGCGCGCTGCGCGAGGGCTGGATCAGCGCCGTGCAGGACCCGGCCCCCGCCCCCCATTCCAGCCCAGCCGCAGGAGCCGAGCATGGCCGTTGACACCCCCCGCCCGCCGCCACGCCGCGTGGCTTGTTCAGACGCGCTGCGCCGCCTGCAGGCGGCAGTGCAGGCCGCCGCGCTGCAACTGCAGCCGCTGGCGCAGCTGGCCGCGCGCTGGCATGTGGCGCAGGTGTTCTTTCTGTCGGGGCTGACCAAGCTGCGTGACTGGGAGACCACGCTGGCGCTGTTTCAGCACGAGTACCACGTGCCGCTGCTGTCGCCGGCGCTGGCGGCCGTGCTGGGCACCGCCGGCGAGCTGGTGCTGCCGGTGCTGCTGCTGCTGGGCCTGGGCGGGCGCATCGCCGCGCTGGGCCTGCTGGTGGTCAATGCCGTGGCGGTGCTGAGCCTGCCCGAGCTGCCCGAGCCGGCCCTGAACCTGCACATCTTCTGGGGCAGCCTGCTGCTGGGCCTGCTGCTGTGGGGGCCGGGGCGCTGGTCACTCGACGCCTGGTGGTGGTGGCGCTGGATCGGCGATCAGCCGCGCTGAAAGTCGCCCGGCTGCAGCGTGATCGGCTGGCCGTGCGGCGTGCGCTCGGCGGCATGGCCCCAGGCCTGGGCGTGGCGGGCCAGCGTGGCGGCATCGGTGGCGCCCTTGGCACTCACCAGGCCCTCCAGCGCGGCCAGCCAGTGGTGGTAGTAGGTGTGGCCCAGGTCGGCATCGCCGGCGGCCTGGGCGCGGCGGATCTCGGCGGCCAGTGCCGCGGCCCACTCGGGCCAGCTGAACAGGCCCTGGCGGTGCAGCTGCAGGGTCATGGCAAAGGCCTGGGCCTGCCAGGGTTCGGCAAACACCGGCTCGGCCGCGGCGGCATCGGCCCGGCCGCCGCCCAGCGGCAGGCCGGGGCACAGCCCCAGGTCGACCGGCGGCCTGGCGCTGGCCTCGGCCGCAGCGCCGTGGCCCTGGCCCTCGGGCTGGGCAGGCAGCGTCATGCCGGCTCCAGCGTGGATTCCCAGGCGTCGATCGACACCTGGGTGCCGGGCTGCGCCTCGTCGCCCCACAGCGTGCGGCCGTCGAAGACCACGGTGTAGAGCCACTGCGCCTGTTCGCCCAGGCCCTGGGCATGGCTGGGCGCAAACACATGCAGGCCGTGCACGCTGTGAACCACGCCGCGCCGCCCGCGGGCATAAGCGGGCACCCGGCTGTGATGGGCCGGCGCTGTGGCCACGGTGCACACCGGTGCGCCCACGGCAAAACGCGGCGGCGGCGTGCCGGCCGCGGCCGGGCGCGCGGTGGGCGAGCCCTTGGCCAGCGCGGCGGCCACATCGGCGGCCGCCAGCACGCGGGCCACCGGGCGCGGCGGCTGCTGCAGCGTGCCGCTGGCCAGCTCGTCGGCGGTGGCCAGGCCGCGCTCAGTCAGCAGCCGCGCCAGCGCGGCCAGCCAGATCTGGTAGTAGCTCAGCCTGGCGTAGTCGGGCAGGGTTTCGCGGGCGCTGCGGCTCTGGTCGATGTTCCATTGCCCGGTGGCCCCCATGGCCAGCGTGAGGGCCAGCGCACGCGGCTCCCACTCGCCATGCCAGAGCTCGCCCTCGGGCTCGGGCTGCACCGGGCGCCGCTCGGGCGTGCCGCCCAGGTCGGCATGGCTGGTGTAGGGCAGGCCGGGCTGGCTCATCTGGCGGGGGCCGGGGCGGGGGCCGCTGCGGGTGTGGGGGCCGCGGTGGGGTCGGTGGGGGCGAGCGCCAGGCCGGTGCCGATCATCGAGTCGCGGCTCACCAGGGTGGCCAGCCGTTCTTCGCTCCAGCCGTCGGTGCCGGCCGGCCGTTCAGGAATCACCAGGTAGCGCAGCTCGGCGGTCGAATCCCACACCCGCACCGCGGTGCCCGCGGGCAGCGTGACGCCAAAGTCGGCCAGCACGCCGTGCGGGTCTTTCACCACCCGGGCGCGGTAGGGCGCGCTCTTGTACCAGGTGGGTGGCAGGCCCAGCACCGGCCAGGGGTAGCAGCTGCACAGCGTGCATACCACCAGGTGGTGCTGGCCCGGGCCATTGGCCACCGCCAGCATGTGCTCGCCCTGGCGGCCGCTGTAGCCCAGCGCGCCGATGGCGGCGGTGGCGTCGCGCAGCAGCCAGTCGCGGTAGCTGCTGTCGACCCAGGCGCGGGCCACCACGCGTGCGCCATTGCGCGGGCCGATGCGGGTCTGGTAGGTGTCGATCAGCACATCGAGCGCGGCGGGGTCGATGTAGCCCTTGGCGCTGAGCACCGACTCGAGTGCCCGCACGCGGCGGCTCATCTCGTCGAGGTGGCTGTGCTCGCCGTGGTCGTGGCCAGGCGCGTGGTCATGGTCATGGTCATGGTTCTGTTCATGGCCATGGTCGTGCCCATGGTCATGATCGTGTCCATGACCGTGACTCATGGCACCAGCCGCAGGATGCGTCCGTCGGGGTTGTCGGTCAGCACGTACAGCCAGCCGTCGGGGCCCTGGCGCACATCGCGGATGCGTTCGTTGAGCGTGCGCAGCAGGCGCTCCTCGCGCAGCAGCTTGTGGCCGTCGAGTTCCAGGCGCAGCAAGGCCTGGCCGCGCAGCGCGCCGATGAACAGGTTGCCCTTCCAGCCGGGGTAGCGATCACTGGTCAGAAAGGCCATGCCGCTGGGCGCGATCGACACCGGCAGCCAGTGCGAGACCGGCGCCACCACGTCGTTGCGCTCGGTGCCGTCGCCGATCTTGGTGCCGGTGCCGTAGTTGCGGCCGTAGGTGATCACCGGCCAGCCGTGGTTGCGGCCGGCCTGGGTGAGGTTGAGCTCGTCGCCGCCCTGCGGGCCATGCTCGGTGGTCCACAGCTCGCCGGTCACCGGGTGCACGGCCGCGCCCTGCACATTGCGGTGGCCCAGGCTCCAGATCTCGGGCCGGGCGTTGGCCGGCACGCCGGGCCGCGGCGTGCCGTTGGCCGCGGCATAGGGGTTGTCGGCGGGGATGCGGCCATCGCTCTCGATGCGCACCACCTTGCCCAGCGTGTTGTCCAGCGTCTGCGCGTCGTCCTTGCGCGTGAAGCGGTCGCCCAGCGTGATGAACAGGCGCCCGTCCTGGCCGAAGGCCAGGCGCGAGCCGAAGTGCAGCCGGCTGGCCACGCGCGGCATCTGGCGGAAGATGACCTGCACCTCGGCCAGGCGCTCGGCGCCGGGCGCACCGTCGAGCCGGGCGCGGGCCACGGCGGTGCTGTTGCCGCCGTCGTCGGCGCCTTCGCTGTAGCTCCAGTAGACCAGGCGGTTGCTGGCGAACCGGGGGTCGAGCACCACGTCCAGCAGGCCGCCCTGGCCCTCGGCCACCACGGTGGGCAGGCCGGGCAGCGGCGGGCCCAGCTTGCCGTCGGCGGCCACGATGCGCATGCGCCCCGGCCGCTCGGTGACCAGCATGCGGCCATCGGGCAGGAAGGCCAGGCCCCAGGGGTTGACCAGGCCGTGGGCCACCGGCTGAGCCTTCAGGCTGCTGGCGGGCGCTTGCGCCAGCGCTGCCGGGCTGGCGCCCCCCAGCAGGCCGGCCGCCAGCAGCCCGTTGGCCAGCAGCAGCCCCGCACCGTGGCGGGCCCGGCGCAACAGCCGGCGGGCGCGCGCCAGGCCGGGCCCGGGCGCCAGGTGGATCAGGCCGGGCAGGCCGGCAGGGTGGGGCATCGAACGGCGGTGCTGCAACATCATGTTGCTGCTTCTACCACCATCTGGATGCGTTGTTGCCCCTGGAATTCATCGAGGCTCAGGCGGTAGGCCAGGCGCACGCGGGCGGGCAGCGGCTCGCTGTGGCCAAACCAGATCGCGTCGCGCAGCGTGCCGGCCTGGCCGCCGGTGCGCACGCGCAGCTTCAGGTGCTTCTCGCCCACCAGGCGCTGCTGCAGCACCTCGACCTCGTCGCAGAACACCGGTGCCGGAAAGCCCTGGCCCCAGACCTGGGCTTCGAGCGTGCCCACGGTGTGGGCGTTGAACCACTCGGCGGCCAGCGGGCCGTCGGTGGCCAGGCTGCGGTTCAGCGCCGCCGGCTGCAGCCATTCGGCCGCCACCCGGCGCAGGGCCTGGGCAAAGGTGGCCACCTGGTCTTCGGCCAGCGTGCAGCCGGCGGCCATGGCGTGGCCGCCGAACTTCTTCAGCACCCCGGGGTGGCGCTTGCTGACCAGATCGAGCGCATCGCGCAGGTGAAAACCGGCGATCGAGCGGCCCGAGCCCTTGAGCCAGCCGTCCTGCCCGCGCGCCAGCACGAAGGTGGGGCGGTGCAGGCGGTCTTTCAGGCGCCCGGCCACGATGCCCACCACGCCCTCGTGGAAGCTGTCGTCAAACAGCACCAGCGCGGGCGGCACGGCGGTGCTGAGGTCTGGCGCGGCCAGCAGGCGGTCGAGCTGCAGCTCGGCGGCCACGCGCATGTCGGCCTCGACCTCGCGGCGCTCGCGGTTGATGGCATCGAGCTGCTGCGCCAGGCGTGCCGCGGTGTCGGCGTCGTCGGTGAGCAGGCAGGAGATGCCCAGCGTCATGTCGGCCAGGCGGCCGGCGGCGTTGATGCGCGGGCCCAGCGCAAAGCCGAAGTCGAAGGCCGAGGCGCGGGCCGGCTGGCGTGCCGCGGCCTGGAACAGCGCCGCCACGCCCGGCTGCATGCGCCCGGCGCGCAGGCGCTTCAGGCCCTGGGCCACCAGGCGGCGGTTGTTGTCGTCCAGCGGCACCACGTCGGCCACGGTGCCCAGCGCCACCAGGTCCAGCAGCGCATCCAGGCGCGGCTGGCGAACCTGGTCGCCACCGGCGCCACCGGCGCCACCGGCGCCGCTGTCGGCCGCGAAGGCGCCGCGCGCGCGCAGCTCGGCGCGCGTGGCCAGCAGCACGTAGAACATCACGCCCACGCCGGCCAGGGCCTTGCTGGCAAAGTCGCAGCCGGGCTGGTTGGGGTTGACGATCACATCGGCGTCGGGCAACTGCACGGCACCGTGCTCGTCGATGGCGGGCAGGTGGTGATCGGTCACCAGCACCTTCAGGCCGCAGGCGCGGGCATGGGCCACGCCGGCGCTGCTGGCGATGCCGTTGTCCACCGTGACCAGCACGTCGGGCCGGTGCTGGGCGATGGCCAGGTCCACGATCTCGGGCGTGAGGCCGTAGCCGTGGATCTGGCGGTCGGGCACCACGTACTGCAGTTGCCCGGGCGCGGCGCCCAGCATGGCCAGGCCGCGCAGCGCCACGGCGCAGGCGGTGGCGCCATCGCAGTCGTAGTCGGCCACGATGCACAGGCGCTGCTGCGCGGCAATGGCATCGGCCAGCAGCACGGCGGCCTCGGCCGCGCCCTTCAGCGTGGCCGGCGGCAGCAGCCGGGCCAGGCCGTCGTCCAGGGCTTCGGTGCCGCGCACGCCGCGGGCGGCAAACAGCCGCGCCAGCAGCGGGTGCACGCCGGCCTGCTCGAGCGCAAAGGCCGCGCGCGGCGGCACGTCGCGCACGAACAGCTGCAGCCCTGCGCCCGGAGCGCCCGCGTTGCTTGTGGTCTCGTTGTTCATAGGGTTTCGAGCAGTGGCGCCGCGGCCACGCGCCGCGCGCCGAACCAGCGCTTCATCAGGCCGCGCGGCAGCGCCTCGTAGCGCTGCGCCTGGCGCTCGCCGGCCAGCGTGAGCGCCACCGCCTCGCCCGCCTCGGCACGCGCCAGCAGGGCGCGCAGCGGGCCGTCGTCGAGCTGGCCCCAGGCCTCGGCCCAGGCGGCCCAGTCCTCGGCCAGCGCGGGTTCGCGCAGGCGGTGGTCGCACTGCCAGTCGGGCGGCGGTGTGCCGGCCAGCGCGCGGCCGGTGCCCGACAGCCAGAACGAGTTGACCGGCAGCTTGCCGCGCGCCTCGCGCCGGGCGTTCACCGGATGGGTGTGCAGCAGCATCTGCGCCTCGGCCTGGCGGCGGCGAAAGGGCCGGGCCTGCGGGTGCGTGGTGAGCCAGGGGTCGACGTTGCGGCCGACCACGCGGTCGAGCGAGGCCGTGGGCAGCTCGGCCAGGCTGGCGTGGCGCAGGTACCAGCGCGTGGGTGCGCCCCACAGCAGGGCCCAGCCCTCGTCGTTGAACAGCGGCAGCAGCGCATCGAACAGTTCGCGCGCGTCGGCGTCGTCAAGGGCCAGGCCGGCGGGGTCCATCAGCGAAGCCTGCTCGGTGCCGAAGTGCCAGTGCGTGGGCGACAGCAGGCCCCAGCCGCGCGGCGCGTCGGCCGGGTCGTCGTCGATCGCCAGGCCGTCGCGCTGCGCGGCGGCGGCGGCCAGCGGCAGCAGGCCGTCGGTGACCGGCCAGCCGGCGGCGGCGGCCCAGGCCCGCTCGTGCGGTGGCGTCAGCGAGAGCTCGTCGCCGCCGTCGCGCTGGGTGGGGCTCAGCCGGGCCAGCAGGCGTTCGAGCCGGGGCAGGGCGAGGGTGGACGCCGCCTGGGCGGCGGCCGGCGTCAGCGCGCCGGCGTAGGAGAGCACCAGGTGGTGCATGTCAGCGCTGCGTCCGGTGGAGGCGTCGGGCGATCCGGCAAGGGGATGGCGGGCCGGCTGGGGGGCGGCCCGGCGCCCGGCCCGCCGCGCTGTGGGTCACGGCGTGTTGCATGCGGCGATTATCGCGGCGGCACGCTGCGCGGCCGGCGCCGGGCCTCCGGTAGCATCGCCTCCCCATGACTTCGCGTTTCACCATGCCCTACGAGTGGCAGGTTGGCTGGCGCTACACCCGCGCCGGCCGCGCCGGGCGGCGCAACGGCTTCATCTCCTTCATCTCCTTCGTGTCGGTGCTGGGCATCGCGCTGGGCGTGGCGGCGCTGATCATCGTGCTCAGCGTGATGAACGGCTTCCAGAAGGAAGTCACCGAGCGCATGCTCAGCGTGGTGTCGCACATCGAGGTCTTCGATGCCCAGGGCGGTGCGCTGGCCGACTGGCAGGCCACCGCCGCGCTGACCCGCAAGAACCCGCAGGTGCAGGCTGCGGCGCCCTTTATCGCCGTGCAGTCGCTGGTGGCGCGGGGTGACGAGATGCGCGGCGCCATCGTGCGCGGCATCGATCCGGCGCTCGAGGCCGGCGTCACGCCGATCGCCGCGCAGCTCAAGGACGGCGTGCTGGCCCAGCTGCAGCCCGGCGCCTGGAACATCGTGCTCGGCGCCGAGCTGGCGCGCATGCTGCGTGTGCGGCCGGGCGACTCGGTCACGCTGGTGGCGCCGGGCGGCCAGGTGACGCCGGCCGGCACCGTGCCGCGGCTCAAGGCCTTCACGGTGGCCGGCACCTTCGACGCCGGGCACTACGAGTACGACTCGGGCCTGGCCCTGATCCACCTCGACGATGCCGCGCGCCTGTACCGCATGGACGGCCCCGGCGGCGTGCAGCTGCGCCTGGCCGACCTGCACCAGGCCCGCGGCGTGGCCGAGCAGCTGGTGCAGGCGCTGCCGCCGGGCCTGTACGTGCGCGACTGGACACGCACCAACCGCAACTGGTTCGACGCCGTGCAGCTCGAGAAGCGGCTGATGTTCATCATCCTGACGCTGATCGTCGCGGTGGCGGCCTTCAACCTGGTGTCGACGCTGGTGATGACCGTGACCGACAAGCGCGCCGACATCGCCATCCTGCGCACCCTGGGCGCCAGCCCGCGCTCGATCATGGGCATCTTCGTGGTGCAGGGCGCGATGAGCGGCATCATCGGCACGCTGGCCGGCGTGGCCGGCGGCCTGCTGATCGCCTTCAACGTGGGCAGCATCGTGCCGGCCATCGAGCGCGCGCTGGGCGTGGCCTTTCTGCCCGGCAGCATCTACGTGATCAGCCGCATGCCCAGCGACCCGCGCGCCAGCGACGTGATGCCGATTGCGCTGATCTCGCTGGCGCTGGCCTTCGTGGCCACGCTGTACCCCAGCTGGCGTGCCAGCCGCGTCAAGCCCGCCGAGGCGCTGCGCTATGAATAGGCCCCCCCGAAGCGCCTTCGGCGCTTCCCCCCGAAGCGCCTTCGGCGCTTCCCCACGAACCGCCTTCGGCGCCTCCCCACGAAGCGCCGTCGGCGCCCCCCACGGACGGGGCGCCGCCAGCGGCCCGGCCAAGCCGGGTCCGCGGCGGCCGCTGGGTCGGGCTGCGGACCGCCTCTGTCGTGCTGGAGCCCGGCTGTCGTGACCCAAACCGTACTTTCCTGCGAGAACCTGGGCCGCCGCTTCACCGAGGGCGGCCTGGATGTGAGCGTGCTGCAAGGCGTGAACCTGCAGGTGCAGGCCGGCCAGACGCTGGCCATCGTGGGTGCCTCGGGCTCGGGCAAGAGCACGCTGCTGCACCTGCTGGGCGGGCTCGACGCACCCAGCAGCGGCCGCGTGCAGCTGATGGGCCAGGACCTGGCGCAGCTCGATGCCGCCGCCCAGGGCCTGTGGCGCAACCGCCACCTGGGCTTCGTGTACCAGTTCCACCACCTGCTGCCCGAGTTCAGCGCGCTCGACAACGTGGCCATGCCCTTGCGCATCCGCCGCCAGCCGGTGGCCGAGGCCCAGGCCGCGGCGCGCGAGATGCTGGGCCGCGTGGGCCTGGGCCCGCGTGCCGCGCACCGGCCGGCCGAGCTGTCGGGCGGCGAGCGCCAGCGCGTGGCGATGGCCCGCGCACTGGTCAGCGGCCCGGCCTGCGTGCTGGCCGACGAGCCCACCGGCAACCTCGACCGCGGCACCGCCGACGCGGTGTTCGCGCTGATGCTCGAGATCGCCCGCGAGCGCGGCACCGCCTTCGTGCTGGTCACCCACGACACGGCCCTGGCCGCCCGCTGCGACCGCCAGCTGCGGCTCGAGCGCGGTCTGCTGGTCTAGCTAGCCGGCGGCTCAGGCCCGGCGCCGCGCCGGGCTGCGGGGGCGGGCCAACACCCCGCAGTTGCGCTGGGCGGCTGGCGCGTGGTCGGTGCGACACTGCGGCCATGATTCGGGAGTCCACGGCTTTCGCCGGTCCAGGTCGATCCGCTGCGTCGGTGCGCTGGCTGCTGGTGGCTGTGGCGGCCGGCGTGGTGGCGGTGGCCCTGCTGGCGGTCGGCCAGGCCCACGAGCGCCAGCAGGCCCTGGCCGCCGAGCGCGTGCATGCCGCCGCCGAGCTGCGCCTGGCGCGGTTGCGCGGCTGGCTGCAGTCGCGGCTGGGGCTGGCGCAGTTTCTGTCGGGCAGCCCGCTGTGGGCCGAGCTGTACAGCCGGCCGGCTGCGCCGGGCGAGCCCGAAGGCCCGCAGCGCCTGCTGCAGCGGGCCGATGCCTTTCTGCAGGCCAATGGCGGCGTGAACGTGCGCGTGCTCGATGCCCAGGCCGCGGTGGTGGCAGCCGGTGCCGGCGCGCCACCCCTGAGCGACAGCCTGCAGATGGCCACGCGCGAGGCGCTGGCCGCCGGCGAGCTGCGCCTGCTGCCGGCCGCCAGCGACGGCAGCACGCCGCTGCGCCTGGATGTGGTGATGCCGCTGCAGGCCACCGGCCGGCCGGCGCGGGCCGCCGTGGTGTGGCAGATCGACGCCGCGCGCGAGCTCGGGCCGCAGCTGCAGACGCCAGCGCGCGATGGCGCCGCGCCGCCGCGGGCCACGCTGTGGCTGCCCGACGGCGATCGCCTGCTGGGCCAGACCGATGCCGGCGCAGCCGGCGCCGAGGCGGCCGGGCCGCCGGTGCCGGTGCTGCGCCTGTCCGACCTGCAGGCGCCGGTGGTGCGCGCACTGCGCGGCGAGCTGCGCGCGGGCCAGCCGCTGGCGGTGGAATCGCTGCCGGGCGGCGCCGGCCCGGCCCTGCTGCTGCTGCAGCCGATGGCGGGCACCGGCTGGTGGCTGCAGGTGGCGCTGCCGCTGGCGCCGCTGCGTGGCCAGGCCTGGCGCGAGACTGCGGGCATTGCCACCGCGGCGCTGGGCCTGCTGCTGGCGCTGGGCCTGATGGCCCGGCTGCTGCGCCAGCGCCAGGCGCTGACCGAGGCCCGGGCCACCGAGCAGTCGCTGCGCGAGCGGCTGCAGGCCATGGCCCTGCTCGAAGCCATCGGCGAGCACTCCACCGACGTGATCTTCGCCAAGGACCGGCAGGGCCGCTACCTGCTGTTCAACCGCGAGGCAGCCCGCATCACCGGCCACCCCGCCGAGGCGGTGATCGGCCACGACGACCAGCTGCTGTTCAGCGCCGAGCAGGCCACGCAGGTGATGGCCAATGACGCGCTGGTGATGGCCGACGGCCAGGCGCGCAGCTTCGAGGAGCGTCTGACCACGGTCGACGGGCCGGTGGTCTACCTCGCCACCAAGGGCCCCTTGCGCGACGCGCAGGGCCAGGTCACCGGCATGTTCGGCATCTCGCGCGACATCACCGAGCTGGCGCGGCTGCGCCAGGCGCTGGAAGACTCGCGCGCCTCGCTCGAGCGCATGGTGGCCGAGCGCACGCTGGCGCTGGAGGACAGCCACCGCGCACTGGCCGATGCCGAGCGCTTCATCCGCGCGGTGGTCGACAAGCTGCCCGGCCGCGTCTCGTACTGGGACCACGAGCTGCGCCTGCGTTATGCCAACCGTGCCTGGCTGGCCTGGAACCACACCACCGCGCAGGACGCGCTGGGCCAGCCGGCCGCGGCACTGCGGCCCCCGGGCGAGGCCGCCGACATCGACCGCCGCATGCAGCGTGCCCTGGCCGGCGAGGTGCAGAACTTCGAGCGCGTCACCGGCACGCATGCGCAGCGCCAGGTGCACCGCCTGGTCTACCTGCCCGACGAGGCCGACGGCCGGGTGCTGGGCTTCACGGTGCTGGGCACCGACATCACCGACCTGCGCCGCGCCCATGACGAGCTGAGCCTGGCGCGCGATGCCGCCGAGGCCGCCAACCGCGCCAAGAGCAGCTTCCTGGCCAACATGAGCCACGAGATCCGCACGCCGATGAACGCCATCATCGGCCTGGCGCACCTGATCCGCCGCGACAGCCGCGACACGCTGCAGCGCGAGCGGGTGGATCGCCTGGGCAGCGCCGCGCAGCACCTGCTGCAGCTGATCGACGATGTGCTCGACCTGTCCAAGATCGAGGCCGGCAAGCTGGTGCTCGACAGCGCGGTGTTCTCGGTCGAGGCGCTGATGGTGCGGGCCTGCGAGATGGTGGGCGAGCGCGCCCGCGCCAAGGGCCTGGAGCTGGTGCTCGACACCGACCACCTGCCCGACCGGCTGCGCGGCGACAGCACGCGGCTGGCCCAGGCGCTGCTGAACCTGCTGTCCAACGCGGTCAAGTTCACCGAGCACGGCTGGGTGCGCCTGCTGGGCGAGCGCCTGCGCGAGGTGGATGGCCGCGTGGAGGTGCGCTTCGAGGTGCGCGACACCGGCATCGGCATCACGCCCGAGCAGCGCGGCGAGCTGTTCAACCCTTTCGTGCAGGCCGAATCGGGCACCTCCCGGCGTTTTGGCGGCACCGGCCTGGGCCTGGCGCTCACCCGCCACCTGGCGCGGTTGATGGGCGGCGACGCCGGCGTCAGCAGCGAGCCCGGCGTGGGCAGCACCTTCTGGTTCACCGCCTGGCTGGGCGCGGTGGACGAGCCCGAGCTGCGCACCGACCACGACGGCCTGGACCGCCTGCATGCGCTGCTGGTGGACGACCTGCCCGAAGCGCGCGTGGCGCTGCGCGACCGGCTCGAGATGCTGGGCCTGGAGGTCGAGCTGGCGGCCTCGGGCGACGAGGCCATCCAGCGCGTGCAGCGCGCGCTGGCCTCCGGTGGTGGCTACGACGTGCTGCTGATCGACTGGCGCATGGCGCCGATGGACGGCATCCAGACCCTGCGCCAGCTGCGCGCCCTGCTGGGCGACGGCACACCGCCCAGCCTGCTGGTGACCGCCTACGACGACCCGCAGATGCGCCAGCAGGCGCAGGAGGTCGGCTTTGCCGAGGTGCTGGTCAAGCCGATCGGGCCCTCGGTGCTGCACGACGCGCTGCTGCGCACCGTGCTGCGCCGCGGCCGCGCGCTGGCCAGCGCGCCAGACGCCGGCAGCGGCCGCGCCGAGGCCCTGCTGCGCGAGCGCCACACCGGCGCGCGCGTGCTGCTGGTGGACGACAACGCGGTCAACCGCGAGGTGGCCGCCGAGCTGCTGCACGCCGCCGGCCTGCAGGTGCTGCTGGCCGAGGATGGCGAGCAGGCGGTGGCCGTGGCCACCGTCGACCGGCCCGACCTGATCCTGATGGATGTGCAGATGCCCGGCATGGACGGCCTGGCCGCCACGCGCGCCATCCGCGCGCTGGTGGGCGGGCGCATGCCGATCCTGGCAATGACCGCCAATGCCTTTGGCGAAGACCGCGCCGCCTGCCTGGCCGCCGGCATGGACGACCATGTGGCCAAGCCGGTCGACCCGGAGCGGCTCTACGCGGCCTTGCTGCGCTGGCTGCAGACCTAGCGGCAAACGCACGCGGCCAGTCGTCCGGCGGGCGCTGGCGGCACCGCGCAGCGGCGCGGTAGGAGCATCAGGTCACCCGGCCAAACCACCACAGCCCGAGCCCGGCGCCCAGCAGCAGCAGCGCGGCGCCGGCAGCGGCAAACAGCGCGCTGACCTCGGTCTCCTGGGTCTGCACCACCAGGCGGCTGGACAGGCCCTCGTACACCTGCTTCAGGTCTTGCGCGGTGCCGGCGTAGAAGTAGTTGCCGCGGGTCAGCGTGGCAATGGTCTTGAGCGTCTCCTCGTCCAGGCGCACGCGCATGCTCCAGCCCTCGAAGCCGATCACCTCGCCGGCCTTGGTGCCGATGCCCACGGTGAACACCTTCACGCCATGGTCGGCGGCCATCTTGGCGGCCTCCAGCGGATCGGGGCCGACGGTGCGCTGGCCATCGGTGAGCAGGATCACCGCGGCCGAGCGGTAGCTGCCGGGCTCGGCCGGTGGCCGCGGCTTGCGGGCCGGCCCTTCGGCCGCGCTGCCGGGCATGGCGCGCGCGCCGGTGATCTGCGACAGATCGATGCCCGCATCCGGAAACAGCGTGGCCAGCGACAGCACCAGGCCCGAGCCGATGGCCGTGCCGCGCTGCAGCTGGAAGCGGTCGATCGCGGCCACCACGTCGTCGCGGCTGTGCGTGGGCGCCTGCACCACCGCGGCGGTGCCGGCAAAGCTGACCACGCCGATGCGCACGCTGCGCGGCAGGCCGGCCACAAAGGCCTTGGCCGCGGCCTGCGCGGCCACCATGCGGTTGGGCAGCACATCGGCCGCGCGCATGCTGCCCGAGACGTCCATCGCCAGGATGATGGTCTGCTGCGAGGCCGGCAGCGTGAGCCGCGCCGTGGGCCGCGCTGCGGCCACGATCAACAGCGCCAGCGCGGCCAGCAGCAGCGCCGGCGGCAGATGGCGGCGCCAGCCCGGCCCGCGGCCCAGGGCCTGGCGGATCAGCGCCAGGCTGGGCACCTGCAGCACGTGGCGCCGGCGCCGGCGCAGCAGCGCCAGGTAGGCCAGCACGGCCAGCGGCAGCAGCAGCAGCGCCCACAGCGCCTGCGGCCAGAGGAAATCCAGCATGCGCAGCTGGGGCAGCCAGTCGGGCAGGTTCATGCCCAGGCCCTTGCTGCGCGGCGCGGGGCCGGCAGGCGCTGGCGCTGGCGGCGCAGCTGCACGCAGCGCAGCAGGGCCTGCAGCAGGTCGTCGCCGGTGGCCAGCTCCAGCACGTCCACGCCGGCCTGGGCCAGCTGGGTGCGCAGCGCGGCCTCGTGCTCGGCGGCCAGCCTGGCGTAGCGCGCGCGAAAGCCGGGGTCTTGCGTGTCCAGCAGCAGCTGCTCGCCGCTTTCGGCGTCCTGCACGGTCAGCAGGCCCAGGTCGGGCAGGGCCAGCTCGGCCGGATCGAACAGGCGCACGGCCAGCAGGTCGTGGCGCTGCGCCAGGCGGCCCAGCGGCGCGGCCCAGCCCGGCGCGCTGATGAAGTCGGACAGCACGAACACCAGCGATCGGCGCGTCAGCACCGCCAGCGCGCGCTCGAACAGCTCGGCCAGCCGGGTGCCGGTCTCGCCCGCCGCCGGCCCGGCGGACGCCGCCGCGGCAGCAGCCACCGCCGGTGCCGCGGCCGGTGCCGGCACCGGTGCGGGCATGCGCAGCCGCGCCAGCAGTTGCAGCACCTGCTGGCGGCCGCTGCGTGGCGGCAGCACCGCGTGCACGCCGGCCTGGCCGTACAGCACCGCGCCCACGCGGTTGCCGTGGTGGGTGAGCACGCGCGCCAGCGCCGCGGTGAAGGCCTCGGCCAGCGCCCGCTTGCTGCGCAGCGGCACGGCCGGATCGCCGGCATCGGCGCCGGCATCGACCACGCTGCCAAAGCTCATGCTGCCGCTCAGGTCGATCAGGAACCAGGCGCTGGTGTCGCGGTCTTCGGTGTACTGGCGCACATGCGGCACCTGCAGCCGCGCGGTGACGTTCCAGTCGATGTGGCGCACATCGTCGCCACCCTGGTACTCGCGCAGATCGGCCAGGTCGATCCCGGCGCCGCGCCACAGCGAGCGGTAATCGCCCTGCAGCAGGCCGTCCAGGCGCTTGAGCACCGTCCATTCCAGGCGCTGCAGCAGGCGGGCCTCGGCGCCGCGCCCCGGCGCCTGGCCCGTTGCGCGTGCCGAGGGGTCAGGCATTCGGGCCATCTTTCAGCGGCTGCTCGGGCGGCGGCACCTGGGCCATCACGCGGGCGATCAGGTCATCGGGCGTCAGGCCTTCGGCCAGCGCCTCGTAGCTGGGCACCAGGCGGTGGCGCAGGCAGTCGGCGGCCAGCGCGCCCAGGTCTTCGGCCAGCGCATAGCTGCGCCCGCGCAGAAAGGCCAGCGCGCGCGCCGCCTCCACCAGCGCGATGCTGGCGCGCGGGCTGGCACCGTATTGCAGGTACTGCTCCAGCCCGGCCAGGCCGTGCTGGGCAGGCCGCCGGGTGGCGCCCACCAGGCGCACCGCGTACTGGATCAGGCTGGGGTCGACATACACCTCGCGGCACTGCTGCTGCAGCGCCACCAGCTGGCCGGTGCCGGCCACCGCCTGCACCACCAGCGCCGGGCCGATGACGCGCTGCACGATGACGAATTCTTCGTCGTCGCTGGGGTAGTCCACCAGTACCTTCATCATGAAGCGGTCGACCTGCGCCTCGGGCATCGGGTAGGTGCCCTCGGTCTCGATCGGGTTCTGCGTGGCCATCACCACAAAGGGCTGCGGCAGCTTGTGCGACTCGCCGGCGATCGTCACCTGCCGCTCCTGCATCACCTCGAGCAGCGCGCTCTGCACCTTGGCCGGCGCGCGGTTGATCTCGTCGGCCAGCAGCAGGTTGGCAAACACCGGGCCCAGCGTGGTGCCGAACTCGCCGGTCTTCTGGTTGAAGATGCGCGTGCCCACCAGGTCGGCCGGCACCAGATCGGGCGTGAACTGGATGCGCTTGAAGCTGCCGCGCAGCGTGGCCGCCAGCGTGCGCACGGTGAGCGTCTTGGCCAGCCCCGGCACGCCCTCGACCAGCAGATGGCCCTGGGCCAGCAGCGCGATCATCACGCGCTCGAGAAAGCGGTCCTGGCCCACCACCACGCGCTTGACTTCGTACAGCACCTGCTCGATCAAGGCGGCGGGTGATGCGGGTGTGCTCATGGGCGGGGCCCTTCGCGCGGGCGGGGCAGGGGGGTCAGAACGGCGGCATGCCGGCGGCGGTCGCGGCGTTCTCGATCGGCACAGCAAAACCGATGCCGATGAAGGTGCGCTGGCGGTTGGGGTTCATGATCGCGGTGACGATGCCCACCACATGGCCGTCCATCGTGACCAGCGGCCCACCCGAGTTGCCGGGATTGGCCGCGGCATCGAACTGGATCAGGTTGCGCAGCACCGGCCCGCCATCGGCGCCCTGAACTCGCGCTGCAGGCCCGACACCACGCCGGCCGAGGCCGAGGGCCCGATGCCGAACGGAAAGCCCACCGCCAGCACCTCGTCGCCCGGCGCCAGGCCCTGCGTGCTGCGCAGCGTGGCGGCGTGCAGGTCGTCGGGCAGCACGGTGGCCTGCAGCACCGCCAGGTCGTTCTCGGGCTGGCGGTTGACCAGCACCGCATCGCTCTGGCTGCCATCGGCAAAGGTGACGCTGATGCGCGCCGCGCCGTCCACCACATGCAGCGCGGTGAGGATCAGGCCGCGGTCGACGATCACCACGCCGGTGCCCACGCTGGCGGCGTGCGGCTCGCCGTCGGCCTCGTCGCCCGGCCGGGCGCCGGCGGGTGGCCGCGGCTTTCGGCTGTTGGCCTGGCCGGCGGCCGCGGGGGCGGTGACCGCAGCATGGCCCTGCATCCGCACCACCGAGGGCAGCACCGCCGCATAGGCCGCGGCGGCGGCCGAGGGCAGCGGCTCCTTGATCAGCGACTCGCGCAGCGCGGCGTCCAGTGCCTTCAGGTTCACGGGCCCGGGCTGGCGCTGCGTCCATGCCGGCCAGCCGGCGGCCAGCGCCAGCAGCAACGCGCCCAGCGCCCACAGCCAGCGCTCGCGCCGCTGCAGCCAGGCCTGCAGCGCCTGGCGGCGGGACGGGCAGGGTGCGGCCGTTGCCGTTGCCGTGGCCGTGGCCGTGGTCATCTGCCCGGGAGCCGAGGGGTGCGCGGCGTGTGCTGTGTGCCGCGGGTGTGCGGCCACAGTGGCCTGCGCAGCCTGTGCATCGTGCGCCACCGCGGCCGCTGGCACTGCCGCGGCCACCGCGGCGGGCGGGCTGCTGCCTGGGCGCTGTGGCGAGCGGCTGTACAAGGGGTGGCGGGCCTTCATCAGGGGCTCCGGCAGCCATGCAAAGGCTGCGTGCCATGAAGGTAACACGCGCCGCAGCACCGCAGTGGGGCCAGGGTTGCCGCGGCGGGTGGCGGGGCGGTTGCCGGGGCGGGCGGGCGTGGCCGTTGAAGCCCGGTGCGGGCTCTGGGCGGCCCGTGGGCCGGCCCGAGGCATCATCGCGCGATGCCCTGCTGGATCGACACCCACTGCCACCTCGACGCGCCCGAGTTCGATGCCGACCGCCCGGCCGTGGCCGCGCGCGCTGCCGCGGCCGGTGTGCAGATGCAGGTGCTGCCGGCGGTGATGGCGCGCCACTTCGAGGCCGTGCGGGCGCTGGCCCATGCCCATGGCCTGGCCTATGCACTGGGCATCCACCCGCTGTATGTCGATCGGTCCGACGAGGCCGATCTCGAGCAGCTGGCCGATGCGCTGGGCCGCTGGCGCGACGACCCGCGCCTGGTGGCGGTGGGCGAGATCGGGCTCGACTTCTTCGTGCCCGGGCTGGACGCCGCGCGCCAGCAGCGCTTTTACCTGGCGCAGCTGAAACTGGCGCGGGCCGCGGGCCTGCCGGTGATCCTGCATGTGCGCCGCTCGGCCGACCAGCTGCTGGCCGGCCTGAACCGCGTGCCGGTGGCCGGCGGCATCGCCCACGCCTTCAACGGCAGCCATGTGCAGGCCCAGCGCTTTGTGGCGCAGGGCTGGCGCCTGGGCTTTGGTGGCGCGATGACACATGAGCGCGCGCTGCAGATCCGCCGCCTGGCCGCCGACCTGCCCGACAGCGCACTGGTGCTCGAAACCGACGCGCCCGACATCCCGCCGGCCTGGGCCTACCGCACCGCCGCCGAGCGCGCGGCCGGCGCCAGCAGCCGCAACGAGCCGGCCGAGCTGCCGCGCATTGCCGGCACGCTGGCCGCGCTGCGCGGCTGGACGCTGGACGACACGGCCCGCATCACCACGGCCAATGCCCTAGCCGCGCTGCCGCGGCTGGCCGCCTTGCTGCCCGATCAGCGGTTGCGCGGGGCCAGCGGGGTTTCGGGCACCGGGTAGCCGGCGCTGCCGAAGGTGGCCACGATGGCGCGGTGGGTGTCGAAGTACACCTGCCAGTAGTGGTCGGTGTGGGTGTACGGGCGCACCGCCAGCAGCGGGCCTTCGGGCGTGAACTGCAGCAGGTCGACATCGGGCGCCGGATCGGCCTTGACGTTGGGGATGGCCGCCACGGCCGCCTTCAGCCGCGCGATGGCGTCGACCGGGTCGACGCTGTTGGCCACCTTGGCGGTGCAGTCCACGCGGCGGTGCGGCAGCGCCGAGAAGTTCTGGATGCTGTCGGAGAAGACCTTGTTGTTGCCCACGATGGTGAGCACGTTGTCGGGCGTGATGATGGTGGTGCCGAACAGGCCCAGCTCGTGCACCGTGCCGGTGACGCCGCCCGCCTGCACAAAATCGCCCACCTTGAACGGCCGCAGCACCTGCATGAACACGCCGGCCGCAAAGTGCGTGAGCAGGCCGCCCCAGGCCGTGCCGATGGCCAGGCCGGCACCGGCCAGCAAGGCGGCGAACGAGGTGGTCTTGACGCCGAAGATGTCCAGGATGGCCAGCACCAGCACGATGTTGAGCACCACGCCCAGAATCGACTTCAGGTAGTTGGCCAGCGTGGCATCCACCTTGCGGCCGGCGGCCAGCGCGGCGCCGAAGGCCCGCACCACCATGCTGATCAGCCAGCGCCCGACGATCCAGGCCGCCAGCGCGCCCAGGATCTTCAGGCCGAAGTCGGCGCCCTGGGTGCTGAGAAAATTGATCACTGCCTCGATGTTCATGAAGCCTTCCCTCGTTGCGTTGAATGTTGCCGGCCCGGTGCCGGCAGGCCGATGATGACCCAGCCGCGTGACGGAATCGACCCCCCGCCGCCAACGCCGCCGGTGGGCGGCCGCCTGCTGGGCCTGCCCGCGGTGGCCGATGCCGGCACCCGGGTGCTGCTGCTGGGCAGTTTTCCGGGCGCTGCATCGCTGGCGGCGCAGCAGTATTACGGCCACCCGCGCAACCAGTTCTGGCCCATCGTCGGCGCACTGATCGGCCAGCCGCTGGCCGCCCAGCCCTATGCGCAGCGCCTGTGCACGCTGCGCGCCCACGGCCTGGGCCTGTGGGACGTGTACGCCGCCTGCCGGCGCGAGGGCAGCCTCGACTCGGCCATCGAGCAGGCCGAGCCCAACGATCTGCCCGGCCTGTTGGCGCGACTGCCGCAGCTGGCGGCCATCGCCCACAATGGCGGCGAATCGGCGCGCAGCCTGCGCATCACACGGGCCTTTGGCGTGCCGGTGTACCGGCTGCCATCGACCAGCCCGGCCAACGCCAGCTGGTCGTTCGAGCGCAAGCTGGCCGCCTGGCGCGAGGCGCTGGGCCCGCATCTTCTTGTTGAACCCTCCACGCCCGGGCCCTCGGCCACCGCATGAGCACCAAAAAAACCGCGCGCCGCCAGACCGATCTGGCCGGCGCCACGATCAGCGAATTTGACGGCGTGCGCTACCTGCACCTGGGCACCGAGTGGGTGCAGGGCGCGATGCGCATCCGCAGCCCCAAGAAGCTGGAGCTGGAGTACATCCAGCGCATGATGGCCTGGATGCTGTGGCGCGACGCCGGCTCGCTGGCGCCCGACGCCGGCCAGGCCGTGCAGCTGGGCCTGGGCGCCGGCGCCATCACCCGCTTCACCCACCAGGTGCTGCGCTGGCCGACCACGGTGGTGGAGATCAACCCCACCGTGCTGGCCGCCAACCGCTTGTGGTTTCACCTGCCGCCCGAAGACGAGCGCCTGACGCTGGTGGAGGCCGACGCCGCGCAATGGGTGAGCCGCGACGCGCCGCCCGGCAGCGTGGATGTGCTGTGCGTGGACCTGTACGACCACGACGCCGCCGCGCCGGTGCTCGACGACGAGGCCTTCTACGCCGCCTGCCGCGCCATGCTGGCCGATGGCGGCCTGATGACCGTCAACCTGTTCGGCCGCGACGCCAGCTTCGAGCGCAGCGCCGCGCGCATCGCCGCAGCCTTCGGCACCGACCAGCTGTGGCAGCTGGCGCCCACGCAGGAAGGCAACACCATCGTGGTGGCCGGCCGCGGCGTGGTGGTGCCCGACCGCGACACGCTGAACCGCCGCGCCGATGCGATCGAGCAGCAGTTCAGCTTGCCGGCGCGCAAGTGGTTGCGCATGGTGCGGCCGTACCGGGCCTGGGAGTCGGCGGGGCCGCCGGTTTAGGTTGATGCCTGGCGTCTGGCTTCTTGCCGGCGCGCAATGAAAATCGGGCAGTGCAGGAGTGGCCACCACATGCCAATGCGACCTGCCAGCCGGGCAGCCGGGAAGCCGGGCAAACGCGCTACTCCATCCCCCCCTTGCCCCGCAGCGCCTTCACCTGCCCCCGCTGCAGCTTGCCCTCCACCCGCCGCCGTTGCGAGCCGCGCGTCGGCCTGGTGGCGCGCCGCGCCTTGGGCACATGCGCGGCCTCGGCGATCAGCGCGCGCAGGCGGTCCACCGCCTCGGCGCGGTTCATCGGCAGGCTGCGGTGGGCCTGGGCCTTGATCACCACCACGCCGTCGGCGCTGATGCGCTGATCGCCCATCGCCAGCAGCCGGGCCTTCACCGCCTCGGGCAGGCGGCTGGCGCCGATGTCGAAGCGCAGGTGCACGGCGTTCGACACCTTGTTGACGTTCTGCCCACCGGCGCCCTGGGCGCGGATGGCCGAGAACTCGAGTTCGTCGTCGCGGGGCTCCAGGGCCGGGGGCAGGGTGCTGTCAGACATGGCCGTGGGATCATCGCCGATGCGGCGCCGCAGGCTTGGCGGTCGCCGGGGCCACGGGCGCCCGGGCAACAGGCGGCTGGCAGGGGCCGGCACAACAGGAGCAGGTGATGTTCGGTGTGGCTGACTATGGCGCCTTCGTGGTGGCGGTGATCGTGTTCCTGGCCATCCCGGGGCCGGGCAATCTGGCGCTGATCACCTCCACCAGCAAGGGCGGCGTGCGTGGCGGCCTGGCGGCCACGGCCGGTTTGATCGGCGGCGACCAGGTGCTGATGTGGGCCGCGGTGGCCGGCGTGGCGGCGCTGCTGGCGGCCGCGCCGCTGGTGTTCAACGCCGTGCAGTGGCTGGGCGCGGCCTACCTGGCGTGGCTGGGCTGGCGCATGATCACCGCCAAGCCGGGCGATGCCTCGCCGATCACCATCACCGCCGGCCACTACTTCCGCCAGGCCTTCACGATCACCTTGCTCAACCCCAAGGCCATCGTGTTCTACATGGCCTTCTTTCCGCTGTTCGTCGATCCGCAGCGCCACCAGGGCGTGCTCACCTTCGGCGTGATGGCGGCCACCATCGCCGTGCTCACCTTCGGCTATGCGGCCGTGGTGATCGTGCTCACCAAGGTGTTTGCCGAGCGCCTGCGCGCCAGCCCCACGCTGACGCGCTGGCTCAATCGCGTGGCCGGCACGCTGCTGCTGGGCTTTGGCGTCAAGCTCGCCTTGTCAAGATAGGCGCGGGCGGCCGGCCTCTGCGAACTGGGGGGGCAGGCGCAAGCCAGCAATGAATCGTGACAGCATGCGCCGCACACAATCAGCCAAGATGGGGTGGGAGGCATGCGCAACCTGGTGCTCTTGATCGTGATGGTGCTGGCCGGCGGCGCCGGCTGGTGGGCCGGCAGCTGGTCGGGCCGCGACGCCAAGCAGGCACTGGCCAAGGCCGCCGAGCTGGGTGAGCAGGCCAAGAAGGCGCATGCCGAGGAAACCCAGGCGCTGAAGTCCAAGCTCGAGGGCATCGGCGCCGAGTTCGAGGCCCGGCAGAAGGCGCGCGACACCGAGTTCGCCAGCGCCAAGGGGCAGCTCGACACCGCACTGGCCGGCCGCGACAAGACCATCACCGAGCTGCAGCGCAGCAGCGGTGGCAAGCAGACGCGCATCGTCGAGATCGCGAATCGCGTGGCCGATCCCACGCTGCCGGTGGCCGAGCGCAACACGCTGCAGGCCGAGATCGCGCGGCTGCAGGGCGAGGTGCAGGCCGAGCGCGCGCGTGTGGCCGGGCTTGAATGCTCCAAGGTGCCGGTGCCGGTGGAACTGCTGGCGCCGCTGCGGGTGGGAGGTTGATCATGCTGCCCCTGCCCCTGCCCCTGACCCCTCTGCGCCCCATCGCCCTGATCGCCACGCTGGCGGCGGTGGCCCTGCTGCTGCCGGGTTGCGCCGCCACGGTGGTCAAGCCGCTGCCCACCATGGCCTGCCCCGTGGCGCCCGAGTTGCTGGTGGCGCGCTGCGCCGCGCCGGCACCGGTGGCCGACGGCATCAACTACGGCCAGGCCCTGCAGATTGCGCAGCAGGACCGCAAGGCCCTGGCCGACTGCGCCGCGCGCGAGGGCGCGCTGGTTCGCAGCGTGCTGGCCTGCCAGCAGGCCATCGAGCGCTACAACCAGGCCCTGGCCGAGAGCGAGCGCGCGATCAACGCGCCACGCTGAGGCCCGCGGCGCCGCAGGCCGGGCGCGCAGCGGTGCCCAGGCCCGTCACCCGGCATGCCGGCCTGGGCCGACAGCCGGATTCGCCTCGCGCCGACCCGGCCCGCCAGGCCTGCCGGGTAGCATGCGGCCCAATTCCGCAACCCCGGCGCCAACCCTGGCGCATGCACTACCCATGGCCACCAGCCTGCTAGCCCTGCTCGACGACATCGCCACCGTGCTCGACGATGTGAGCGTGATGACCAAGGTGGCGGCCAAGAAGACCGCCGGCGTGCTGGGCGACGACCTGGCGCTCAACGCGCAGCAGGTCAGTGGCGTGCGCGCCGATCGCGAGCTGCCGGTGGTATGGGCGGTGGCGCGCGGCTCGCTGGTCAACAAGGCCATCCTGGTGCCGGCGGCGCTGCTGATCAGTGCGCTGGCGCCCTGGGCCATCACGCCGCTGCTGATGGTGGGCGGCGCGTTCCTGTGTTTTGAGGGCTTCGAGAAGCTGGCCCACCGCTGGCTGCACAGCCGCGCTGAAGACGAGGCCCAGCATGCCGAGCTGACCCAGGCCCTGCTCGACCCCGCGGTGGATCTGGCCACGGTGGAGAAAGACAAGATCAAGGGCGCGGTGCGCACCGACTTCATCCTGTCGGCCGAGATCATCGCCATCACGCTGGGCACCGTGGCCACCGAGGCGATCACCCGCCAGGCCTCGGTGCTGGTGGCGGTGGCGCTGCTGATGACCGTGGGCGTCTACGGCCTGGTGGCCGGCATCGTGAAGATCGACGACGCCGGGCTGTGGCTGTCGCGCCGCCCGGGCGCCGCGGTGCAGGCCGTGGGCCGCGCGCTGCTGGCCGGCGCCCCCTGGCTGATGAAGGGCCTCACGGTGGTGGGCACGGCGGCCATGTTCCTGGTGGGCGGCGGCATCCTGGTGCACGGCTTCGCGCCGCTGCACCATGTCGTCCAGGCCTGGACCGAGGGCGCCGGCATGCTGCGGGCCGTGCTGGTGGACAACCTGGCCAATGCCGTGGTGGGCGTGGTGGCCGGTGCACTGGTGCTGGGTGCCGTGACGCTGGTGCAGCGCGTGCGCGGGCGTTGAACCAGGCGGCCAGCCACGGCGGCTGATCGGCCGGCCCGGCCGCCGCCAGGGCTGGCCGGGGCGGGTAGCATCTCGCCCCATGAACATCAATGCCGACCCTCAGGAACTGGCCAAGTTCGGCGATCTGGCCCACCGCTGGTGGGACGCCGAAGGCGAGTTCCGTCCGCTGCACCAGATCAACCCGCTGCGGCTCGACTGGATCGACGGCCTGGCCCAGATCCAGGGCAAGGCGGTGCTGGATGTCGGCTGCGGCGGCGGCATCCTGGCCGAGAGCATGGCCCAGCGCGGTGCCGACGTGCTGGGCATCGATCTCTCGACCAAGCCCTTGAAGGTGGCCATGCTGCACGCCATGGAAAGCGGCGTGCAGCGCCTGCGCTACCGCGAGGTGGCCGCCGAGGCGCTGGCCGCCGAGCAGCCGGGCAGCTTTGACGTGGTCACCTGCATGGAGATGCTCGAGCATGTGCCCGAGCCGGCCTCGGTGGTGCGCGCCTGCGCCACGCTGGCCCGGCCCGGCGGCTGGGTGTTCTTTTCCACGCTCAACCGCAACGTCAAGAGCTGGCTGTTCGCCATCGTCGGCGCCGAGCATGTGCTCAAGCTGCTGCCCAAGGGCACGCACGAGTACCAGCGCTTCATCCGCCCCAGCGAGCTGGCCGGCTGGGCGCGCGAGGCCGGCCTGGAGCCGCTGGGCTTCAAGGGCATGGAATACAACCCGTTCACGCAGCGCTACTGGCTGTCGGCCGACACCTCGGTGAACTACCTGCTGGCCTGCCGGGTGCCGGGTTGAGCGCCGACTTCCTTCCTCTGTTCGATCTGGACGGCACGCTGATCGACAGCGCGCCCGATCTGGCCGGCGCCGCCAACGACCTGCGCGCCAGCCACGGCCTGCCGCCGCTGCCGCTGGCCGCGCTGCGGCCGATGGTGGGCGCCGGCGCGCGCGGCATGGTCGGCGTGGCCTTTGGCGTGACACCCGAGCAGCCCGAGTTCGAGGCGCTGAAGCAGGCCTTTCTGGACCGCTACGCCGAGCGCCTGCTGGTCGACACCCGCGTGTTCGAGGCCGTGGCGCCGCTGCTGGATGCGCTGGACGCCGCCGGCCGGCCTTGGGGCATCGTCACCAACAAGGCCATGCGCTTTGCCGCGCCCATCGTGGCCGGCCTGGGCCTGGACCGGCGGGCCGCGGTGGTGATTGCCGGCGACACCACGGCGCATGCCAAGCCGCACCCCGAGCCGCTGCTCGAGGCCGCACGCCGCCTGGGCGTGGCGCCTGCAGCGTGCGCCTATGTGGGCGATGATCTTCGCGACATGCAGGCCGGCCGCGCCGCCGGCATGGCCACACTGGCCGCCGCCTGGGGCTACCTCGGCCAGGGCGAGCCGGTGGCCGCCTGGGGCGCCGACCATGTGATGGATCATCCCGGCCAGCTCTTGAACTGGCTGCAACTGGCCTAAACTACGGGGTTCCCAGGGGCCGACCTGGCTTCGACGTGGGTGCGGAGTCGGTACAGGGCATGCCGAGCGCCAGATCAGCTCGTAAATCCAGCTGGAAACAAGTAACTGCGAACGACGAACGTTTCGCCCTCGCCGCTTAAACACCGGTGAGCCTCACAACGGTTGGCCGATGGGCCGGGCTTGAGCCGCAAGGCAAGGGCTGTGAGGTCATTCACATCGGCTGGCACCTTGCCGGGTCACTTGGCCGGGTGCGAGATTCAAGGTGACTGGTCTGTCAGGTAGCGTGCTGCTGCGCGACCTGGCCGACGAGACTCAAATCAGACAGCTACGCATGTAGAACTGGCCGGTGATGGCTTGCGGACGGGGGTTCGATTCCCCCCGGCTCCACCACACAACTGAAAAGCCCGACGGGTTCCCGTCGGGCTTTTTCTTTGGTGGCGCCGCTCAGGCGTCGGGCTTCAGCAGCCGCATCTGCACGGCATCGAAGTACACGCCGTCGAAGCGCAGCGCACGCGGCTTCAGGCACTCGTGTTCGAAGCCCGCACGTTCATACAGCCGGATGGCGCGCTGGTTGTCGGCGCGTGCTTCCAGCTCGATGCGCGCCAGGCCCTTGGCCCAGGCCTTGGCGACGCAGGTGCGCAGCAGGGCTTCGCCCAGACCGGCGCCGCGGTACTCGGGCAGCAGGCCCATGCCCAGGCGGCCGCAGTGCTGCAGCGCATGCGCCCAGGCCGGAAAGATGTCGGCCCAGCCGACCACGCGTTCGCCATCCAGGGCCACGAACTGCGCCACGTCGCCGGCCACGCTGTCGCGCACAAAGCCTTCCACCTTCTCGAGCGGTGGCGCGTGCAGCTGCGCCAGGTAGCGCTTTTCACGGCACACGGTGTCCAGGCAGGCGTGGAAGCTGGCCGCATGGGCCAGCGTGATCGGTGCGATGCGGATGGCGCCCGGCAGCTGCGGCGTGCCGGCCGTGGGGGTGGGGTTCACAGGGTCAGGATGCTGCAGCCGGTGGTGTTGCGCGCTTCCAGCTCGACATGGGCGCGTGCCACATCGGCCAGCGGGTAGCGCTGGTCGATGCGGACTTTCACCGCACCGCTCTTGACCACCGCAAACAGGTCGTCGGCCATGGCCTGCGTGGCCTCGCGCGTGGCGATGTGCGAGAACAGCGTGGCCCGCGTGATGTACAGCGAACCCTTGGTGCCCAGGATGCCCGGCGCAAACGGCGGCACCGGGCCCGAGGCATTGCCAAAGCTGGCCAGCAGGCCGAAGGGGCGCAGCACGTCGAGGCTGCCCTCGAAGGTGTCCTTGCCCACCGAGTCGTAGACCACCTTGACGCCCTGGCCGCCGGTGATGGCCTTCACGCGCTCGACGAAGTTCTCGCTGCGGTAGTTGATGGCATGTGCCGCGCCATGCTGCAGCGCCAGCTGGCACTTGGCATCGCTGCCGGCGGTGGCGATCAGCTGCAGGCCCAGCGCCTTGGCCCACTGGCAGGCGATCAGGCCCACGCCGCCGGCCGCGGCATGCCACAGGATGGCATCGCCGGGCTGCAGGCCCTCGGCCGGCAGCGTCTTCTTCAGCAGGTACTGCACGGTCAGGCCCTTGAGCATCATGGCCGCGCCGGTGTCGAAGCCGATCTCGTCGGGCAGCCTGCACACGCACTTGGCCGGCATCACGCGCACATCACAGTAGCTGCCGGGCGGGTTGCTGGCATAGGCGGCGCGGTCGCCGGCCTTCAGGTGGGTGACGCCCTCGCCCACGGCCTCCACCACGCCGGCGCCTTCCATGCCCAGCGTCAGCGGCAGGGCGTTCTTGTACAGGCCGGTGCGCTGGTACACGTCGATGAAGTTCAGGCCGATGGCGTGGTGGCGGATGCGGATCTCGCCGGGGCCGGGCGCGCCGACCTCGCGCTCCACAAGCTGCATGGCCTCGGGGCCGCCGAATTGCGTGATCTGGATCGCCTGGGGCATGGGAGTCTCCGTGGTCTGGGCTGATGGGGCGTTGCCGGGCCGGGGCCCTGGCGGCCCGCGGTCGGGCGTGGCGCGCAAGCGTAACCGCAGCCATGCCGGTGGCCGTGTCACCGGCAGATCGCGCCGATGCAAACGGCGTTTGCAGCCGAGCCGGCAGCCGCAGGGCGCAGGCCGGGGGAGGGCGGGCCACAATCCGCCGCCCTGCTGATCCATCGCGCCGGTTGTTCTTCCGGTTGTCCGTCGCCCCCGGTTTGCCCCTGCCATGAGCCTGACGCCCCGCCTTGCCCTGATGCTGGCCGTGCCCCCGCTGCTGTGGGCCGGCAATGCCGTGGTGGGCCGGCTGGCGGTGCAGTCGATCGGGCCACTGTGGCTCAACGCCGCGCGCTGGCTGCTGGCCCTGCTGCTGCTGGCACCGCTGGGCTGGCGTGCCTTTGGTTCGCCGCAGGCGCGCGCGGCGGTGGGTGCGCGCTGGCCGCACCTGGCGCTGCTGAGCCTCACCGGCGTGGGCGCCTACAACGCGCTGCAGTACCTGGCGCTGACCACCAGCACGCCGCTGAACGTGACGCTGATCGCCGCCAGCTCGCCGGTGTGGGCCATGGCCATCGGCGCCCTGGTGTACCGCGTGCGGCCCGGCCGGGCGCAGCTGGTCGGCGCGCTGCTGTCGCTGCTGGGCGTGGCCGTGGTGCTGGCGCGCGGCGAGGTGGCGGCGCTGGCGCGGGTGCAGTTCGTGCCGGGCGATCTGTTCATGCTGCTGGCCATCATCAGCTGGAGCTTCTACAGCTGGCTGCTGGCGCGGCCGCCCGCGCACATGCAGGGCGCGGCGCGGCCGGCCTGGGACTGGGCGCAGTTCCTGTTCGTGCAGATCACGCTGGGCCTGGGCTGGGCCACGCTGTCGGCCGGCTTGCTGGAGGCGGTGCAGCCGTCGGTCACGCCGCAATGGTCGGCCGGGCTGGTGCTGGCCCTGGTGTATGTGGCGGTGGGGCCGTCGCTGCTGGCCTACCGGCTGTGGGGCCTGGGCGTGGCCGCGGTGGGGCCGGCGCTGGCCTCGTTCTTCGGCAACCTGACGCCCTTGTTCGCGGCCTGCCTGTCGGCCGCGCTGCTGGGCGAATGGCCGCAGGCCTACCATGGGGTGGCCTTTGCACTGATCGTGGCCGGCATCGTGGTGTCGAGCCGCCAGCGATGAAGCGCCTGGCCCAGGCGCCCCACCTGGCCATCGCCACGCCGACGGCCCGTTCGACCCATGCTGGCAGTGCGGCGCCGCCATGCCGCCGCTGCCCCGAGGTGTGAGAATTGGTCATGGACACCCCCACGGACGATGCTGGCGACGGCGCCGACCTGGCCGCCCTGGTGCTGGCGCTGATCGGTAGCCGCCAGTCGGTGATGCCCAAGCGGCTGGAGGCGCCCGGGCCCGACGAAGCGCAGCTGTGCCAGATGGTCGATGCCGCCGCCTGCGCGCCCGACCACCGCGGCCTGCGGCCCTGGCGGCTGGTGCGCATTGCCGACTCGCAGCGCGCCGCCCTGGCCGATCTGTTCGACGCCTGCACCCGCGACCGCGACCCTGCCGCCACCCCCGAGGACATCGCCCGCAGCCGCGAGAAGGCCCACCGCGCCCCGGTGCTGCTGCTGGCGGTGCTGCGCGGCGAGCCGGCCCAGGCGGCCCAGGCGGCCCAGGCGGCCGATGATCCCGAGGTGCCGCTGGTCGAGCGCGCCATCACCCTGGGCGCGGCGCTGATGAACCTGCTGCTGGCCGCCCACGGCCTGGGCTATGGCGCCATGCTGACCAGCGGCCGGGCGGTGCGCACGCCGCGCTTCGCCCGTGCCTTTGCGCTGGCGCCGGGCGAGCAGGCGGTGTGTTTCGTCTCGATCGGCCGCGCCCGCAACGCGTCGCACCGGCGCGGCCGGGGTGTGGCGGCCGATTTCCTGGGCGACTGGGCACCGCCACCCGGCTGAAGCAGCCCCCACCGCCCCGGCCTGGCCCACGGTGTGCGCTGGTGCGTTGCTGCGCTGGTGCGTTGGTGCGTTGGTGCGCGGTGGTCTGACCCATGCACGGGCCAGCGTATTCGGCAACCATCAGTTTGAGGGAGCCAGGCGCCATGCCGCGGGGGGATCATCGGGCGGCGGGTCGTTTGACCAGCCTGCGCGGGTGCCTGTCCGCTGGGGGTGGGTGCCCGCATCAACCATGGGAGTCATCAGAATGCAAACAATGCAGCGCCAACCAGCGGCGCGCAACAGCAAGTCCATGCCTTGCCTGGCGGCGGCCTTGCTGCTGGGCGCGGCCACGGCTGCCAGCGCCGCCGCACCGGCCGTGGTCACCATCACCGGAACCGTCGGCAGCAGCGGCGTGGCGCTGGGCAGCACGCCGGCCTATGACACCAGCGCCTGGCTGAACCAGCCGTTCACGCTGGTGCTGCAGCCTGACATCAGCGGGGTGGTCAAGCAGTCCGAGACGGACCCTGCCATTCCCGGTCTGGTCTTCAACTACTGGGCGCCCGCCAACATCCGCTACAGCCTGACCGTGGGCGGCAGCAGCTTGTTTGCAGGCACGGACACGCTGTTCTCCGAGCTGTCCACCATCAACGACATGCTGGTTCCGGCAAACATCGAGCCGCCGGAGATCGCGGGCATCGTGGCCGACGGCACCCACACTTACGACATCCTGCAGATGCGCTTCAGCGGCATCCGCCTGAGCTGTGTCGGTGCTGGCGGGTCATGCGCCGACTACGAGTTCGGCGGCGTCAGATTTGGCTATGCCTGGGATACCGCGGTGCGCCAAGGGCTGACCGACGGCAACGCGCCCGATCTGCTGAGCACTGCGTTCTCCGGTGGGTTTGCCAGCGCAAGCTTCGTGATCGGCCTGGCACGGGCCTCCTCCGGCAGTGATTTCGTCGGCAATCTGCTCGCCCTGCCGCTGGTGGTCGAGGGCGTGACGGTGAGCGCTGTGCCCGAGCCGGCCAGCGTGGCCATGCTGCTGGCCGGTCTGGCATCGCTGGGCGCACTGCGGGCAAGACGCCGCCCCTGAGCGCCGGCTGAGCCGGCGCAGCATGCAAGGCCGGCCACGCTGGCACCTTGGCGACTGCGCTGGCGGCTGGCCGGCATCGACACTCCGCGCTCCCTTGATCCTCAACAGGAGCGCGCCCCGATGAACCGAGTGCTTGCCCACACCGGCGCCCGCCATCCCATCGTGCAGGCGCCGATGGGCTGGATCGCGCGCAGCCCGCTGGCGCTGGCCGTCTCGCGTGCCGGCGGCCTGGGGATCATCGAAACCTCGTCCGGCGAGGCCGAGGCCTGCCAGCGCGAGATCGCGGTGATGCTGAAAAGCGGCCTGCCCTTCGGCGTCAACCTGCCGATCCGCTTTCTGAAAGACGACGCGATGCTGCGCTATGTGTGCGGCAGCGGCATCCGCTTCGTCACCACCTCGGCCGGCAGCCCGGCCAAGTTCATTGCACCGCTGAAGGCTGCCGGCATCGTGGTCTATCACGCGGTACCCACGCTGGACGCGGCGCTGAAATGCGTGGACGCCGGCATCGACGGCCTGGTGGTCGAGGGCGCCGAAGGCGGTGGCTTCAAGAACCCCGAGGAGGTGAGCAGCCTGGTGCTGCTGCAGGCCATCCGCGAGCGCGTGGACGTGCCGCTGATCGCCGCCGGCGGCATTGTGGACGGCCGCGGCATGGCCGCGGCCTTTGCGCTGGGCGCCGAAGGCATCCAGATGGGCACGCGCTTCGTGGCCAGTGCCGAAAGCCCCGTGCATGCGCACTACAAGCAGGCCATCGTCGACGCGCCCACCACCGGCACCTGGGTGCTCAACCAGAGCGGCACGCCCTGCATCCGCGCGCTCAAGACCGAGGCCATGGCGCCGGTGCGCGCGGCCGGTGTGCTGCCGGCCGATGCCTTCCAGCGCATCCGCGGCGTGTACTTCGATGGCGACATGAACGCCGCGCCGGCGCTGGCCGGGCAGTCAGCCGGGCTGATCCATGGCGTGAAAAGCGTGCAGCAGATCGTCGACGACACGGTGGCCGAGTTCCATGCCATCAGCCGCCGGCTGGGCGCGCTGGGCGCGGCCGGCGGTTTCTGAGCTGGCGCGCCGGCTGCGGCCGGCGGTTTCTGAATCCCCCTTCAACTTTTGCAACCCGAGAGCCCCTCATGAGCAATGCCCTGTTTTCCCTTGCCGGCCGCGTGGCCCTGATCACCGGTGGTTCGCGCGGCATCGGCCGCATGATCGCCAAGGGCTTTCTCGAGCAGGGCGCGCGCGTCTACATCTCGGCGCGCAAGTCCGAGGCCTGCCAGGCCACGGCCGATGCGCTGTCGGTGCACGGCCAGTGCGTGGCCCTGCCGGCCGACGTGGCCACCGCCGAGGGCCTGGCCGCGCTGGTGGCCGCGTTCAGCGCGCGCGAGCCGCAGCTCGACATCCTGGTCAACAACGCCGGTGCCGCCTGGGGCGCGCCCTTCGACGAGTTTCCCGAGGCCGGCTGGGACAAGGTGGTCGACCTGAACATGAAGACGCCGTTTTTCCTGACCCAGGCGCTGCATGCCCAGCTCAGCGCCGCCGGCAAGCACCAGCCGGCCAAGGTGATCAACATCGCGTCGATCGACGGCCAGAGCGTGAACCCGCTGGAGACCTACAGCTACGCCGCCAGCAAGGCCGGCCTGATCCACCTGACCAAGCGCATGGCGCTGCGCCTGGTGCAGGACAACATCGTGGTCAATGCCATCTGCCCCGGTGCCTTTGCCAGCGAGATGAACCGCGCCGCGCGCGACGAGGCCGAGGCGGTGGCCGCGCGCATTCCGGCGCGCCGCATCGGCGAGGACGCCGACATGGCTGCCGCCGCGATCTACCTGGCCAGCCGTGCCGGCGACTATGTGGTGGGCACCACGCTCACCGTGGACGGTGGCGTGAACCTGGTGCGCTGAGCCGGATCAGGCCCGCACCATCGGCTGGCCCATGCGCACCGGCACACCCTCGGCCCAGCCGGGGTTGAAGGTCAGCGGGCCGGTCGGAAACAGCATCACCACCGTCGAGCCGAGCAGAAAGCGGCCCATCTCGGCGCCGCGCGCCAGCGTGATGTCCTGGTCGTCGTAGCGCCACTCGCGCAGCGTGCCGGGCCGCGGCGGGTTGACCACACCGTGCCAGACGGTGGCCATGCTGCCCACCACGGTGGCGCCCACCAGCACCATCACGAAGGGCCGGCCGGCCTCGTCGTCAAACAGGCACACCACGCGCTCGTTGCGTGCAAACAGGCCGGGCACGGCGCGCGCCGTGGTCGGGTTGACCGAAAACAGCTCGCCCGGCACATGCAGCATGCGGCGCAGGCGGCCGGCACAGGGCATGTGGATGCGGTGGTAGTCGCGCGGGCTCAGGTAGATGGTGGCGAACCAGCCATCGGCAAAACGCGCGGCCAGGTCCTTGTCGCCGCCCAGCAGCGCGGTGGCGGTGTACTCGTGGCCCTTGGCCTGGAAGATGCGCCCGCGCGACACGCGGCCGAACTGGCTGATCGCGCCATCCACCGGGCACAGCAGGCGGGCATCGGCCAGCGGCCGCACGCCGGGCTTCAGCGCCCGGGTGAAGAACTCGTTGAAGGTGGCGTAGGCGGCCGGGTCGGGATTGGCGGCCTCGGACATGTTGACGCCGTAGCGGCCGATGAACCAGCGGATCAGCGCGGTGGTCAGGCCGCCGCTCGGGCGGCTGGCCAGCCGGCCCATGAGCGAGGTGAGCGCCTGCTTGGGCAACAGGTACTGGGGCAGGACGGCGAGGCGATCGATCACGGCAGGCACATAGGACGGTGCGCGCAGTGTAGCGGCGGGCACCGTGGCCACCGCCCCTGCGGCCCCCCCTGCTTTGCGCTGGGGGTTCGCCCGCATGCCCGGCCCTCAGCGGGGGCCTCTCAGTTCGGAGACACCCGCTCAGGCCTGGCGGCGTGCCGGCTCGCGCAGGTGCAGGAACTTGGTGAACAGATCGCGCGGCGGCGCCATGCCGATCGACTTGAGCAGCTGACCGACATTGCCGCGGTGGTAGGCGCCATGGGTGATCACGTGGCTCAGCATTTCTTCGCGGCTCATGCAGCCGCCGTCGCCATCGGTGAAGCGAAAGCGGATGCGCTCGGCCAGCTGCGCCGGGGCCAGTGCGGCCACGTGCCGCTCGAACCAGGCATCGGTCTCGGCCACCTCGAACTGCAGCGTGCCCAGCTCGGGCGTGGCTTCGGTGTTGGTGGCGGTGTAGGCATGGGCCTGCCCCGACAGGTGGGCCTGGAAGATGCGGTCGACCACACGGATGTGGTTGAGCGTGCGCACCGCCGTGTGCAGCACCGGCCCATGTGCCGCCACCGGCACGCTGGCCAGCACGTGGAACAGCTCGTTGTTGGCCCAGGACTTCTGCGCGAACAGGGATGACAGGGTGTTCATGGCTCGGACGGATGGGATGCCGGGTTGGCGTTGAACAGCGGTTTGGGTCGCCAGCGTAGCAGGGGGGGGCAGAGCGGCGCGGCCACCACGCAGGAAGCCGATCTATAGTAACGAGCGTCCTGAGCGTCAACGCAGTGCGGCCTTGCTGCTGCCTCGGGCGCCTGACGTGGGCAGGGATGTCAAGGGAGAGCGAGGATGAAGAACATTCAGGGGTCTGGCGGGGCGCGGCTGCGCCCGGGCCGGGTGGCCGGCGGCGTGCTGGCCAGCCTGGCCATGCTGGCGGCAGCGGGTTGCGGTGGCGGGATCGAGTCCGATTCAGGGGCGCAACCCGAGCGCCTGACCTGCGCCACCACGTGCAAGTCGTCCAGTTCGCTGGCCATCAACCAGATCCGGCCGGCTTTCGCCGTGGTCAGCGACGGCACGCAGGCGCAGGCGCAGGCCGCGTTCAGCACCGGCAGTGATCTGCGCTTCAATGTCGAGCTCGACGGCGGCGACAGCCTGCGCCTGAAGACCGCGCAGGGCAGCCAGGCCTTCCACATTCCGGGCAGCAGCCTGGCCAGCGTCGTGTTTGATGCGCTGGGGGTGCTGCTGACCGGCGCGCGGCCTTATGTGGCGACCTTGACGCCCACCGCGGGCGTGATGGCGGTGCAGTTCGAATTCGTGCGCGGTGAAACGGTGTACGTCGCGTCGGTGAGCCTGCCGGCGTCGCACCAGATCGCGGCACCGGCGCCGGGTGCCCAGCTCGACATGGCGGCGCGCAACGTGGCGGTCAGCCTGAACATCGCCTCGCCGGTGAACACGCACCACGCCAGCTTCAAGTGCACCGATGCCAACGGCAACACCGCATCCGAAAGCCGCTCGCTGGGCATCGTGCCCGACAGCACCGTGCGCACGGCCACCGGTGTGAGCTACCTGCTGGACATCGGCTCGGCCATCGACCGCCTGAGCTTCACCACCACCTACGCGCGCGGTGTTGTCGCCCGCTGCGATGTCGACCTGGAGGTCAGCCATCAGGCCATGGGCCTGCCCGATGAGCGCTTCAGCACCACCCAGATCTCGGCGCGGCAGCAGCGCAAGGTGGCGTTCACGATGCGCTGATCAGGCCTTGACGGTCAGGCGCCACAGCGAGGTGACTTCGCGGGCGCGGGCGCGGTGCAGCGGGTCGTTCGCATCGCCCACCTTGGGGTGCTGCGGGCGGATGTCGAGCCGGCCTTCGATCTCGAGGCCGGCGGCATCGATCCACTGCTCAAGCTCGGCGCGGCTGCGCAGGCCCAGGTGCTCGGCCAGGTCCGACAGGATCAGCCAGCCCTCGCCGCCGGGCAGCAGGTGGGCCGCCAGGCCGGCCAGAAAACCGCGCAGCATGCGGCTTTCGGGGTCGTAGATGGCGCGTTCCACCGGCGCGGCGGGCTTGGCCGGCACCCACGGCGGGTTGCACACGATCAGTGCCGCGCGCGCGGCCGGAAACAGATCCACCGGCTGCAGCTGCACCTTCTTGTCGAGCTTCAGGCGCTTGAGGTTGTCCTGCGCGCAGGCCAGCGCGCGCGGATCGGTCTCGGTGGCGATGAGCTGGGCCACGCCGCGCTTGGCCAGCAGGGCCGCCACCACGCCGGTGCCGGTGCCGATGTCGAAGGCCACGCCGGCCTTGCCGGCACTGGTGAGCGCCAGCGGCAGCGGTGCGGCGGCCAGCAGCTCGAGGTACTCGCCGCGCACCGGGCTGAACACGGCGTAGTGCGGGTGGATGGCCGCGCCGCCCAGCGCGTCGACCTTCACGCCCTTCTTGCGCCACTCATGCGCGCCCACCAGGCCCAGCAGTTCGCGCAGCGAGGCCACGTAGGCACCGTCGGCCGGGCCATGCGCCTCCAGGCAGGCCTGGCTGACATCGGGCGCGCGGCGCAGCGGCACGCTGTGGTCGGCGTCAAAGGGCAGCACCAGCATGCCCAGGATGCGCGCGCGCTCGCCCTGCGCCTTGCGGTGCAGGTGAAAGGCGTCGGCCGCGGCCTGCTGCTTGCTCTTGGGCGCTTCGCCCGCGGCGGCGGCCTTGGGCTTGTGCGGCTTGCGCTCCACGCGCCGGGCCAGGGCCTGCAGCAGCAGGCGTGCGTTCTGAAAATCGCCGCGCCACAGCAGGGCCGTGCCTTCGCAGGCCATGCGGTAGGCGGTGTCGGCGTTCATGGTGTCGTCGGCCAGCACCACGCGCTTGGGCGGGCGTGCGCCCGACTCGCTGCGCCACAGCGCGGTGTGCGACACGCCGTCGTCGTCGGTCCAGGCAATCGTCGGCTGTTCGGCGGCGTTGGGGAGGGTGCTCATCGGCAGCTTTCGTCAGGCGCCCGCAGCGGACGCGTCGTTGGAGGGTTGGGCCGCCCAGGCCAGCACGCCCTGGCCGGCGGCACGGCCGGTGGCCAGGCAGGCGGTGAGCAGGTAGCCGCCGGTGGGCGCCTCCCAGTCGAGCATCTCGCCGGCGCAGAACACGCCGGGCAGGGCGCGCAGCATCAGCCGGCTGTCCAGCGCGCCCCAGGCCACGCCGCCGGCGGTGCTGATGGCCTCGTCGATCGGCCGCGGCGCACCCAGCACCAGCGGCAGGGCCTTCAGCGCCGCCGCCAGGCGCGGTGCATCGGCCAGGCCATCGGCGCCCAGGCGCTCGTGCAGCAGTGCCAGCTTGAGCCCGGCAATGCCCAGGCGGCTTTTCAGGTGGGTGGCCAGGCTGCGCGGGCCGCGCGGGCGCTGCACCTCGGCCAGCACCTGGTCGGCGCTGTGGTTGGGCAGCAGGTCGAGCAGCAGCGTGGCGCTGCCCTGCGCGGCAATGGCCTCGCGCAGCCGCGCCGAGAAGGCATACACCAGGCTGCCCTCGACCCCGGTGTCGGTGAGCACGAACTCGCCCTGCTGGCGGTGGCTGTGGCCGGCGGCGTCGGTCACGCTGGCGGCCACCGGCTTGACCGGCTGGCCGGCGTAGCGGCTGCGCATGAACTCGCTCCAGCCGATGCGGCCGTCGGCCGCCGGCGCCAGATCGAAGCCGCAGTTGGCGGGCTGCAGCGGCGTGATGGCCACCTCGCGTGCCGCCAGCCAGGGCACCCAGGCGCCATCCGAGCCCAGCCGGGACCAGCTGGCGCCGCCCAGCGCCAGCACGGTGGCCTGCGGCCGGTGCACCTGCTCGCCGGCCGGGGTGGCAAAGCGCAGCGCGCCGGCGCCATCGGCGCCGGGTGCCCAGCCCAGCCAGCGGTGGCGGGTGTGCACCGCCACGCCGGCCGCGCGCAGGCGGTGCAGCCAGGCGCGCAGCAGCGGCGCGGCTTTCATGTCGGCCGGAAACACGCGGCCCGAGCTGCCCACGAAGGTGGCCACGCCCAGCTGCTGCGCCCAGGCGCGCAGCGCGTCGGCGTCGAACTGGCGCACGATGGGCTCGAGCGCCGGGCGCGCCGCGGCATAGCGGCCCAGAAAGGGCTCGAGCGGCTCGCTGTGGGTGAGGTTCAGACCGCCCTTGCCGGCCAGCAGGAACTTGCGGCCCACCGAGGGCAGGGCGTCGAACAGGTCGACCTGCGCGCCCCCGGCGGCCAACACTTCGGCGGCCATCAGCCCGGCGGGGCCGCCGCCGATGACGGCCACGCGCAGGCCGGCACGGCCGGGCGTGAGGGGGGCGGGCGAAGGCAGGGCGGCGTCGGGCATGGGGGCAGGGTTGTACCACCCCCGGGCCTGCCGTGCCGGCCCGGCCGGTTCTGGCGCGTGCCACCGCGTGCCCATTGGCCGCCGCCGGGCGGCCTGCGGCAGGCTCAGTGCGCGCCGCCGGCGTCGGCCGCCGCCGCCCCGGCCAGGCGCCTGGGCCGGGCCAGCCACACCAGCCCCACCAGCGCCAGGAACAGCAGCGACGACAGGTGGAACAGGTCGGTGGCGGCCATCGTGAAGGCCTGCTGGTCGATCAGCCGTGTGAGGGTGGCGCTGGCCTGCTCGGGCGTGAGCCCGGCGGTTTGCAGGCCGCCGAGGGCCTGCAGCGCGGCCGGGTTGCCCTGGTGCACCGCCTCGGCCAGATGGGCGTGGTGCAGCGTGGCACGGCTTTCCCACAGCGTGGTGAACACCGAGGTGCCGATGGCGCCGGCGGTGATGCGCACGAAGTTCGACAGCCCCGAGGCCGCCGGCATCTGCTCGGGCGTGAGGCCGTTGAAGGTGATGGCCTGCAGCGGGATGAAGAAAAACGCCATCGCCGCGCCCTGCAGCACGGTGGGCAGCAGGATGGTCATGAACGGCGCCTGCACGTTGAACTGCGCGCGCATCCACAGCACCAGCGCAAAGCCCAGAAAGGCCACCGTGGCCAGGCGGCGGGGGTCGATGCGGCCGACGTTCTTGCCCACCCACGGCGAGCACACGATGGCCAGCAGGCCCACCGGTGCGGTGGCCCAGCCGGCCCAGGTGGCGGTGTAGCCCATCCACTGCTGCAGCCACAGCGGCAGCAGCACCACGTTGCCGAAGAACAGGCCGTAGCCCACCGACAGCGCCGTGGTGCCGGCCAGGAAGTTGCGTCGCGCAAACAGCCGCAGGTTGACGATGGGGTGGGCCTCGGTCAGCTCCCACACCAGGAAGTAGGCGAAGCCGATGGCCGCCACCAGGGCATAGGCCACGATCTCGGGCGAGGCGAACCAGTCGAGCTCCTTGCCCTTGTCGACCATCAGCTGCAGCGCGCCCACCCACAGCACCAGCAGGCCCAGGCCCAGGCGGTCGAGCGGCACGCGGCGCGGGCCGGGGTCGCGGCTGCGGTAGATGCTCCAGGTGATGGCCGCGGCCAGCAGGCCCACCGGCACGTTGATGTAGAAGATCCAGGGCCAGCTGAAGTTGTCGGTGATCCAGCCGCCCAGCAGCGGCCCGGTGACCGGCGCCACCAGGGTGGTCATGGCCCACATGGCCATCGCCGTGCCGGCCAGCTGCGGCGGGTAGCTGGCCAGCAGCAGGGTCTGCGACAGCGGGATCATCGGCCCGGCCACCAGACCCTGCAGCACGCGAAAGAAGATCAGCGCCTCGATGCTGGGCGCCAGGCCGCACAGCCACGAGGCCAGCACGAACAGCAGCACGCTGGCGGTGAACAGCCGCACCTGGCCAAAACGCTGCGTCAGCCAGCCGGTGAGCGGCACCGCGATGGCGTTGGCCACCGCAAACGAGGTGATGACCCAGGTGCCCTGGCCCGGGCTGACGCCCAGATCGCCGGCAATGGCCGGGATCGACACATTGGCGATCGAGGTGTCGAGCACGTTCATGAAGGTGGCCAGCGACAACGCCACCGTGCCCAGCACGCGCTGGCTGCCGGTGAGCGGCGCAAAGGCCGGCCGCGGCGGGCCGGCCGGCGGCGCTGGCACCGGGGCTGCGGCGCCGCCCGGGGCGGGCGTGGCGGCGGTCAGGCTCTGGCTCATGCGTGTGCCTCAGCCCTTGGCCAGCCGGGCCGGCGCCTTGTCGGCCCGGGCCGGGCCTGCCGCGCCCTGGTTGGCCGCGATGATGCGCTGGATGCGCGTGTCGATGGCCGTGGTGGGCAGGTCGAAGGCCTGGGTGCGGCTGCTGGCGCGCGGCGTGGCGGTGCCGCTGGCGGCCAGCAGCGGCTGGCCCTCGGCGCCGGCCACGTCCACCGTGGCCTCCATCGACAGGCCCACGCGCAGCGGGTGGGCGGCCAGCTCCCTGGCATCGAGCTCGATGCGCACCGGCACGCGCTGCACCACCTTGATCCAGTTGCCGGTGGCGTTTTGCGCCGGCAGCAGCGCAAAGGCCGCGCCGGTGCCGGCGCCCATGCCGGCCACCTTGCCGTGGTACTCGACCTGGCTGCCGTACAGGTCGGCCGTCAGGTGCACCGGCTGGCCGATGCGCATCTGGCGCAGCTGGCCTTCCTTGAAGTTGGCCTCGACCCACACCTGCTCGAGCGGGATCAGGCTCATCAGCGGCGTGCCGGCAGCGATGCGCTGGCCCACCTGCACATTGCGCCGCGCCACCTGGCCGCTCACCGGCGCCGGCAGCTCGGTGCGCTGCTGGGCCAGCCAGGCCTCGCGCACGGCGGTGGCGGCGCGGGCCACGTTGGGGTGGCTGGCCACCTGCGTGCCCTCGGTCAATACGCGGTTGCCGGCGGCCTGCTCGCGGGCAGCGGCCAGGGCTGCCTGCGCTGCCGCCAGGGCGCTCTGGGCGCTGGCCTGGCCGCTGCGTGCGGCGGTGGCGGCCGACTCGGCGTGCTGCAGTTCCTCGCCGCTGACCGCGCCACTGGCCAGCAGCGGCTTGCGGCGCTGCAGGTCGTCCTGGGCGCGGGCCAGGTCGTTTTGCAGGCGGCCCAGCTCGGCCTTCATGCGCGCCACATCGGCCTCGCGTGCCTGGATGGTGGCGTCGAGTGTGGCGTTGTTGGCGTACAGGGTGCGCACTTCGCGCACCGTCTGCGCCAGCTGCGCCTCGGCGCGCTCGAGCGCCACGCGGGCGTCGGCCGCGTCCAGGCGCACCAGGGGCTGGCCGGCCTGGACCACGTCGGTGTCGTCGGCCAGCACGGCCAGCACCGTGCCGCCCACCTGCGGCGTGACCTGCACCACCGGCGCCTGCACATAGGCGTTGTCGGTGGTCTCGTGGTGGCGCTGGGTCAGGGCCCACCAGCTGGCGTAGCCGGCCGCGCCCAGCAGCACGGCGCCGGTCAGCACGATCAGCGCCGGGCGGCGCGGGTTGGCAGGCACCGGCGTGATGGTGGTCGCGGTGGCGGTGGCGTTGGCGGTGGCGGCCGGGGCCGCGGTGGGGGCGGCCGCTGGCGCGGCGGTGCGGGGGGCTTGGTCTTGGCTCATGGGTGTGCGGTGTTCTGGAGTGCGATGCGGGTGTCGGGCGCGGCCTGCCAGCCGCCGCCCAGTGCGCGGGCCAGCGCCACCTGGCTGGCCAGGTGGCGGGCCTGCAGCTCGAGATCGGTGCGGCGCTGGGCCAGCAGGCCCAGCTCGGCGTTGACCACGGCCAGGCGCGTGCCCAGGCCGGCCTGGGCGCGCTGGCGGGCCAAGGCCAGCGCGGCCTCGGCGGCGCTGCTGGCCTCGGCCTGGGCCTGCGTCTGGGCGGCCAGCGACTGCAGGCTGGCCAGCTCGTCGGCCACCTCGCGCAGGGCGCGCAGCAGGGCGCTGTCGTAGCCGGCCACGGCGGCGTCCACCTCGGCGCGGCGGGCGCCCAGGTTGGCGCGCAGCCGGCCGCCATCAAACACCGGCAGACGCAGCGCCGGGCCGATGCCATAGGTTTGCGCACCGGCACTGAGGAAGTTGTCGAGGCTCAGACTCGACAGGCCGACAAAGGCATTGAGGCTGATGTTGGGATAGAACTGGGCGCGTGCCACGTCCACGTCGCGCAGCGCGGCCTCCACGCGCCAGCGCTGCGCCACCAGATCGGCGCGGCGGCCCAGCAGGTCGGCCGGCAGCGCCGCGGGCACGGTCTGCGCGGGCAGGCTGGCCAGGGTGGGGCTCAGCGTGGCCAGGGCGTCGGGGGCCAGGCCGGCCAGCTCGGCCAGCGCGCGCCGGCTGCGGCCGATGGCCTCGTCGCGCTGCGCCAGCTCGAGGCGGGCCTGGGCGATGCCGCCGTCGGCCTGGCGCAGCTCGACCTGCGTGTCGAGCCCGGCGGCCAGGCGCTGGCCCACCAGCTGCTGCAGCTGCAGGCGCAGCGCCAGGCCGTGCTGGGCCAGCGCGCGCTGCTGCAGCTGGCGCGCCAGATCGACCCAGGCCGCGCTCAGGTTGCCGGCCAGCAGCACGCGCGCGGCCTGGGTCTCGGCCTCGGCGGCGCGGGCCTGGCCGATGGCGGCCTCCAGCGCGGCACGCTGGCGGCCGAACAGGTCCAGCTCCCAGCTGCCCGACAGCGTGGCGCTGTTGTTCCAGTAGATGTTGCCGGCCACCGGCGCCGGCACCAGGCCCTTGGCGGTGAAGCGCTGATCGGTCATGTCGATGGCCAGGCTGGCCTGCGGCCCCTGGGCGGCCTCGGCGCTGCCGAGTGCGGCGCGCGCCTGCTGCAGGCGTGCCTGTGCCAGGCGCAGCCCCGGCTGGCCGGCCAGCGCCTGCTGCACCAGGGCATCCAGCGGCGCATCGCCGAAGGCCTGCCACCAGCGCTCGGCGGGCCACGGCGTGGCGCTGCCGGTGGCGCCCAGGGCGGCGGCCGTGACCGGCTGCGCCAGCGGCGCCTGGGCCTGCGGGCCGGGGCTGGCGCAGCCGCCCAGCAGCAGCAGCAAGGCTGCCGCGGCCACCGCGGTGCTGGCGGTGATGAAGGTGAGGCCGCGCGCGCAGCGGCCGGGCGGCGGCGGTGCGGTCTGGGATGAAAAGGACGGGGTCATCGCTGAAAGAGTGGGCTCAGGAGGTGGGGGTGGCCGGCCCGGACAAGGCCTCGCCATTGACCAGCATGCGGTCGAGCAGGCCGCGCAGCTGCTGCCATTCGGCGCTGCTGAAGCCATCGAGGAAGTCGTTGTTCACCGAGGCCAGCACCGGCGGGATCTGCGCGGCGGCGGCGCGGCCGGCCTCGGTGAGCGCCAGCTGCACCACGCGGCGGTCGGTGTCCGAGCGGGTGCGGACCAGCAGGCCCTTGCTCTCCAGGCGGTCGAGCAGACGGGTCACGGCACCGCCGTCGACATCCATCTCGCGTGCCAGCTCGTTGGGCGTGGTGGCACGGCCGGCGTGCAGAAACCACAGCGGCTTCCACTGCGCATCGGTGAGGTCCAGCGCCGCCATGCGCGCGTCGGCCTCGCGGCGCAGCATGGCCACCAGGCGCACCATCTGGTGGGCCACGCTGTCGCCAATGTTGAAGCAGCTGCCGCTGTACAGCGGGCGGGTGCGGCGGTTGGGCATGGTGGCGTCGGATTCCGTTGCTGGATCAATAGTTGACTAGGCAAATTATGCCACGGCATCAAATACCCGGGCGTGATGGGCTTGGCGCCGCCCACGCTGGTCTGCGGGCCAGCGGTTCTTCCGGGCCAGGGTGGGAGGGCGGGGGGGGGGGGAGGATGTCCACGGCGCGCATCACCCAAGCGGGGGTGGCCCCGGGGGCCCTCCGCGGGCCCCACCGCAGGGGGAGTGCGGGCGCCGGGCCGTGTTCGCAGAATTCAACCCAGCCCCTTGCGATGTGCCCGAACCGGCGCAGGCAGCGGGCCCCGCCTGGCCAGGCCAACCCACTCCCGTGAACCCGCCATGCAACCCATCTGGAAGGAAACCATCATGTCGATCCATCAACACATCGCCCGCCTGCTGCTGGCCGCCGTGACCGCACTGACCACGCTGGCCACGCCGGCGCTGGCCGAGGTGGAGGCCAACCGCGCCAGCCAGGCCGAGCTGGAGACCGTGAAGGGCATCGGGCCGGCGCTGTCGGGCAAGATCCTGGCGGCCCGTGAGCGCGGCGCCTTCAAGGACTGGACCGATCTGCAGGAGCGCGTGGCCGGCATCGGCAGCGGCAACTCGGCCCGCTTCTCGCAAGCCGGGCTCACGGTGGCCGGCAGCGGCTTCGCCGGCCTGGCCGAGGCCGCGCCGCGCGCCGGCACGGCGACGGCCCCGCGCGGCGCGGGCGGCAAGACCGACAAGACCGGCAAGGCCGACAAGGCCGACAAGGCCGACAAGGCACGCAAGGGCGAAGCCGCGACCCGGCCCTGAACCTGGCCAACCCGGCCCCGCCCCGCCCAGCGCAGCGCAGCAATGGCCGCTGCGCTGGCGCGTCAGGCCCCTGCCGCGGCCAGGCGTCGGGCGGCCGCCCGCGCCCATCCGCACCCGGCCCGTCGTGCCCGGGCTCTCCCCAGGGCGGCGGGGCCTGACTTGTCCCCCACAATCGGCGCCAGCCCAATCAAAACCGGGAAGACGGCGCCACGATGTCCGGGGATACCGATTTGCTGCCGGCTGGCAGCCGGCAGCAGCCGGGCCAGCCTTCCGGCCCGGCGCTGCGCACGCTGGTCACGCGCATCATCTGGGGCGTGCTGCTGCCGCTGGTGCTGCTGGCCAGCTGGCTGGCGGTGGACCGGGTGCGCGAGGTCTGGCGCCGCCAGGCGCTGGATGCCCAGGGCCTGGCCAACGCCATCGCCGCGGGCATGGATGTGGCCATGCAGTTGCGCATGGACACGCTCAAGACGCTGGCCGCCTCGCCGCTGCTCGACTCGCCGGGCGACCTGCCGGCCTTTCACCGCAATGCCCAGGGTTTTGTCGCGGCCCATGGCAGCCAGCTGCTGGTGGTAGGCGCCGACGGCACGGTGCAGCTCAACTCGCGCCTGCCGCCCGGCGCGCCGCTGCCGCCGCTGCTGCGCCCCGCCGGCCGCGCCGCCGTGCCCGAGGCCCTGCGCAGCGGCCGGCCGGCCACGGGCGATCTGGTTCACGCGCCGGCGCTCGGGGCCACCATCTTTGCAATTGCCGTGCCGGTGACGCGCGGTGCCAAGACCGAACGCCTGCTGGTCACCACGGTGGACGTGCGCCAGCTCCAGGCGCGGCTGGATCAGCGCGCACTGCCCGAGGGCTGGTCCGTGACCATCCACGACAGTGTCGGCGCCGTGGTGGCACAGCGCCCGCAGGGCGTGGCGGCCCCGCCATGGGCTCCGGCCAGCGCCGCGGTGGCGGCGCAGAGCGGGCGCTACACCGCCGCGCTGCGGCAGGCACCCTGGCAGGTGGCGGTGGTGGTGCCGGCCGCGGTGTCGCGCGCGCCCCTGCTGGCGGCCAGCGTCACGCTGGCCGCCCTGCTGCTGGGCGCCACGCTGGCCGGCCTGCTGGGCGGGCGCCTGGCCAGCCGCCGGCTCACCCGGGGCCTGGCGGTGCTGACCGGCGAGATCCCGGCGCTGCCCGGCGGTGCGCGCCATGAGATCCACGAGATCGCCCGCGTGCAGCAGCGCCTGGACGAGACCGCCCTGGCCCGCGACCACGCCGCCCAGACCCTGCGCCAGGGCGAGCAGCGTTTTCGCGGCCTGTTCGAGAACTCGCCGCTGCCGCAGGCGCTGGTTTCAAGCGATGGCCGCGTGCTGGCGGTCAACGGGCGCTTTACCGAGGTGTTCGGCTACACCCGCGACGACGCCGCCACGGTGGACGACTGGGCGCGCCAGGCCTACCCCGATCCCGACCTGCGCGCCAGCATGGCGCGGCGGCGCGCGCGGGCGGTCGAGCAGGCGGCCACGCAGGGCCGCGTGGGCGGCATCAACGAGTTTCCGGTGCGCTGCAAGGACGGCAGCGAGCGCATCGCCGTCAGCGAGATCGTGGCCATCGGCGACGACCGCCTGCTGACCCTGCAGGACGTGACCCAGCGCGTGCACGCCGAGCGCTCGCTGCGCAAGCTCTCGCTGGCGGTGGAGCAAAGCCCCGAGAGCATCGTCATCACCGACCTGCAGGCCCATGTCGAGTATGTCAACGAGGCCTTCGTGCGCACCACCGGCTACAGCCGCGACGAGGTGCAGGGCCGCAACCTGCGCATGCTGCAGTCGGGCCAGACGCCGCAGGAAACCTATCAGTCCATGTGGGCGACTCTGGGTGATGGCCAGGCCTGGCAGGGCGAGTGGATCAACCGGCGGCGCGACGGCAGCAGCTATGTCGAGTACGCCATCGTCTCGCCGCTGCGCGACCTGGATGGCGACATCGTCAACTACGTCGCGGTGCAGGAGGACATCACCGAGAAAAAGCGCATCGGCCTCGAGCTCGAGCAGCACCGCCACCACCTCGAAACCCTGGTGGCCAGCCGCACCGTCGAGCTGGAGGCGGCGCGCGCCAGCGCCGAGGCGGCCAGCCGCGCCAAGAGCGCCTTCCTGGCCAACATGAGCCACGAGATCCGCACGCCGATGAACGCCATCATCGGCCTCACCCACCTGATGCGGCGCGAGGCCCGCGACACCCTGCAGCGCGAGCGCCTGGCCAAGGTGGGCGGTGCCGCGCGGCACCTGCTGCAGCTGATCAACGACGTGCTCGACCTGTCCAAGATCGAGGCCGGCAAGATGAGCCTGGACGACACCGAGTTCGCGCTCGACGAGCTGCTGTCGGGCGTGTTCGAGATGGTCGGCGATGCGGCGCGCAGCAAGGGCCTGGAGCTGGTGCTCGACACCGACCACCTGCCGGCGCGGCTGCGCGGCGACCCGGTGCGCCTGTCGCAGGCGTTGATCAACCTGCTGAGCAATGCGGTCAAGTTCACCGCCAGCGGCTGGGTCAAGCTGCGCGGCGAGCTGCTGGCCGAGCGCGGCCCGCGGCTGCAGCTGCGCTTCGAGGTGCAGGACACCGGCGAAGGCATCGCCGCCGAGCGCCAGGCGGCGCTGTTCAACGCCTTCGAGCAGGCCGACAACTCGATCACCCGCCGCCACGGTGGTTCGGGCCTGGGCCTGGCCCTGACCCGCCATCTGGCGCAGATGATGGGTGGCGACGTGGGCCTGCACAGCACGCCGGGCGTCGGCAGCCGCTTCTGGTTCACCGCCGAGCTGGGCCGCGCCGCCGAGGCCGGCGACCAGGCGGCGCCGGTGGCGCTGGCGGGCCTGCGGGCGCTGCTGGTCGATGACCTGGCCGAGGCCCGCCAGGCCATCACCGACCAGCTGCAGATGCTGGGCCTGAGCGTGCGCGCCGAGCCCGGCGGCGAGCAGGCCCTGCATTGCCTGGACGCCGAGATGGCTGCCGCACGGCCCTTCGACCTGCTGCTGATCGACTGGCGCATGGCGCCGCTGGACGGCATCACCACGCTCGAGCGGGCCCGCGCGCTGCTGGGCGACGGCCTGCCGCCCGCCATCCTGGTGACCGCCTTCGACGACGCGGTGATGTGGGCCCAGGCGCGCGCCGCCAACTTTGATGCCATCCTGCTCAAGCCGATCACGCCCTCGAGCCTGAACGACACGCTGGCCCGCGTGCTGCGCCACCGCGGCTTTGCGCTGCCGGTGGTGCCTGAGACCGGCGGCATGGCGGCCGAGACCATGCTGCGCAGTCGCCACGCCGGCCAGCGCGTGCTGCTGGTCGAGGACAACCCGACCAACCAGGAGGTGGCCGACGAACTGCTGCGCGCCGTGGGCATGGTGGTCGAGACGGCCGACGACGGCGCGCTGGCGCTGGACATGGCCGGCAGCCGGCCCTACGACCTGGTGCTGATGGACGTGCAGATGCCGGTGATGGACGGCCTGGCCGCCACCCGCGCGATCCGTGCGCAGCTGGGACGCGGCCTGCCGATCGTGGCCATGACCGCCAATGCCTTCGGTGAAGACCGCCGCCTGTGCCTGGACGCCGGCATGAACGACCACGTGGCCAAGCCGGTCGACCCGCAGCGCCTGTACGCCACGCTGCTGCGCTGGCTGCCGCTGCGCAACCCGACCGGGCAAGACGCCGCGGCCGGGCCGGCCCCCGGCGGGCCGGCGGCCGCGCCAGCCCACCCGCCGGCCGAGCCGGGGTCGGCCACGCCGCAGGGGGCTGCGCTGCACCCGGCACTGGCCGAGCGCCTGCTGGGGGTGGCCGGCTTCGATCTCGATCTGGCGCTGCACCACGTGGGCGGCTCGAGCGAGATCCTCGAGCGCATGCTGCGGCGCTTTGTGGCCAGCTACCGCGGCGGCGCACCGGTGCTGGGCCAGCCACCGCAGCCCGACACGCTGCCCGCCTGGCGCACCGCCTGCCACTCGCTGCGCGGCGCCTGCGGCACGGTGGGCGCGCGCCAGCTGGTCGAGCGCCTGCAGGCGGTGGAACAGCGGGCCGACCTGGCCCTGGCCCTGCTCGACCGGCACGGCGAGGGGCAGGGTGGCGAGCAAGGTGACGTGCAGGGCAGCGAGCAGGGCGCCGAGCTCAGTGCGTTGCCGGCCGCGCTGGCCAGCCTGGCCGATGAAGGCGCGCAGATCGACCACGCGCTGCGCCTGCTGGCCGAGCGCATGGCGGTTGCGCTCGAAGGCGGCGCGCCGGCCGTGTGAGCAGCCGCGCCGCGGCTCAGCACATGGTGCTGCTGGAGGCGGCGATCTGGCGCAGTGCCTGCTCGAAGACCTCGGGCGGCTGGCCGCCCGACACCAGATACTGGCCCTCGATCACCACCGCCGGCACCGACTGGATGCCGGCCTTCAGCCAGCGCTGGGCGGCCTGGCGCACCGCGTCGGCGTGTTCGCCGCTGGCCAGCACCGCGGCGGCCGCGGTGGCGTCAAGCCCGGCCTCGCCGGCCACGGCGGCCAGCGTGGCCGCATCGGACGGGTCGCGCCCGTCGGTGTGATAGGCCTTCAGCAGCGCCTGCTTCAGCGCCAGCTGCTCACGCGCGCCCAGCAGGCCGGCCCAGTGCAGCAGGCGGTGGGCGTCGAAGGTGTTGACGATGCGCGTGCGCTTGCCCACGCCGAACTCGAAACCCAGTGCCGCCCCGCGCTGGCGGATGGCCTCGGCATTGGCCGCCACCTGTTCGGGGCCGATGCCGTACTTGCGCGTCAGGTGGGCCACGATCTCCTCGCCCTCGGCCGGCATCTGCGGGTTCAGCTCGAAGGGCTGGAAGCTGATCTCGGCATGCACCTCGGGCGCCAGCCGCGCCAGCGCCTGCTGCAGCGAGGCCAGGCCCACCGCACACCAGGGGCACACCACGTCGGAGACGAAATCGATGTGCAGGGTGGTCATGGGCGATCCTCCGTGGCGGTGGTTTGGCAGCGTGGCGCCCAGTGTAGGGGCGGTGGGCGGTGGGCGCGGTGCCGCCCAGCTGCAAGCCCGCAGGGCGGGTCGGGCTGAATGCCCGCGGCGGACAGCGGGCCGCCGCCGGCCTTGCCGGCACAATCATGTGATGAATGCCGCCATCCCGACCGACGACGCCCAGGCGCGCGCCCTGCTGCGCACGCTGTTCGATGCTGCCGTGGCCCGTGCCCAGCCGGCCCAGGTGATGGGCGGCTTCCTGCCGGTGCCGCCCGATCCGGCGCGCGGCCGCACGCTGGTGCTGGGCGCCGGCAAGGCCGGCGGCGCCATGGCCGCGGCGGTGGATGCGCTGTGGCCGGCCGATGCGCCGCTGTCGGGCCTGGTGATCACGCGCTACGGCCATGTGCCGCCGGCCTGTGCGGCACGCCCTGGCCGCATCGCCGTGGTGGAGGCCGCGCACCCGGTGCCCGACGCCGCCGGCCTGGCCGCCAGCGCCCGCCTGATGGCGCTGACCCAGGGCCTCACCGAGCACGACCTGGTGCTGTGCCTGATCTCCGGCGGCGGCTCGGCCCTGCTCACCCAGCCGGCGGCCGGCCTCACGCTGGCCGACAAGCAGGCGCTGAACAAGGCCTTGCTGAACAGCGGTGCGGCCATCGACGAGATGAACACCGTGCGCAAGCACCTCAGCGCCGTCAAGGGCGGCCGCCTGGCGGCGCTGTGCGCACCGGCACGGGTGGTGACGCTGCTGATCAGCGACGTGCCGGGCGACGAGCCGGCGGTCATCGCCAGTGGCCCCACGGTGCCCGACGCCAGCACCTGCGCCGACGCGCTGGCCATCCTGGACCGCTACGGTATCGCGCTGCCGCCGGCGGCCCGCGCCGGGCTGGAGAGTGCGGCGTTTGAAAGCCCCAAGCCCGGCGATGCCTGCTTTGCACGCGGCTCGGTGGCGCTGATCGCCACGCCGCGCCAGAGCCTGCAGGCGGCGGCCGAGGCGGCGCGCGCCGCCGGCCTGGCCGCGCATGTGCTGGGCGACGACCTGGAGGGCGAGAGCCGCTGCGTGGGCCAGGTGCACGCGGCACTGGCGCGCAGCGTGGCGCGCCACGGCGAGCCGTTTGCGCGGCCCTGCGTGATCCTGTCGGGTGGCGAGACCACGGTCACCGTGCGCCATGCCCGGCCCGGGCGCGGCGGGCGGGCGGGCGAGTTCCTGCTGGGCGCGGCGCTGGCGCTGCAGGGCCAGGCGGGCGTGTGGGCGCTGGCGGCCGACACCGACGGCATCGACGGCGTGGAAGACAACGCCGGCGCCCTGGTCACGCCCGACACGCTGGCCCGGGCCGCGGCCGCCGGCCTGACGCCGGGCGACAGCCTGGCCCGGCACGACGCCTACGGCTTTTTCAGCGCGCTGGGCGATCTGGTGCACACCGGGCCCACCTTCACCAACGTCAACGACTTTCGCGCGCTGCTGGTGCTGTAGGCGCGGCGGCCGCGGGCCGGCGGCCCAGTGCGGCGGTGCGCAGGGTCTGCTGGGCGATCATGCCCTCCTCGTTGGTGGGCAGGCGCAGGCACAGCACCGGTGAATCGTCGCTGGAGATCACGGTGGCGCCGGCGCGGTTGCGCGCCGCATCGAGCCGGATGCCCAGCCAGCCCATGCCCTCGAGCACGCGTTCGCGGATCAGCGCCGAGTTCTCGCCGATGCCGCCGGTGAAGACCACCGCGTCCAGGCCCTGCAGCACCGCAGCCAGGCCGCCCAGCTCGCGGCGGATGCGGAACACGAAGTAGTCGATGGCCTGCGCGGCCTCGGGCGTGCCGGCCGCCTCGAGCGTGCGCATGTCGTGCGACAGCCCGCCCGACAAGCCCTTGAGCCCCGACTGCTTGTAGAGCAGGTCGGCCACCTGGTCGGCGTCCAGGCCCTCGTGCTGCATCAGGTACAGCAGCACGCCGGGGTCGATCTGGCCGCAGCGGGTGCCCATCGGCAGGCCGTCCAGGGCCGAGAAGCCCATCGTCGAGGCCACCGAGCGCCCGCCCTGCAGCGCGCACATCGAGGCGCCGTTGCCCAGGTGGGCCACCACCACGCGCCCGGCATGCTGCTGCGCATGCTGCTCGGCCAGGCGCTGCGCGATGTACTCGTAGGACAGGCCGTGAAAGCCGTAGCGCCGCACGCCGGCGTCAAAAAAGCGGCGCGGCAGCGCGAAGCAGTCGTTGACGAAGGGGTGGTGGCGGTGGAACGCGGTGTCAAAGCAGGCCACCTGCGGCACCGCGCCAAAGGCCTGGCGCGCCGCGGCCACGCCGGCCAGGTTGTGCGGCTGGTGCAGCGGCGCCAGCGGCACCAGCGCCTGCAGGCGGGCCACCACGGCGTCGGTCAGCAGCACCGGCTCGGCATGGTGCAGGCCGCCGTGCACCACCCGGTGGCCCACCGCCACCACCGCGCGGCCGGGCACCTGCCGGCGCAGCCAGTCGATCAGCCACCGCAGCGCGGCGCCGGCATCGGCCGGGGCGCTGGCGGCCGGCCACTGCTCGTGGGCATCGAGCGTGCCGTCGGCGCTGCGCGCCTGAAAGCGCACCGCGCCGCCCAGGCCGTCGATCTGGCCGCTGAGCAGCAGCTGCAGGCCGTCGGCATGCGGCAGGCCGCTTTCGTCGAGCGCGTCGAACAGCGCGAACTTCAGCGACGAGGAGCCGCTGTTGAGCGTCAGCAGCGCGTCGTCGCCGGCATAGGCGCCGGCCAGCGGCGGGATCACGGGATTCATGGGCCTGTCAACTCCAGTTGCGGTGCCGGCACCTGCCGGTTCAGCGGGTGTGCAAAGCCGGTGCGCCGGGGCCGCCCAGCCGCCCGGCGCACACGCGCCGCCCCATCCTGGGCGCACGCCTTGACAGCCGCGTGTCAATTTTTGCTGCACTGCAATATGAAGCATATCGCTGATCAACCGCGCGCTGGCGCGCCGGGTGCGGCGCCGGTCTTTGCCCATCAGCGCCGCGCCTCGGCGGCTGCGCCCTGCGGTCGCAGGCCGCCAAAAGCCCGGGGCGGCGCATGCAATCCGCCAGGCGCGCAGTTTTTATCAATTTTGAACTGGCCTGCCGGCCGGGCACTCCTCAAGCGATTGCAGCGCCACGCCGAAATGCCCAATGCCGCCAGGTCATGCGGGGGTGTACGCAAGCACCGTCGTCTGGCCGTTCATTGAATCCGTCGTTCGAACAGGAAGCTTCACCGATGAATGCCTTTGCCCGCCTCGGCATTGCCCAACGCCTCTACCTCGTGGTGACCGCCGTCGCGCTGGCGCTGCTGGCGGTGGCCTTCTTCGCCTCGACCGATTTGCGCGGCATCGGCCGCGAAACCGAGCGCATTGCCGCGCAGCGCGTGCCGCAGCTCGAACGGGTGGCCGAGCTCGAGCTCAATGTCACCCGCACCTCGCTGCAGCTGCGCCACGCCATGCTGGCGCGCACGCCGCAGGAGCGCGAGGCCACGCTGGCCCAGATCGGCGAGCTGCGCCAGCACATCGACAAGGGCGCGGCGGCCTATGCCAAGGCCGCCATCGACGACGAGGAGCGCCGGCGCTCGGCCGACGTCGCCACGCAGCTGAGCAGCTTCTGGCAGGTGGGGGCTGCCAACCTCGAGCTGGTGAAGAAGGGCGACACCGCGGCGGCCTTCGGCTTCCTGGTCGACAAGACGATTCCGGCCCGCAACCAGGTGCTGGCCTCGCTGGAAGCGGCCAACAAGTTCCATGTGCGCACGCTGCAGGCCGACGTGGCGGAAGTGCAGCGCGAAGGCCAGCGCACGATGGTGCTGCTGGTGAGCCTGGTGGTCGGCGTGGTGCTGGTGCTGGCGGTGTTCTGCTGGTACGTGACGCGGGCGCTGACCCAGCGGGTGAGCCTGGCGCGCGAGGTCACGGCCCGGGTGCGCGACGGCGACTTCACCCAGCCGGTGCACGACGACGGCCACGACGAGTTCAGCCCGCTGCTGAGCGCGCTGGGCGAGATGCAGACCGCGCTGAGCAATGTGGTGGGCACCGTGCGCACCAATGCCGAGAGCGTGGCCACCGCCAGCGCCGAGATCTCGCAGGGCAACAACGACCTGAGCCAGCGCACCGAAGAGCAGGCCAGCGCGCTGGAGCAGACCGCCGCCACGATGGACCAGCTGGGTTCCACCGTGCGCCAGAACGCCGAAAACGCCAGCCAGGCCAACCAGCTGGCGCAAAGCGCGTCCACCGTGGCCGGCGAAGGCGGCCAGGTGGTGGATGCGGTGGTGCAGACGATGAAGGGCATCAACGACAGCTCGCGCCGCATTGCCGACATCATCGGCGTGATCGACGGCATCGCCTTCCAGACCAACATCCTGGCGCTGAACGCCGCGGTGGAAGCCGCCCGCGCCGGTGAGCAGGGCCGCGGCTTCGCGGTGGTGGCCGGCGAGGTGCGCAACCTGGCCCAGCGCAGCGCCGAGGCCGCCAAGGAGATCAAGAGCCTGATCACCGCCAGCGTCGAGCAGGTGGAGCAGGGCACGCAGCTGGCCGACAAGGCCGGCCACACGATGACCCAGATCGTCAGCTCGATCCGCCGCGTGACCGACATCATGGGCGAGATCTCGTCGGCCAGCGCCGAGCAGAGCAGCGGCGTCTCGCAGGTGGGCGATGCCGTGGGCCAGATGGACCAGGCCACCCAGCAGAACGCCGCGCTGGTGGAGCAGAGCGCAGCCGCCGCCGAGAGCCTCAAGACCCAGGCCCAGCAACTGCTGCACGCGGTGTCGGGCTTCAAGCTGGCCGGCCAGGCCGGCCGAACCCTGCACGCCTGACGGCCTGACGACCTGTCAGGCCGCGCCCTGGGTGTTGAGCGCCAGCGTGTACAGCGAGTGGCTGGCGGCCATGAACAGCCGGTTGCGCCGCTCGCCGCCAAAACACAGGTTGGCGCAGCGCTCGGGCAGGTGGATGTGGCCGATGGGCCGGCCGTCGCGGTCGTAGCAACGCACGCCGTCGAGGCCGGCGCTGGCCGCGCCGGGGCTGCCGTCGGAGCCCAGACCGGCCCAGATGCGCCCGTCCACATCGACCGCGATGCCGTCGAAGGCGCCGGGGCCGTCGGCGTCGATGTGCAGACGCTTGTTGCCGAGCGCACCGCCCGGCCCGACATCCCATGCCCAGATCTTGCGCGTGGGCGTGGCCCGGCTTTCCACCACGTAGAGCACGCGCTCGTCAGGGCTGAAGGCCAGGCCGTTGGGGCCGGCCGGCTCGGTGATCGGGCAGCTCAGGTGGCCGCTGGCGGCGTCGATGCGGTACACGCCCTGGTGCGGCGCCGGCGTGCCGGGCTCGCCCTCCCACCAGCCGTGGATGCCGAACTCGGGGTCGGTGAACCACACCGTGCCGTCGCGCTGGCAGACGATGTCGTTGGGCGAGTTCAGCCGAGGGCCGCCCGGCGTGCCGTCGATGGTGGCGGCCAGCACGGTGATGCGGCCGTCGTGTTCGGTGCGCGTCACACGGCGGGTGTGGTGCTCGCAGGCCAGCAGCCGGCCCTGGGCATCGCGTGCCAGGCCGTTGGCATGCTGGGATGGGGTGCGAAACGGCGTCACCGCGCCGGTGGCGGCGTCCCAGCGCAGGATGCGGTTGTTGGGGATGTCGCTCCACAGCAGGCAGCGGTGGTCGCCAAACCACTGCGGCCCCTCGGCCCAGCGGCAGCCACTGGCCAGCTGCTCGACCCCGCTGCTGTAGACCCGCAGCGCCGCAAAGCCGGGGTGCAGCAGCTCGATGGCGGGGTCGGGGTAGCGCGTGCTGGGCACAAAGGGCACGGCCGGGCCGTGCTGCAGGCTGAGCGGGGGCGTGGTCATCGTGGCGCTCATTTCAACATCAGCGCGGGCAGCCAGGTCGAGAAGGCCGGCACATAGGTCACCAGGGCCAGGCACAGGCCCATGGCACCGTAGAACGGCCAGATCGAGCGCATCACCTGGCCCACCGAGATGCCGCCGATGGCGCAGCCCACGAACTGCACCGTGCCCACCGGTGGCGTGTTCAGGCCCAGCGCGCAGTTGATCAGCATCACGATGCCGAACTGCAGCGGGTCCATGCCGAACTGCTGGGCAATGGGCAGGAAGATCGGCGTGCAGATCAGGATGGTGGGCGCCATGTCCAGAAAGGTGCCCAGCACGAACAGCAGCACGTTGATCAGCAGGAAGATCACCCACGGGTCGCTCGACAGCGACTGCATCAGCGCGCCGGTTTTCTGCGGCACCTCGTACAGCGCCAGAAAGTAGCCGAAGGCCGCCGAGATGCCGATCAGCAGCAGCACCACGCCGGTGGTCTTGCAGGCCTTGGCGCAGGCCTTCAGAAAGTGCGCCCAGCTCAGCGAGCGGTACACGCCCACGGTGACCAGCAGCGCCCAGCCCACGGCCACCGCGGCCGACTCGGTGGCGGTGAACAGGCCGCTCAGGATGCCGCCCAGGATGATGGCCACCACCAGCAGCCCGGGCAGCGAGGCGGCAAAGGCCACCGCCACCGCCGCCCAGCCCGGAAACTCGCCCTGCGTGGCATAGCCGCGCCGGCGCGCCACCCACCAGGCGGCGCCCAGGTTGCACAGCGTGAGCAGCAGCGCCGGCAGCACGCCGGCCAGGATCAGCCCCATCACGCTGACCGAGGCGATGCCTGAGGTGGCCAGCGTGAACAGGATCAGGTTGTGCGAGGTGGGCATCAACGCCCCCACCAGCGCCGCATGGGTGGTGACGTTGACCGCGTAGTCGGCGTCGTAGCCCTGCTTCTTCATCAGCGGGATCATCACGCTGCCCATGGCCGAGACATCGGCCACCGGGCTGCCGACGATGCCGCCGAACAGCGTGCAGCCCAGCACATTGCTCATGCCCAGGCCGCCGCGCACATGGCCCACCAGGCTGTTGGCCAGGCGCACGATGCGCTCGGCGATGCCGCCGTAGAGCATCAGCTCGCCGGCGAACACGAAAAACGGGATGGCCAGAAAGCTGAACACCTGCATGCCGCCCACCATCTTCTGGAAGACGACGGCCATCGGCAGGCCGGCGGCCAGGATGGTGGCCACCGACGACAGGCCGATGGCAAAGGCCACCGGCACGCCCAGCAGCAGCAGGGCCGCGAACGAGACTCCCAAGACGGTCAGTTCCACGATGGCTCCACCACGCTGCCGCGCAGGTTGGCCAGGATGTGCTCGATGGAGAACAGCACGATCAAGGCGCCGGCGATGATCAGCGGCACATAGTCGATGCCGTCGGGTACCGGCAGCATGGGCTTTTTTTCGCCCCACTTGGCGGCGGCCCAGGGTCCAGCCGCCATGGCACATCAGCGCGCCGAACAGGCCCACCAGGGCATGGATCAGCAGCTCGATGCGGCGCTGCCAGGCCTCGGGCAGCAGCGCCACCATCGACTCCAGGCCCACGTGGCCGGCATCGCGCACGCCCACCGCCAGGCCCAGCGCGGTGACGAACAATACGCCCAGCAGGGCCACGGCCTCGGCCCAGGTGGGCGTGTCGTTGAGCACGTAGCGGCCGAACACCTGCCACTGCACGCTCAGCACCACCGCCAGCAGCAGGGCCACCGCCGCCATCAGGCACAGCCGGGACAGCCCGGCGCAGAACTGCGTGTACATCGTGCGCGCCCGTCCGCCGGAGTTACTTGGTGTCCTGCACGGCCTTGACCAGGCGCTTGTGCTCAGGCGTGGTCATGAACTTGTCGTAGACCGGGCCCATCACGGCCTGGAACGAGGCCTTGTCGACATCGACCACCTGGCCGCCCTGGGCCTTGACGGCGGCCAGCGACTTGGCCTCCTGCTCGTCCCACTTCTGGCGCTGGAAGGCCACCGAGGCCTTGGCCGCGGCGCGCACCATGTCCTGCTCGGCCTTGGGCAGCTTGTCCCAGACCAGCTTGCTCATCAGCAGCATCTCGGGCGCCATCGAGTGCTCGGTCTTGGCGTAGAACTTCACCGCCTCCACATGCTTGAAGCCGTCAAAGCTGGGCAGGTTGTTCTCGGCGGCATCGATCAGGCCGGTCTTCAGGCCGGTGTAGACCTCGCCAATGGGCATGGGCGTGGGGTTGGCGCCCATCGCGCCGACCAGGGCCACCCACAGATCGCTTTGCTGCACGCGGATCTTCAGGCCCTTGGCGTCGGCCACGCTCTTGATCGGCTTCTTGGCATAGATGCTGCGCGCGCCCGAGTCGTAGAAGGCCAGGCCGATGAAGCCGGCGCCTTCGCAGCTCTTGAGGATCTCGTCGCCCACCGGGCCGTCGAGCGCATGGCGCATGTGCTCGACCGAGCGAAACAGGAAGGGCATGGTCGGCACCTGGGTCAGCGGGCACACCGCGTTCATCGGGCTGATGTTCACGCGGGTGAGGTCCAGCGCGCCGATCTTGACCTGGTCGATGGTCTCCTTTTCGGTGCCCAGCGCGCCCTTGTTGAAGACCTTGATCTTGTGCTTGCCGCCGCTGGCCTTCTCGAGCAGCGTGCTCATGTGGCGCACGGCGGCCACGGTGGGGTAGTCGTCGGCGTTGTGCACATCGGCCGAGCGCAACTCGGCCGCCTGCGCGGCGCCGGTGGCAAACAGGCTGCACAGGGCAGACAGGGCGGCAGCGGCCAGCGCGGGCCGGCGGGCGGGGAACAACATGGCAGGTCTCCTGGGGGCCGGGCCGCGCAGAGGGCGCTGACCCTGGGGGGGGCGCGAGTGCCGGCGTCAGGCCGGCCCCGCAGGAAGCGGATGCAGCGGGCGGCCGCGGCCGCCCCGGTGGGTCAAGGGCAGGGGTTCAGCCGCCGGCCGGCGCAGCGGGTTCGTCGTCGCAGGGGCCCAGGCGCACGAAGCGGCCGCCCTGGCAGGCCACCACCGGGTTGGCGGCGTCCAGCCAGGGCGGCTCGGCCGCCTCGACCTGGGCGCGCCAGGCCTCGCTGGTGTCTTGCGGCCGGTAGCCGATGTGGGCGGCGTGGCGGTTGTCCCACCAGCGCACGCTGTTGTCGCTCATGCCGAACACGATGCTGTGGCCGGCCACCGGCGTGCGCAGGCTGGCCAGCACCAGGCGCTCGAGGTCGTCGATGCTCAGCCAGGTGGCCAGCATGCGCCGGTTCTCGGGCGCGGGCGTGACGCTGCCGATGCGCAGGCACACGGTCTGGATGCCGTAACGATCCCAGTACAGGCGCGACAGGGTTTCGCCAAAGGCCTTGCTGACGCCGTACAGGCCGTCGGGGCGCGGCGGCGCCAGCGCGTCGATGGTCTCGTGCTGGCCGTAGAAGCCGGTGACATGGTTGCTGCTGGCAAACACGATGCGCTTGACGCCCTGACGGCGCGCCGCTTCGTACAGGTGATAGACGCCGACGATGTTGGCCTCGAGGATCGGCTGCCAGCGGTCTTCGACCGAGATGCCGCCCAGGTGCACCACGGCGTCCACGCCCTGCAGCAGGGCCTCGACCGCGGCGCGGTCTTCCAGCCGGCAGGGGGCCAGCTCTTCGCCCGGCGCGGCCTCGCCCAGCGGGCCGATGTCGGACACCCGCAGCGCCGCGCAGTGCGCGCGCAGCCGCGGCCGCAGCTGACGGCCGATGCCGCCGCCGGCGCCGGTGAGCAGCAGGCGGTTCAGGCGCAGGGGTGGGGTCGGGTCAGGGGCGCGCATCGGCGGCTGGGGCATGGGCCAGGGGGTTGGCGGGCGGGGCGGCAGGGCCTGGGGCAGGCCGGCTCAGCGCCGGCGGCTGCCGGCGTCGGCCGGGTCGAGCGGAAACTGCGTGCAGCCCAGGCCTTGCGACACCTGCCGGCTGGCCTGCGTGAGCATGGCCACCAGCTCGGGCGCGCGCGCCTCGTCGTAGCGGAAGGTGGGAAACGACACCGACAGCCCGGCCACCGGCTGGTTGAGCCGGTCGAAGATGGGCACGCCCAGGCAGCGGATGTGGTCGTCGAACTCCTCGCGGTCCTCGCCGAAGCCCTGGCTGCGCACGCGGTCGAGCTCGGCCAGGTAGTCCTGGCGATCAACGATGGTCTTGTCGCGAAAGCGCTGGAAGCTGGCGCCGTCGAGGATCAGTTCGCGGCGCTCGGGGTGCTCCCAGGCCATCAGCACCTTGCCGATGGCGGTGCAGTGCAGCGGCGCGCGCCGGCCCACGCGCGAGTACATGCCCAGCATGTGGCGCGAATCGACCTTGTGCACGTAGATGATCTCGCTGTCGATCAGCATGCCCAGGTGCACCGTTTCGCCGGTGCGGTCGGCCAGCATCTGCATCGGGTGCTTGGCCAGTTCCACCAGCTCGGGGTACTGCAGCGCCTTGGTGCCCAGCTCGAACATGCGCATGGCCAGGCCGTAACGCTCGCTGTCGCCGTCCTGGCGCACGAAGCCCAGGGTCTTCATGGTCTGCAGAAAGCGGTAGACCGTGGCCTTGGGCATGGCCAGGCGCACCGACAGGTCGGACACGCCGGTCTCGGCGCTTTCGCCCAGTGCCTGCAGGATCGCGAACACCTTGAGTACCGCGGCCACCGATTCGGGTTGCCGGCTGTCGAGAGCGTCGTCGTCCATGGCTCGATTTCTTTGAAATGCTGTTTCGAAGCTCATTGTCGCGCCGTCTCGGCGCGCGTTTCGCTCAGGATGTTGCGATATTCCGCCAGCCAGGCCTGCGCTGGTGCAGGCCGCACCCAGCCCCACTGCGCGGGCTCGTGGCCGGCGGCCTGCAGCAGCTGCCACCAGCGCTCGCTGTCGGGCAGCACCGGGCGGTAGGCCGGGTGCTCGGGCTGGCTGCTCCAGTCGGCCCAGGGCTGGCTGGGGTGCAGGTGCGGGCCCAGGCGCGAGTGCATCACCACCATGCGGCCCACGGCCTCGAGGCTGCTGGCGGCCAGGCGCAGGCCTTGGGCGGGCAGCGTGGCGCCGGCGGCCAGCGCCGGCTCGGGCACGCAGCGCGCGCCATTGGGCTGCTCGGCCGTGGCGCGGCCAAAGGGGCTGCAGCGCGCGCCGATGAACCACTGGCGGGCCAGGTGCACGCGGCCGCTGGCCCCACCGGTGCTGGCCGGGCCCGTGGCCGTGCCTGTGCTGGCCGGGCCCGTGGCCGTGCCTGTGCTGGCCGGGCCCGTGGCCGTGCCTGTGCCGGCCGGGGCATCGGCCGCGCCCTCGCTGGTGAAGTCGCAGTCGTCGAACACAAAGCCGTGCGGTGCGCGCCACGAGGTGCTGGGGGCGGCGATCCAGCCCTGGCGCGGGGTGTGGCTGGCGTTGCCTGCATCGCCGGGTGCGGCCGGCCGGCTGGGCCGGTAGCGGATCTCCGAGCGGCCGATCCAGGCCAGCGCATTGCCGAAGATGAAGTCGACATCGCCGGCCACCAGGCTGCGGTGCACGGCCACGCGCACCAGGCGATCGGCGGGGCCGCGCAGGTACAGCGTGTCCTGCCAGCCGAACAGCTGCACCTGCTCGAGGTGCACGCGGTCGGCGCCGTCGCTGACCAGGGCCACCGCCTGCTGGCCGGGGCCGGGCTGGTCGAGCTGGAAGCGGTTGGCCACGGTCACGCCGCGCAGCTGGAAGCCGTGGTTGCGCACGCGCAGCGTGGCGCTGCAATCGGTGCCGATGAGCTCGCGCTGGCGGCAGGCCAGCCAGGGTGCGGCGATGTCGGGGTGGGCATCGGCGGCACCGAACACCGGCGCCAGCAGCGCCGCCAGGCGCGGCCCGGGCATGCGGGCATGCAGGCCGGCCTCGATGCGCACCTCGGCCGGCGTGGCGCCGCGGCCCCACAGCGTGAGCGGGATGGGCGTGGCCGGCACCACCAGCACCTCGGGGTACAGGCCCGGTGCAATGCCGATGTACAGCCGCGCCGTGCCGGCGTGGCGGCCGGCCAGCACATCGCGGTGGGCCTGCTGGACGGCCGCCTGCACGGTGGCAAAACGCTGCCGGCCATCGGCGGCCGCGGGCCGTGCGCCATCCACCTGGTAGTGCCACTGTGCCGGCTCGGTGCTGCCGGTGATCAGCCGGTCGGCCAGCGGGTCCCAGTCGTCGCGCTGCAGGGCGCCCAGCGGCCCGGCCAGGGCCAGCACCTGCTGGCGCCCATGCGCCGCCGCCTGCGCTGCGCTGAGCTGGGGTCGGCCGGCGCCGGCCGGGGGCGCCGCTGTGCCCGGGATGCCCGGGGTGGCCGGGGTGGCCGGCGTGGCCGGCGTGGCGGCTGCGGCAGGGCCTGGTGCAGGCGCCGGGGCCGGGGCCGGGCCCAGGGCGCGCGCCGGCCGCGCCAGGCCGGCCAGCACACCCGCCACGCCGCAGGCCAGCACCCAGGCCAGCAGGCGCCGCCGGCCGCTGCGCCGCAGCGGTGGCTGGGCGGGCGCCGGCCGCTGCATCACAGCTCGGCCAGGAACAGGCCGGGCTCACCGGCCTTGTCGCAGCTGAACAGCACGCCCTTCTGGTCGGGCGTGAAGCTGGGGTGCGGGTGGGTGACCTGGCGGTCGCCCTTGTAGACGCCCCAGCTGCTGTCGTGGCGCGCGATGCGGCGCGTGCTGCCGGCCTTGAGATCGAACAGGTGCAGGTAGGGGTCACCGGTCAGCATGGCATTGCTGGCGCTGCTGTCGTTGCTGACCTGGCCGCAGCCGTCGCCAACGATCAGCGTGCCGTCGTGGTTGCTCATCAGGTGCGAGCAGGGCGGCATGGCGGTGAGCACCCGGTTCTCCAGCGTCACCGGGTCAAGGCTGCAGATGAAGCGTTCGGGCGAGTCGTGGCGGTAGCTCACGTAGATCATCGCGCTGCCGTCGGGCACCCAGAACTCGTGGGTGCAGCTCTCGCCGTCGGCGTGCGGCTTGCCGCAGCGGCGCTGGGTGCCGTCTTCGTTGATGAACCACATGCGCGCGTCGATCAGGTCGTGCGGGCCCTCGTGGCAGTAGGCCACGGTGTGGTCGTCAAAGGGCCGGTACTGCGGATGGCCCAGCCAGCCCTTCTGCTCGAGGATCAGGTTGCGCCGGCCCTGGTGGGGGCCGCTGAGGTCGACGCTGAACAGCCGGCAGCGCGGCTGGGTGTGGAACATGGCATTGAACTTCTCCCAGGTGTCGAGCGCGAACCAGTCCTCGGCGGCGATCTCGATGCCGACCATCTTGGTGCAGGCGCTGTTGCTGACCCAGGTGCCGTAGCCCACCCAGCCGTCGGGCACCACGTAGACCACGTCTTCGGCCAGCGTGGCCAGGTCCAGCCGGATCAGCTGGCGCTTGGCGCGCACGAAGTACAGGTGCTTGTCGTCGGGGCTCAGGAAGCCGCCGAAGGTGTTCTCGTCGGGCTGGTCGGTGAGCTGCAGGCAGTCGCCGGTGTGCAGGTCGAGCAGGTGGTAGTTCCAGTCGCTGCCGGGGCCGAACTCGCCGCCGAAGAGCAGCTTGCCGCCATCCTGGGTGAAGCACTTCTGGTAGAAGTAGTTGCGATGGCAGGTCACGTCGGACGGCGTGAGCCGGGTCACGCGGGTGCCGGTGTCGGGGTCGGTCTGGGTGCTGAACTGCAGCTGGCGGTGGGTGTGCTTGGGCATGCCGAAAGGTCCGGGATCTCGGGTGGACGACAGGGGGTCAGTGGATGCGGCGCAGCAGCGCGTTGCCATGCACCAGCAGGCGCTCGGCGGCATCCACCACGCCCAGCCGGTCGTAGGACACGCGCTCGAAGGTGTCGCGCAAGAACTTGCGCATGCGGGCGTCCTCGAACACCGGCGAGGGCAGCGGAATGCGGCCGGCCGCGCGCTGGCTCTGGATCTGCTGCCAGGCCTGCTTTTCCAGCGGCGTGAGCTTGCGGTCGGCCAGGGCCACCTCGAGCGCGCTGCGCGCCGAGGGCAGGCCACGCACCAGGCCCAGCACGCGCGAGGCGTCGGCATCGGTGAGCAGAAAGTCGATGAAGCGCGCGGCCCACTCGGGGTGGCGGGTATTGCGGCTGGCCGAGAACAGCATCGCCGGCCGGCCGAACACGCCCGACGAGCTGGCCCCGGGCAGCATCAGCGGCTCGCCCAGCGCCAGGCGCTGCTGCTTGTCCAGCGTGCTCTGGCGCAGGCGGATGGTCGAGTCCCAGGTGTAGTTGCCGGCCCAGCGGCCGTTCACCCAGTCGGGCTGCTGCTCGGTGGGCTTGTCGGCGCCGCCCAGGCTGGCGCGGTAGCGCAGCGGCGTGGCCACATGCTGCTGGCCCAGGCGGCGGAAGGCGGCCACCCAGTCCTGCAGCGCCTCGCGGCTCATCGCCACGCGCGGCTCGCTGGGGTGCAGGTAGGCCATGCCATGGCGCTGCGTGACCCAGCTCTGGGCCAGCAGCAGCATGTCGTAGATCTCGCCGTCCAGCGGGTAGAAGCGCTCGCCCAGGCGCTGGCGAAAGGCCTGGCCGCTGCTGAACAGCGCATCCCAGTGGCTGGGCAGCGGCACGCCGGCGCGCTCGAAGGCGGCCGCGTTCCACAGGAAGATGCGCGCCGAGTACGAGGGCGGCAGGCCGTTGAGCCGGCCCCGCACCTCGCACAGGCGGCGGTCCTCGTCGCTGAACTGGGCCAGCGACAGGCGGTCGCGGTGGCGGTAGAGGTCGAGAAAGCCCTGGCCGTCCTTGCTGAACATGCTCAGCCAGGCCCAGTTGATCTGCATGATGTCGGGCTCGGTGCCGCCCACCATCTGCATCGTGAGCTTCTCGAGGTAGCCGTTGAAGCCCATGTACTCGGCCTTGATCGACACGCCGGGATGGCGCGACTCGAACAGGGCAATGGCCTCCAGCGTGCGCTTGTGGCGTTCGCCGCCACCCCACCAGCCAAAGCGCAGCTGCACCGGGGCCGTCGCGGTGCTGGTGGCGGTGGTGCTGGTGGTGCTGTTGGTGGCCTGGGCCAGGCCGGCGTCCGGCAGCGCGGCGCCGGCCAGCGCCGGGGCCGCGGCCAGCAGCTGGCGGCGGGTGATCGACACGGCAGCCGGCTTCACGGCAGCAGCAGGTTCTGGCCCGACTCGGCGCAGAACACCTGGCAGCCCTCGGGCTGCAGATGGAACAGCTGGGCATCGCCGCGGCGCTTGTGCGCCAGCTCGCCCAGCGCATCGGCCGCCACCCGGCTGGTGAAGGGCAGGCCGCCGAGCGTGAGGTGCACGAACACCTCGCTGCCCATGTGCTCCATGAAGCGCAGCGTGCCCGGCAGCGTGATGGCGCGGCCGCTGGGCGGCAGCACGCTGATGTGCTCGGGCCGCAGGCCCAGCGTGACCCGGCTGCCGGCGTCGAGCTTGAGCCGCGCGGCCTTGGCGTCGGGCAGCGGCAGCAGCAGGCCGTCGCCATCGCCCTCGCCGCCCCAGCGCAGCGCCAGGCCGTCACCGGCGGTGGCCAGGGTCACCGGGTGCAGGTTCATCTCGGGCGAGCCGATGAAGCCGGCCACGAAGGCATTGGCCGGATGGTGGTACAGCGTGGTCGGCGCGTCCACCTGCTGGATGCGGCCGTCCTTGAGCACGCAGATGCGCTCGCCCATGGTCATGGCCTCGGTCTGGTCGTGGGTGACGTAGATCACCGTGCTGGCATGGCCGTTGGCGCGCAGGGTCTGGTGCAGCTCGGTCAGGCGCACGCGCATGGCCGCACGCAGCTTGGCATCGAGGTTGGACAGCGGCTCGTCAAACAGGAACACGCCCGGCTTCTTGACGATGGCGCGGCCCACCGCCACGCGCTGCGCCTGGCCGCCCGACAGCTGCTTGGGATAACGATCCAGCAGGTGGCCCATCTCCAGCAGCTCGGCGGCCTCGCGCACGCGGGCGTCGATCTCGGCCTTTTTCAGGCCGGCCAGCTTGAGGCCGAAGGCCAGGTTGTCGTAGACCTTCATGTGCGGGTAGAGCGCGTAGTTCTGGAACACCATCGCGATGCCCCGCTCCTTGGCCGCCACGTTGTTGACCACGCGCCCGCCGATGCGCAGCTCGCCGCCCGAGATGCCCTCGAGCCCGGCGATCATGCGCAGCACCGTGCTCTTGGCGCAGCCCGAGGGGCCGACGAAGACCATGAACTCGCCGTCGCGCACCTCGAGGTCGATGCCGTGCACGGCCTTGAAGCCGTTGGGGTAGACCTTCTCGATCTTGTTCAGACTCAGCTGGGCCATGGCGAGGAAATCAACCCTTGATGCCGCTGGATGCGGCGCTGTCGATGAAGTGCCGCTGCGCGGCGAAGAACACCGCCACGCTGGGCAGCAGGGCCACCACAGAGATGGCGATGGCGCTGGCCCACTCGACCTCTTCGGTGGCGCCGATGCTCATCTTCAGCGCCAGCGATACCGGGTACTTGGCCACCGTGCTGAGGTAGATCAGCGGGCTCATGAAGTCGTTCATGGTCCAGATGAACTGGAACACGATCACCGACACGATGGCCGGCTTGAGCATGGGCACCACCACATGCCACAGCAGCTGCAGCGGGTTGCAGCCGTCGATCACCGCGGCCTCTTCCATGTCGCGCGGGATGCCGCGCAGAAACTGCACCAGCATGAACACAAAGAAGGTGTCGGTGGCAAAGGCCGAGGGCACGATGATGGGCAGGTAGCTGTCGAGCCAGCCGAACTCGCGGAACATCAGGTACTGCGGAATGCGCAGGATCACGTGCGGCAGCATCATCGTGGCCACCATGATCGAGAACAGCGTCTTGCGGCCCCAGAACTCGAAGCGTGCGAAGGCATAGGCCACCAGCACGCAGCTGACCACCGTGACCACGATGCGCGGAATGGCGATCAGGAAGCTGTTGAGAAAGTAGGTGGCAAAGGTGTACTCGGTGCTGGTCTTCCAGCCCTTCACATACGACTCGACGTTCCAGCTGCTGGGCCAGAAGCCGGCCGAGCCGAAGATCTCGGCATTGCTCTTGAACGAGGCGCCCACCAGCCACACGATGGGGTAGAGCATCAGCACCGACACCGCGCCCAGGATCAGGTAGCGCAGGGCCAGTTGCAGATGCGCCTTGCGGCGGGTGCGGGCGGCCTCCAGGCGGCCGAGCTGCAGCGCCGCGGGGTCGAGTGCGTCGAGACTGCTGCTCACTTGGCGCGCTCCTTCTCGCCGGCATAGAACACCCAGTAGCGCGAGCTCCAGAAGCTGATGGCGCTGAAGGCGCCGACCACGGCAAACATCACCCAGCTCATGGCCGCGCCATAGCCGAGATTGAAGTAGCGGAAGCTCTCTTCATAGATGTACAGGCTCAGCAGGTAGGTGCTTTGCAGCGGCCCGCCCTCGGTGACCATGTAGGGGCCGTTGAACTCCTGGAAGCCGTGCACCAGCTGCATGATCAGGTTGAAGAAGATCACCGGCGTGATCAGCGGCACGGTGATGCGCCAGAACTGCTGCCACTTGCTGGCGCCGTCGAGCTCGGCGGCCTCGTACAGGCTGGTGGGCACGTTCTGCAGCGCGGCCAGAAAGATCACCATCGACGAGCCGAACTGCCAGGTGAACAGCAGCACGATGGTCCACATCGCATGCTGCTCGTCGGCCAGCCACATCACCGGCTCCAGGCCGATGGCCGCGAGCACCTGGTTGACCAGGCCGTTGCGCGCGAAGATGAAGCGCCACAGCACGGCCACCGCGATCGAGCCGCCCAGGATGGACGGCAGGTAGAACGCGGCGCGAAAAAAGCCGATGCCGCGCAGCTTGTAGTTCAGCACATGCGCCACCAGCAGCGCAAAGCCCACCCGCAGCGGCACCGCCAGCGCCACGAACCACAGCGTGGCCCCCATGGCGCTGTGAAAGCTCGGGTCCTGCGCCAGCTGCGCGTAGTTGTCCAGGCCCACGAACTGCGGCGGCCGGAACACCTCGAACTGCGAGAAGCTGAGCGCAAAGCTCATCACGAACGGAAACAGCTTGAAGCCCAGCACGCCCAGCACAAAGGGCAGGGCGAACAGGAAGCCGACGCGCCGGTTCTCGTACATCGTCGCAGTCCTCGGTCAGAACCCAGCGGCCGCCGCGGAACCGGTTTGGCCGGGCCGCTGGCGGCGCCCCCCTGGGGCGGAGGCGCCGAAGGCGTTTCGGGGGGGAGTCATCGGGCCAGCCAACCGCCGTCCACCGCGATGGTGTAGCCGTTGACATAGTCGGACGCGCCGGAGGCCAGAAACACCACCGGCCCGGCCAGGTCGTCGGGCGTGCCCCAGCGGCCGGCCGGGATGCGCTCGAGGATGGCGGCGCTGCGGTCGGCGTCGGCGCGCAGCGGCGCGGTGTTGTTGGTGGCCATGTAGCCCGGGGCGATGGCGTTGACGTTGACGCCATGCTGCGCCCACTCGTTGGCCATCAGCCGGGTGATGCCCATCACGCCGCTCTTGCTGGCGGTGTAGCTGGGCACGCGCACGCCGCCCTGGAACGACAGCATCGAGGCCACGTTGATGATCTTGCCGCCGCTCTTTTGCGCCACGAACTGGCGCGCCGCGGCCTGGGCAAAGAAGAACACCGACTTCAGGTTCAGGTCGATCACGTCGTCCCAATCCTTCTCGGAGAAACGCAGCGCATCGTCGCGCCGGATGATGCCGGCGTTGTTGACCAGGATGTCGAGCTTGCCGGCCCAGGCCAGGGTCTGCTGCATCACCTGGGCGATGGTGGCGATGTCGGCCAGGTCGGCGCGCAGGTCGAGAAAGCGCCGGCCGCAGGCCTGCACCTGCTGGGCGGTTTCGGCCGGCTCGGTGACGTTGACGCCAACGATGTCGGCGCCGGCCTGGGCCAGCGCACGCGCCATGCCCTGGCCGAGGCCGGTGTTGCAGCCGGTGACGATGGCCACGCGGCCAGCCAGATCGAAGGGGTTCAGAACCATGGTGTGGGGGTGCGGAGAAGGGAGTGGAAACGCAGCAGGTCGACGCAGCAAGGCGCCGGGCCGCACGACAGCCGCTGCGTCCGATCGGCATGGCGTGCATCTTCTGGCTTTCGAAAGCTGGGTTCCATTAGGGTGAACCAGCGTTTCAGAAATTTTCGCAGAGGTTACATTGAACACAGATTGATGTTTCACCTGATCGCTGGAGCGCGCATGAGCCCCTACTTCCTCGACGCCGACACGCCCTGGCACGAACTGGGAGACGGCATCCGCCGCAAGGTGGTGGGCCACACGCCCGAGCTGATGAGCGTGCTGGTGCAGTTCGATGCCGGCGCCATTGGCACCCCGCATGCCCACGACGCGCACGACCAGATCGCCTACGTGATCCGCGGCGCCTTCGAGTGCGAGGTGGGCGGTGTCAAGCGCGTGCTGCGCCCCGGCGACGCCTTCGTGGCGCCGCGCCTGGTGATGCACGGCGTGGTGGCGCTGGAGGCCGGCAGCACCCTGCTCGACCAGTTCTCGCCGCGCCGCGACGACTACCTCTGATCCCATCCCCCCCGTCCGTGCGACGGACGGTCCGGAGCGGCGGGCACTGCAGCCCGACGTTCCATCCCGAGAGCAGGCGCCCTGCGAGTGCCTGGGTGGCGGTGCGCTGACGCCGCCGTGCCCGCGAACGCAACGCCCGCCGGGATGCGGCCGCCTTGATGGCGGTGTGCTCCGCGCGGCGGCAGGAGACGAGATGACGAGCCTTTCCTTCCTCCGCACCCTGCTGCTGGCCGCCGGCCTGGCGGCTGCCGGTGTGGCCGCCGCCACGCCGCTGGTGGCCGGACTCACGCAGGTGCAGGGCCGGCTTGACGGCGCCGATCTGCTGAGCCTCGATACCGCCTATGCCGCCAGCGCAGCGGCCACGCTCAGCGACGGCTTTGGCGACATCGAGCTGCTGGCGCCCGACTTCGGCCTGGCGGTGGAGCTGAGCAGCGACGGCGTGCTGCGCCTGATCGACTTTGACGGCGACGGCGCACTGGCCGGCGGCGTGCTGCGCCTGGGCTTCGACGCCCTGCCCACGCCGCTGGGCGCGGTGCTGGCGCTCGACTTCTCGGCCCTGGCCGCCGGCAGCCTGGTGGCCAGCCTGATCGACGCGCACAGCGTGCAGATCGCCTGGCAGGGCGTGCAGCTGGCGGCGCCCTTTGCCGAGCTGAGCTGGCAGCTGCAGTCGGTGCCCGAGCCCGGTGCGCTGGCCCTGCTGGCCACCGCGGCGCTGGCCGCCGCCGCGGCCCGGCCCCGGCCCGGCCGCCGCACGCGCGGCCAGGGCTGAGCCGGGCACCGCCCGGCCACCGGCTGCACCCCGCTGCCCCACCGCGGCAACTCGCAGCAACTCGCCGCACCCAGGCTGCACTCCGCAGCACGCCGCCGGCCCGTCCGGCCTGCATCGAAACACTGCCGCAGAGCAGTCTCTGCGCCCCCGGGGCGCAGCCCACGATCCGGAGACATTGCATGCCCCACCCGACCCGACATCCACCGCAGCCGGCGCGCTGGGCGCTGGCCCTGTGCGCGGCCCTGGCCGCCGCGGGCGCGCAGGCCGCCCTCGATCCGGCGCGCGAAGCGGCACCGGCCGACGGCTGGGCCGGCACCGCGGGTGGCACCAGCGGCGGCAGCGCCGCCACCAGCGAGCACATCTACAGCGTGGCCAACCGCGGCGAGCTGCTGGCGGCGCTGGCCCGCGCCGGGGCTCAGCCCAAGATCATCCGCGTGACCGGGCGCATCGACATGAGCGACGGCGTGCCCTACACCAGCGCGGCCGACCAGGGCGCCCGCTCGCGCCTGAAGCTCAGCAGCAACACCACGCTGATCGGCGCCGGCCCCGCGGCCCAGCTGGTCAACGGCGGCATCGACATCATTGCCGTGCGCAATGTCATCGTGCGCAACCTGAGCCTGGTGGCGCCCTGCGACATCGCACCCGTGTGGGACCCCAGCGACGGCAGCACCGGCAGCTGGAACGCCGCCTACGACGCCATCACCGTGCAGGGCGCCGACCATGTGTGGATCGACCGCAACACGATCACCGACGCGCCCACCACCGACGACACGCTGCCGATCGAGAACGGCAAGACGCGCCAGTGCCACGACGGCGCCATCGACATCACGCGCGGCGCCAACCACGTCAGCATCACCTACAACCTGTTCGACCGGCATGACAAGGCGCTGCTGATCGGCCACAGCGACAGCTTCAGCGCCGACAGCGGCAAGCTCAAGGTCACCATCGCCAACAACGTGTTCACCAGCATCGTGCAGCGCGCGCCGCGTGTGCGTTATGGCCAGGTGCACGTGTACAACAACTACCACGTCAACAGCACCGGCGCGGCCAGCTACCGCCACGCCTACAGCCTGGGCGTGGGCACGGCCGGCCAGGTGATCTCGCAGGCCAACGTGTTTGCCATCACCGGTGCCGGTGGCTGTGCCAGCGTGGTGCAGACGCTCAACGCCACGGCCAGCAGCAGCTTTGTGGACACCGGCTCGGTGCTCAACGGCGCCGCGCTGGCCGGCTGCCCGGCCACCAGCGGCAGCAGCTGGACCATTCCCTATGCCTACACGCTGCGCCCGGCTGCTTTGGTGAAGGCCAATGCGCTGGCCAAGGCCGGTGCCGGCCGCATCGCCAGCACGCTCACCGGCACGGCGGTGATCGGCGCCACGCCGGGCAGCCTGCGCCCGGCCGACGGCGCCACCGGCGTGCACACCGACACCCTGCTGCAACTGGCCTTCGACGCCGCGCCGCGGCTCACCGGCAGCGGCACGGTGACGGTGCGGCGCAGCAGCGACAACGCGCTGGTCGACAGCATCGACCTGTCGAGCGCGCCCTCGGCCGGCGACACGCAGACGGCGATCTCGCGCCACAACCTCGAGATCGATGCGCTGGGCCTGGGCGCCATGCCCGACAGCAGCGCCCGCGCGCGCTTCGTGTGGTATCGGCCGGTGAGCATCAGCGCCAACCTGGCGCAGATCCGCCTGCACAACCACCGGCTCGACTGGGCCACGCAGTACACCGTGACGGTGAGCGCCGATGCGCTGGCCGGCACGGTCAACGCGGCGCCGTTCGCCGGGGCCAGCTGGCGCTTCACCACGCGGGCGCGGCCGGCCGGCTACACCAGCATCACGGTGGACGATGACGGCGGCAGCGCCGACTTCCAGACCCTGCAGGGCGCGCTGAACTGGGTGATGAGCCACTGCGCCAGCGCCGCCGCGGCCAGCCATGGCTGCAACAGCGCGGCCACGGCCAAGACCATCACGCTGAAGAACGGCCACTACCCCGAGCTGGCCGTGCTGCGCAACGTGGCCAATCTGCGCATCGTGGGCGAAAGCCGCGGCGGTGTGCGCGTGGGCGCGTCCAACTTCGAATCGCTCAATGCGGGCAGCGGCAGCACCGCCACCAGCGCCGGCACGGCCCTCGGCAGCTCGGGGCGGGTGCCCGGCCACCGCGTGCTGGGTGGCGGGCGTGCGGTGCTGCTGGTCGAGAACGCCGACCTGCTGACGCTGCAGGGCTTCACGCTGGAGAACCCGCACGGCCGCCTGGGCGTCTACGACAACCAGGCCGAGGCGCTGTACTTCAACACCGGCACCACGGCCGCTGCCGCCCGCCTGGTGGCCCGCGAGATGGACTTTCTGAGCGAGCAGGACACGCTGCAGCTCAAGGGCTATGCCTGGATCTACCAGTCGCTGGTCAGCGGCAACGTCGACTTCATCTGGGGCAACGTGATGGCCGCGCTGTTCGAGGACTGCGAGATCCGCTCGGTGTTCGACCCCGCCAGCAGCTCGCCCGGCTACATCGTGCAGGCACGGGCCACCGCGGGCGATGCCGGCTTCGTGTTCCTCAACAGCCGCCTGACCGCCGGCCCGGGTGTCACCCAGGCCTACCTGGCACGCAGCGGCGGCACCACCAGCTCCAGCTACGTGGACAACGTGGCCTACCTGAACACGCGCATGGACAGCCACATCCTGCCCATCGGCTGGTGCGTGGGCACCGGCAGCAGCAAGACCGGCACCGGCCGCGGCAGCTGCAGCAGCAACCCGCCGCCCTGGGCCGGCACGGCCACCGGCGCCAGCACCGACAGCGCCGGCTGGCGCGAGCTGGGCAGCACCGATCTGGCCGGCCTGCCGCTGGACCTGGGCGCCCGTCTGGGCCTGGCCACGGTCACGGTGGCTGGCAGCGCCAGCAGCGTGCAGCTGGCCAGGCCGCTGGGCAGCACCACCGGCCTGGGCACGCGCGCCGAGGTGTTTGCGCGCAGCACCGCCGCCACCGGCGCGCCGGGCGGCTGGGTGCCGGTGCCCTGAGCGGCCGCAGCCCCATCTTCATCCCCACATCACCACGGAGACAAAAGAGCCATGAACCCGACCCCTGTCAAAGCCTCCCGCCGCCGCACGGTGCTGCAGCCGCGTGCCACGGCGCTGGCCGCCTTCGGCCTGATCGCCAGCCTGCAGCCGGCGCTGGCGCAGACCGCCGACCCGCAGCGCGTGGAGATCACCGGCTCGATCATCCGCCGCGTGGTCGATGACTCGCCGCTGCCGGTGACCTCGGTGTCCTCGGCCGAGCTCGAGCTGCGCGGCCACACCGAGCTGAAGGACTTCATGCTCGAGCTGCCGCAGGCCAACTCGCTGGGCAGCAATGCCGGCACCGCCGGCCCGATGACCAGCCTGCGCGGCTTCGGCCCGATGCGCACGCTCACCCTGCTGGACGGGCGCCGCCTGGCCAAGGAATCGCTGGTCAACCAGTACGTCAGCGTGTCGGTGATCCCGCGCATGGCGCTCGAGCGCACCGACATCCTGCGCGACGGCGCCTCCAGCAGCTATGGCTCGGATGCCATCGGCGGCGTGCAGGCCTTCTACACCCGCAAGAGCTTCGAGGGCCTGAAGATCAAGGTCGCGGCCATGCAGCCCGAGGCCTCGGGCGGCGCCGACGAGCAGGACGTGGGCCTGCTGGCCGGCCGCGGCAACCTGCAAAAGGACGGCTGGAACATCTACGGCGCGCTCGAGGTGCAAAAGCGCGCCATCCTGCTGCGCAAGGACCGCCCCGAGCTGATCGACCCCGCGGTGCTGGCCACGCTGGGCATCAACAACACCTCGGGCCTGGGCAGCAATGCGGCGCCGGGCAACTTCACCGATCCCACCCATCCCACCAGCAGCCAGCGCACCATCCGCTGGAACCCCTACTACGCCACCGGCTGCCTGGCCGGCTACTCGGCGCCCAGCATCAGCGGCAGCAGCCGCACCTGCTTTGCCGACAACGAGAACAACTACCGCCCGTTCAGCAACGACAACGACATCACCACGCTGTTTGCCCGCGGCAGCCTGATGCTGGCCGGCCACCGCGTGAGCCTGTCGGTCAACCACGGCTTCTACCGCGTGGGCCAGTACAACGACCCCACGCCGGTGACCGTGCGCCTGACCAGCACCCACCCCTACTACCCCGGCAACGGCATCACGCCCACCATCGCCGGGCAGACGCTGGCCGGCCGGCCGATCGACGTGCTGTGGTCGGTGGTCGACACCGGCCCGCGCATCCGCCGCGACGAGCACACCAACAACCGCGTGGTGCTCGAGTCTGAAGGCCAGCTGATGGGCTGGGACTACCGCGCCGGCCTGAACATCGGCCGCGCCGAGCGCCGCACCAAGTTCGGCAGCGGCTGGGTCTCGGCCAGCGGCCTGGTCAGCGTGCAGGGCACGGCCACCACGCAGTTCCTGGATGCGCGCCTGAACCCCTTCGGCCTGCAAACCGCCGAGGGCCTGGCCCTGCTGGCCGGCAAGAACCTCGAGGGCCGCACCTACCGCCTGCACAAGACGCTCAACGACAGCGTCGATGTCACCGTCTCGCGCGAGCTGTTCGAGCTCTCGGGCGGCGCGGCCACGCTGGCCGTGGGTGGCGAACTGCGCCGCGACGGCTGGGAGGCCGTGGGCTTTGCCGACAACGACCCGCTGAGCTCGCTGAACGGCCTGGTCAATGTGCTGGGCCAGGACGCCGCCGTGGCCGGCGCGCGCGCCTCCAGCAGCACCGAGCGCACGCGCAAGATCAGCTCGCTGTTCACCGAGCTGGAGCTGCCGCTGCGCAAGAACCTGTCGTTCAATGCCGCGGTGCGCGCCGACCAGTACGACGACCTGGGCGAGACCACGGTCAACCCCAAGCTCAGCGTGCGCTGGCAGCCGCTGAGCGCGCTGACCCTGCGCGCCTCGGCCAACACCGGCTTCCGCGCCCCCAGCCTGCCCGAGGTGTACTCCAAGGAAACCGAGCGCACGGCCATCGCCACCTTCGACGACCCGCTGCTGTGCCCCACCGTCAACGGCGTGCGCACGCCGGCGGCGGGCTACACCAGCGAGCAGGTGTGCCAGATGGCCAACCGCAACCAGATCACCAAGGTGCCGGGCAACAGCGGCGTCAAGGCCGAGACCTCGCGCTCGTTCAACCTGGGCGTGGCCTTCCAGCCAGTGCGCGAGTTCGGCATCACGGTCGACTTCTGGGAGACCCAGATCGACGACGTGATCGGCACGCGCAACATCAACTTCATCCTGGCCAACCCCAGCCTCTACACCGGCCTGTACCGGCGCAACGCCGATGGCACGCTGGCCGTCGACGCGGTGATCAACACCCCCGGCAACGTGGGCTCGATCCTCAGCCGCGGCCTCGACGTGAGCCTGAAGTTCGTGGCCCCCAAGAGCGACCTGGGCCAGTTCAGCGCCGGGCTCGATGTGGCCTATCTGCTGAAGTGGGACGCGCGCAGCGAAGACGTCAACGGCAACCAGTGGATCTCGGCCCTGGGCCAGTACAACGACGTGGTGCCGGTCAACCCCAATGCCGGCCTCAGCAACAACACCCGCGGCATGAACAACCGCTGGCGCCACGTGGCCAGCCTGGGCTGGTCGCGCGGGGCCTTCGCGGCGCAGCTGTCGCAGCGCTACCAGAGCAAGGTGCGTGACCAGAACCTGGCCACGCGCACCGGCACCGGCACCACCGGGCCGCGCAACGTGGCCTCGTACGAGCAGTACAACCTGGCGCTGCAGTACACCGGCATCAAGCAGCTCAAGCTGGGCCTGGCGATCAACAACCTGACCGATCGCAACCCGCCGCAGACCAACCACAGCGGCTACCAGGGCTACCTCACCAGCACCGCCGACGTGGTGGGCCGCGCCTACCGCGTGAGCGCCGAGTACACGTTCTGATGCGGCTGCGCCTGACCCCGGCCCGCCACCGGGCTGCACGGCCGGCCCTCACCCGGCTGGCGGCCCTGCTGCTGCCGCTGGGCCTGGCCGCCTGCGCGCTGCAGGGCGCCGCGCCGCAGGGCGCCACGGCCGTGGAGGTGGCCGCCGCCGCCGGCCGCCCGGCCATGAGCCCGCCGGGCCGCCCCCAAGGCGAAAACCGGAAGGCGCAGCCTGAAGGTAGCCCAGTGAGCGTGCCGCCGGGCTGGAAGGCCACCGACGGCGCGCGCGACGAGGGCCTGCCGGCCTTTCCGGGCGCCGAGGGCGCAGGCCGCTTCGCGCTGGGCGGGCGCGGCGGGCGGGTGATCTTCGTCAGCAACCTCGGCGACAGCGGCCCCGGCTCGCTGCGCGCCGCGGTCGAAGCCCAGGGGCCGCGCACCGTGGTCTTCGAGGTCTCGGGCACCATCGCGCTGAAGACCCCGCTGGTGGTCAGGAACGGCCGCATCACCATCGCCGGCCAGACCGCGCCGGGCGACGGCATCACGCTGCGCGACCAGCCGCTGGAGATCGCCGCCGACGACGTGGTGCTGCGCTTCATCCGCAGCCGCCTGGGCGACGAGAGCGGGGTCGATGGCGATGCCATCGGCATCGTCTCGGGCCGGCGCATCGTCATCGACCATGTCTCGGCCAGCTGGAGCACCGACGAGGTGCTGTCGGCCAGCGCCCGCTTCGACCGGCCCGAGCGCAGCTTCGACGCGGTGAGCGTGCAGTGGTGCCTGATCAGCGAATCACTCGATGCCAACCGCGTGAAGGCGCCGCACAAGCACGGCTTCGGCACCCTGCTGCGCGCCGGGCGCGGCGCGCGCCTGAGCTTCCAGCACAACCTGTGGGCCCACCATGCCGACCGCATGCCGCGGCCGGGCAACTGGCACGGCCCGGCGCTGGACGCCGAGGGCGGCTTCTTCGAGTTCCGCAACAACCTGTTCTACGACTGGGGCCGCGAGCGCGCCGGCTACAACCTCGACACCGCCACGCGCAGCACCTACGGCTTTGTGGCCAACAGCTACCGGCGCGGCCCGTCCAGCCAGGGCGCCTGGGCGTTCGAGGAAAGCAGCCCGCTGGCCCAGGCCCATGCCGAGGGCAACCAGATGGACGGGCAGCTGCCCGCCGATGCCCGCAGCCTGTGGCGCGCCCATCCCAAACACCTGCCGCAGGGCCTGCCCGCCGGCTACTGGCTGGCCGCGCCGCTGAACCTGGGGCCGGTGCACACCGTGGCCGCGGCCGAGGCCGAGCAGCGCGTGCTGGCCCATGCCGGCGCGGTGCTGGTGCGCGACGCGGTGGACCAGCGCGTGCTGCAGCAGTTCAGGCAGCGCGGCGGCCGCCTGATCGACAGCCAGGCCCAGGTGGGCGGCTGGCCGCTGCTGAAGAGCCTGCCGCCGCCGCCCGACGCCGACCGCGACGGCATGCCCGATGCCTGGGAACGCCAGCGTGGCCTGGACCCGGCCGATGCCGCCGACGGCGCGCGCACCGACCCCTACACCGGCTACACCGAGCTCGAGCTGTACCTGGCCAGCCTGGTCTCGAAACACATGCCGGTGCCCAGCGCCGGCAAGGCCAGCCCGCCGCTGCCGCGCGCCACGCTGCACCCGGCCCTGCACCTGGTGGGTGACAGCACCATGGCCGACAAGGCGCCCTTGCCGGCCCACCCCGAGCGCGGCTGGGGCATGGCCCTGCGCCCGATGCTCGACCGGCCCGAGCGCCTGGTCAACCATGCGGCCAACGGCCGCAGCACGCGCCGCTTTGTCGACGAGGGGCGCTGGGCCCATGTGCTGGGCCAGCTGGCGCCGGGCGATGTGGTGCTGATCCAGTTTGCGCACAACGACATGAAGGCCGATGACCCGGCGCGTTATGCCGAGGCGCACACCGACTACCAGGCCTATCTGCGCCGCTTCATCACCGAGCTGCGCGCACGCGGGGCCACACCGCTGCTGGCCACCGCGGTGGCGCGGCGCAGCTTCGACGCGCAAGGCCAGGTGCAGCAGACCCTGGGCGACTACCCGGCCGTGACGCGCCAGGTGGCCGCCGCCATGGGCGTGGGCCTGATCGACCTGAACGCGCTCACCAGCGCCCAGCTGCAGCAGCTGGGCCCCGAGGCCAGCAAGGCCTTGTTCATGCACATCGCCCCGGGCCAGTGGGACAGCCTGCCGCAAGGCCTGCAGGACAACACCCACTACGTGCAGGCCGGCGCCCAGGCCACCGCCACGCTGGCGGTGCAGGCCTGGCGGGCGCAGGGCCTGGCCGGCGCCGGCTGGCTCAAACCCTAGTCCAGTGAAACCGAGAAATCGGATGTGCGTGGGTACCTGTCAGGGGCGCCATCTAGGCGCCGGGCGCAGCCGGGTTGGGCACCCGGCGAGCACCGGCAACGACGAGGGCTCCCCTGACAGGTGCCCACCCTGCGGGCAGGGGTCTGGCAGGGCATGCGCCGGTGTTGCAACCCTTGCCCAGGCGTTTAGCCTGGGCTGCGGGCCGCGCCTTGTCGCCTGCCCTGCCAAACCCCTGCGCACATCCGATTTCTCGGTTTCACTGGACTAGGGCAACACCTGGGTCGGCGGCCTGCGCTTCAGGTCTATCCCCTAGCGCGGTGCGGGCGCGGCCGGGTGGAGCGCTCATCTTCCTGATTGTTTCCGGCCGCTGCATTGCGGGCCGGCGGCCGGCCCGTGAACATGGCAGCGGCCCGAAGGCCAAGCCCTCGAGACAACAGGAGACACAGGTGGGAACAAGCAAGACCAATCGCCGCGCGCTGCGGCAAGCGGCGCAGCCGCGCTGGCCCATGGGGGCCCGTGCCGTGGCCCTGGCCGCCGCCGCGGCCGGCCTGGCCGCACAGGCCCAGACCGGCACCGGCAGCGCCGCCGCGGCCGCGCCGGCCACGCCGGCCAGCGCCAGCGAGGCGGTGGTGGTGACCGGCTTTCGCGCCAGCCTCAACAGCGCGCTCAACGCCAAGAAAAACGCCGACGGCATCGTCGACGTGATCCGCGCCGAGGATGTGTCGAAGTTTCCCGATGCCAACCTGGCCGAGTCGCTGCAGCGCGTGCCCGGCGTGTCGCTGGCGCGTGGCGATGGCGGCGAGGGCAAGCAGATCAGCGTGCGCGGCCTCAGCGCCGGCTTCACGCGGGTGCGCATCAACGGCATCGAGGCCATCTCGGCCACCGGCGCCTCCGACATCAACGGCAGCACCAACCGCAGCCGCGCCTTCGACTTCTCGGTGTTCGCGGCCGAGCTGTTCAGCAGCCTGGAGGTGCGCAAGACCTCGCAGGCCGATCTGGAGGAAGGCTCGCTGGGTGCCACGGTGGATCTGCGCGCCGCGCGGCCCTTCGACTTCAGCGGCCGCACCGTCTCGCTGAGCGCGCAGAAGGGCTACAACACGCTGGCGCGCAACACCGCGCCGCGGCTCACCGGCCTGGTGTCGGACCGCTGGGACACGCCCTGGGGCAAGCTGGGTGCGCTGGTGTCGCTGGCCTACTCCAAGCGCCAGGCCATGGAAGAAGGCTACGAAGCCGTGGAGCTGCTGCCGGCCAGTGCCGATGGCGGTTTCTGCTCGCCCTTGGGCTACTCGCCGCAAAGCCCGGGCAACGATGCGGTGCGCGGGGCCTCGGCCACGAACTGCGGCGTGAACCTGGCGCGCACATCCGACCCCGCGGCCTACCAGAACGTGTTCGGCCGCACCGACAACTTCGGCGGCACGGTGGCCACGCCGGCCGCGGGCAGCGGTGCCTTTCACCCGCGCATTCCGCGCTACCGCCGCTCGGTGGCCGAGTACGAGCGCAGCGGCCTGACCGCGGCCTTCCAGTGGCGGCCTTCGGTGGCCACCGAGCTCAACCTCGACCTGCTGGCCGGCCAGTTCAACAACAGCCGCTACGACAACTACATCTCGGCCATCTCGTTCGGCCGCACGCTGGCCGCGGCCAACGGCAAGCCGCAGACCTCGATCGTCGAAGCCTCGTTCAATGGCAACGGCAGCTGGGAGTACGGCAAGTTCAACGGCGTGGATGTGCGCTCCGAGGGCCTGCTGGATGTCAACAACACGCGCTTTCGCCAGCATGTGCTGTCGGGCAGCCACCAGCTGAGCGAGCGGGTCAAGCTCGAGTTCATGAGCGGGCTGTCGCGCAACACGCTCGATTCACCGCAGCGCACCACGGTGCAGTTCGACTCGCCCAACGTCAACGGCTACTCGTTCGACTTCCGCAACAACCGCAATGTGCCCACGCTGAACTTCGGCATCGACGTGGCCAACCCCAGCAACTTCAGCTGGGGGCCGGTGGATGCCGACGGCACGGTGCATGGCCAGTTCGTGGGCCGCGTGCTCAAGACCGGCAACAAGCTGGCCACCCACAGCCTGGGCGGCAGCTGGGAAGTCAACGAGCAGCTCACGCTGAAGAGCGGCCTGTCGCTGCGGCAGAACACCTGGGACAACTTCGAGGTCAGCTTCGGCGCGCCCAACGGCCTGGCCAATCCGGCCGGGTTCAACATGGGCAGCGTGTCGCGCCTGATCACCGGCTTCGGCCGCGGGCTGGAGGGCTCGGGCTTCCCGTCGCAGTGGGTGGCGGTGGATCTCGACAAGTTCCGCCAGGTGTGGGACATCGAGTGCAACTGCGCCGCCGTGCCCGGCTCGCAGCTGAGCTGGCTGACCCAGGCCAACCGCACGGTCGACGAGAAGATCCAGGCCGCCTACCTGTCGGCCGACTTCAACGCCCAGCTGCTGGGTGTGCCGCTGCGCGGCAATGCCGGCCTGCGCGCCACCGACACCACCGCGCGCTCGTCGGCGCTGGTCAATGCCGGCGGCACGCTGACACCGGTGAACTTCGAGAAGGGCTACCGCGACGTGCTGCCGGCACTGAACCTCACCGCCCAGCTGCCGCGCAATGTGTTCGTGCGCTTCTCGGCCGGCAAGACGCTGTCGCGGCCCGAGTACGTGGATCTGGCGCCGTCGGCGGCCGTCAACGTCAATGCGCAGACGGTGAATATCGGCAACCCGCAGCTTGAACCGATCCGCGCCAAGACCTTCGACCTGCAGGCCGAGTGGTACTACGACAAGGGCGCGATGGTCTCGCTGGGCCTGTTCCACAAGAAGATCGACACCTACATCCAGCGCATCAGCGAGCGTGTGGCCTACAGCACGCTGGGCCTGCCCGATGCGCTGCTGAGCGCGGGCGGCTGCTCGTTGACCGGTGGCACGCCGGCCTGCCCGACGCTGCCCAGCTCGATCGTCACGGTCAGCCGCGCCGCCAACACGCCGGGCGGGCCGCTCAACGGGGTCGAGTTCAACCTGCAGGCGCCGCTGCGCTTCCTACCGGGCATGTTCAGCAACCTGGGCCTGCTGGCCAACTACACCCAGGTGCGCTCGAACATCAACTACATCACCCGCACGGCCACCGCCACGCTGCCGCAGCTGACGATGAACGCGCCGCTGGTGGGCATGTCGCCGCGCGCCCGCAACCTCACGCTGTACTACGAGGACGCCAAGTTCAGCGCGCGCATCTCGTCGGCCTATCGCTCCAAGTACATCTTTGCGGTGCTGGGTGACGTGAACGGCCATGACTTCACCTGGGTCGACCCGAGCACCAACGTCGACTTCTCGATGTCGTACCAGGTGACGCCGCAGCTCAGGCTGAGCTTCGAGGCCGCCAACCTGACCGACCAGCCGCTGCGCTACAGCCGCGACAGCCAGCGCGACGACACGCTGCTGTACGCGCATTCGGGCCGCAGCTTTGCGCTGGGGGCGGCCTACAAGTTCTGAGGCCGCGCCGCTGAACGCGAGGGGCCGCCGCCGGGCGGCCCTGGCCGGGTCTCAGTCTGCCGTGGCCGGCCCGTGCGGCGGGCGGGCCCGCCACAGCTGCCACATCGTGTGCGCGTTCACTGCCGCCACCACCAGCTCCAGCAGCGTGCCGCCCACCGAGCCGGCGATGGCGTTGTGCAGCACCCAGATCAGCGTGCCGCCCAGCATCAGCGCGCGCATGGCCAGGCCCTGCAGGCGAAACAGCGCCCAGGTGCCGCAGATGCTGGCGGCCAGCGGCATCAGCGACAGCGGGCCCTGGTAGAACCAGGCCGCGAAGCCGGCATTGACGGCGATGAAGGCCCAGGCCAGATGGCCGCTGCGCCAGCGCAGCGACACCAGCGCGCGGGCCAGCGACACGCCGGTGCTGGCCGCGGCGGCCGGCTGGCCCAGCCAGGCGAAGTGGATGGCATAACTCAGGCACTCGGCGGCCATCAGCCAGCGAAAGCGCCGGTCGTCCGTCTGGGCGAAGCAGGCCACGCCAAACGCGAAAGCGGCCCAGCCGGGCCACTGCGCCGGCTGGGCCGCCTGGGCAAGCCAGTCGGTGACCTGGAGCAAGGCCGCGTCAGGCCGCCAGCACGCCGCGCAGGTGGGCGGCGATGGCCTCGTCCTGGCAGTTCGCAAAGAACAGTTCCTGGAACTTCTCGCCGGCGATGGTGGCCTTCAGCAGATCGGCGTCCACGCCCTTCAGCACCTCCAGCATGGGCTTGCTGGCAGCGGCCTTCAGGCCCTTCAGGATGCCGCGGTTCTTGGCCATGATGGCCGCGCGCTCCTTCGGGTAGCCCACGCCGCGCTCCACCTCGAACAGCTTGCGGTAGCAGTCCTGCAGGTTCAGCTCGGCGGCCCAGCCAAAGCCCTTGGCATAGGGCATCGACAGGCAGTTGCCGTCGTTGATCTGGCCGAACAGGAAGGCGTCGGTGGGGTCGATCACCAGGCCGCAGAACACGCCGGGCATGCTGTTGCAGGCCAGCATCGAGCCCATGCCGGTGCCGCAGCCGGTGACCACGAAATCGGCCGCGCCGCTGTTGAGCACGATGCCGGCCAGCAGGCCGTTCATCACATAGGTGAGCGAGGCCTTGTCTTCGGGCGCGTACATGCCGTAGTGGTGCACGCTGTGGCCCAGCGGCTCGACCACGCTCTTGAGCGCGCCGTGCACGATCTCGGACTTGGCGGCCTGGCTGTTCTCGATGATCAGGGCAATCTTCATGGGGTGTCCTTTGGCGGGTTGGGGCAGGGCAGGCGCGGCATGCGCCAGGGGGTTGGGGGGGCTGGGGTCGGCGGGGTGGCGGGGCGGCGGGATCAGGCCGGCCGGGTCAGCCCGGGCAGGGCGGCCCAGCCGGCGCGCGGCATCGGCGTGGCGGTGTCGAGCCGCCAGTCGGCCTCGGCAAAAACGCGGCGGCTGGGCGTGTGGCGCGGGTAGCCCAGCGGATGCTCGGCCTCGCTGTCGAGGATGCGGCCCTCGCCGCGCAGCAGTTGCTCGATGAAGCCGGCGTCGATGGCGTCGCGGTCCCAGGGCCGGGCGCCCAGCAGCCGCGGCAGGCGCTCGGCCAGGCCGGTGCAGGGCCACAGCGGCAGGCCCTCGGGCAGCTCGGCCTGGGCCAGCGGCAGCACGCGGGCGCGGCCCTCGCTCTGATCGGCCAGCAGCGGCAGCGCGGCGCCGTGGCGATCCCAGGCCTGGTTGTCGGCCAGGTGCAGCGCCACATCGCCCACGCCGCGCAGCGTGAACAGCGCGGTGCCGGGCTCGGTGTCGGGGCCGGCGCGGTACAGGTTGCCCACCAGGCTGATGCGGCCGAGTTGCGGCGGCTGGCCCTGCCATTCATTGGCCAGCAGGTTGTAGTGCACCGCACGGCGGCCGGGGTTGACGATCCAGTTGTTGACCATGGCGCCGCGCGCGCCGCCCTTGAACAGCGCGTTGCGCTCGCGGTTGCTGAGGTAGGCGTTGCGCCACAGCAGCACGGCGCTGGTGTTGTCGTGGATCAGCGAGCCCTTGCTGTGCTCGCCCTTCTCGTGCACCGAGTGGCTGAGGCTTTGCGCGATCAGGTTGTGCGCGTAGGTGATGCGGTGCGAGGTGGCGCGACGCCAGTCGTCGGGCGTGGCGCCCTCGAAGCGCGGGCCCGAGGCCGAGAGGTTCTCGTCGGTGGCCCAGCTGAAGCTGCAGTGGTCCACCACCACGTCGTGCGCGCCGGCCAGCGTGGAGATGCCGTCCTGGTCGCCGCCGCCCTTCTTGGGCCGGCCGAACTCGCCCGGCCGCAGCCGCAGGTGCTGGATCAGCACGTTGTGCGTGTGCACCGTGAACTCGCTCTTGACGATGCTGATGCCCGGGCTGGGCGCGGTGTGGCCGGCCACGGTGATGAACGGGTGCCGGATGGCCAGCGGCGCACCGGCCATGTCGATCACGCCGCCGACCTCGAAGACCACGATGCGCGGGCCCTCGGCCTCGAGCGCGGCGCGCAGCGAGCCGGGGCCGGCGGCGGCCAGCGTGGTGACACGCAGCAGCCGCCCGCCCAGGCCGCCGCGCGTGCCGGCCCAGCCGAGGTGCGGCAGCGTGAAGGCGTCATCTGGCAAGGCCAAGTTCTGGTCAGGCAGCGCCAAGTTCCGGTCAGGCAGGGCCAGGGTTTGGCCAGCCTGGGCCTGGGCCACGGCCAGCGCGGGCCAGGCCAGGCCGGCCAGCGTGGCCAGGCCAGCCTGGCCCAGCAGCGTGCGGCGGCGGGGCGTGAAGCGGGGGCGTGTGACGGCGTGCGCGGGCATGGTTTGGCGGTTGGGGGGCAGGGGCGGGATCAGCGTTCACCCAGCAGATCGGCCATGGCCTCGCGCGGGATCACCGCACCGGGGTGCTGGATCACGCGCGCGGCCAGGCGGTTGCCAAAGGCCGCGGCTTCGGCCACCGCGGCGCCGGCCAGGCGGCGGGCCAGGTAGCCGGCGGCAAACGAGTCGCCGGCGGCGGTGGTGTCGATCACCTGGGCCACGGCTTCGGTGGGCACGCTGTGCCAGGGCTGGCCGGCACCCAGGCGGCACAGCGTGGCCTCGCCGCCGCGCTTGACCACCAGCTCGGGCGCGGCCAGTGCGGCGGCATGGGCCAGCGCGGCCTCGGCCGCCACCGGCTGTCCGTCGCCCGCGCCCAGCACCTGGCCGCGGCCCAGCCAGGCCTGGTGGTCGTCCAGCGTCAGCAGCACCGTGTCGGCGCGGGCAAAGGCGGCCTCGTAGGCGGCGCGGGCCTCGGCCGGGTCGGGCCACAGGCGCGGGCGGTGGTTGTTGTCGAACACCACCTGGCCGCCAGCGGCACGCAGCCGCTCCATCAGCGCATACAGCCGGCTGCGGCCGGCCGGCGGCAGGATGGCCAGGCTGATGCCGCTGAGGTAGAGCAGGTCGCAGGGCAGGGGCTCGGCCTCCAGCGGCGTGGCGCCGGGCGGGGTGTCGAAGTAGCTGCGCGCGGCGGCCTGGTCGCGCCAGTAGTGGAAGCGGCGCTCGCCGCCGGCATCCACCTCGATCATGTACAGCCCCGGCAGCCGGCCCGGCAGCCGGCGCAGCAGGTCGAGGCCCAGGCCCTCAGCCGCCCAGCGGGCGGCCAGGCCGTCGCTCAGCGGGTCGTCGCCCAGCGCGGTGGCGTACTGCACGCTGCACTGCGGCGCGCAGCGCGCCAGGTACAGCGCGGTGTTCAGCGTGTCGCCGCCAAAACCCTGGCGCAGGCTGCCAAAGGCCTGCCCGGTGAGCTCGAGCATGCATTCGCCAAACAGGGCAATGCGGCGGGCGGGGGCAGGTGGGCGCATGGGTGGGGGCGGTGGCTGGCCAGTCGCAGCGCAGCGGAGATTTGTTTTAAAACGTCGTTTCATTGTGCCGCATCGCACCGCGGATGCCCATCCGGATTGCACCTGGGTGTCCGATGTCTGATCTCTGGCCGCCGGCGAGTTGGCCGACAATCGCCGCAGCCGTCGCCACACCCCGCCTTGCAGCCTGCGCCATCCATGAACCGCCCCCTCGGCATTGCCCGTCCCCGCAACCTGGCCCAGCATCTGGTGGAGCAACTGGGCCAGCGCATCCGCGACGGCGCCTGGGCGGTGGGTGAGCGCCTGCCCACCGAATCGGCCCTGGTGGCCGAGTTCGGCGTCAGCCGCACCGTGGTGCGCGAGGCCATCAGCAAGCTGCAGGCGGCCGGCCGGGTGGTCACGCGGCACGGCGTGGGCACCTTCGTGGCCGAGGCCGCCGAGGGCTGGGATTTCCGCGTGCAGCCGCACGAGCGCGGCACGCTGCAGGACGTGATTGCCGTGCTCGAGCTGCGCATCGGCGTCGAGAGCGAGGCCGCGGCGCTGGCCGCGATGCGCCGCACGCCCGAGCAGCTGCTGGCCCTGCGCGCCGCGCTCGATGCCTTTGGCCAGGCGGTGGAGGAGGGCCGCGACGCGGTGGCCAGCGACTTCCAGTTCCACCGCGAGCTGGCGCGCGCCGCGCACAACCCGCATTTCGAGGCGCTGATGGATTCGTTCGGCGTGCAGGTGATCCCGCGGGCACGGCTGACGCCGCACCTGAGCGACAGTGCCCACCAGGCCTACCTGCGCCGCGTGAACACCGAGCACGAGAGCATCCTCGACGCCGTGGCCGCGCAAGACCCCGATGGCGCCCGCGCCGCCATGCGCACCCACCTGGTCAACAGCCGTGAGCGCCGCCGCCGCGCGGCCGACGAGGCGGCTTCGGCGCCGGGCACGGGCGCTGCCCTGGCGGCAGCCCAGGCCGCCACCGGCACGCTGGACGCCGGTCTGCCCACGCGGCCGGCCGCCGGCCCAGGCGCCGCATTGCCGGCGCGCTGACCCAGCGCCGACCCAGCGCCGACCCAGCGCCGACCCAGCGCCGACACCGGCACGCGACTGCCAGGCGTCTGCCAAGCGGTCGCCAGGCGGTCGCCAGGGTTAACCCTCAAGCCGTCCCACAAGCTTAGTTGTACGATGTCTAACAACAACGGATGAGCGTCGCCCTGCCGCGAGCTTGCCCCTCCCTTTTTTTCATCAGCCCCCCTGCCGGAGCGCCTGCCATGACCCCCCAAGAGCTCAAGACCGCCATGTCCAGCGGCCTGCTGTCCTTTCCGCTGACCGACTTCAACGCCGACCTCAGCTTCGACCCCAAGGGCTACGCGGCGCGGCTGGAATGGCTCAAGCCCTATGGCGCCACGGTGCTGTTCGCGGCCGGTGGCACGGGCGAGTTCTTCTCGCTGGAGCCGGTGGAATTCGGTGAGGTGGTGAAGGTGGCCGTGGACACCTGCCGCGGCCACACGCCCATCATTGCCGGCGCCGGTGGCGGCACCCGCCTGGCCATCCAGTACGCGCAAGAAGCTGAAGCCCGCGGCGCCCAGGGCATCCTGCTGCTGCCGCACTACCTGACCGAGGCCTCGCAAGAGGGCCTGCTGGCCCACGTGGAAGCCGTGTGCAAGAGCGTGAAGATCGGCGTGGTGGTCTACAACCGCGGCGGCGCGCGCTACGCCCCCGAGACCCTGGCCCAGCTGGTGGAGCGCTGCCCGAACCTGATCGGCTACAAGGACGGCGTCGGCGACATCGAGCACTTCGTGATCGTGCGCCGCACGCTGGGTGACCGCGTGGCCTACCTGGGCGGCCTGCCCACCGCCGAGGTGTTTGCCGCGCCGTACTACGCCATGGGCTGCCATGTGTACTCGTCGGCGGTGTTCAATTTCATCCCGCAGACGGCGATGGACTTCTACAACGCGCTGGCCAAGGGCGACCAGGCCACCTGCAACAAGCTGCTGGACGAGTTCTTCCTGCCCTACATCGCGCTGCGCAACAAGGGCCAGGGTTATGCGGTGAGCATCGTCAAGGCCGGTGCCGCCATCGCCGGCCACTCGGCCGGCCCGGTGCGCCCGCCGCTGTCGGACCTGAAGGCGCCCGAGGTGGAGCAGCTGCGCGCGCTGATGGCCAAGCTTGGGCCCCAGTAAGCCGGCCTTCGATCCGACCTGACCGGCTGCCTGCCTGCCTGTTCTCCGCCCGGCCCTGTGGCCGGTGCGGCTGCCGACTCCCCGGCAACCCCTCACCGATCTGACATCGACATGACCCTCCGCCGCCGCCTCCTGGGCGCCGGGCTGGTGCTGGCCGCAGCCGCGATGGCCGCCCTGGCCACCGCGATGCCCGCCCAGGCCTACCCCGACAAGCCCGTCACGCTGCTGGTGCCGTTCCCGCCCGGCGGCTCCACCGATGCCATCGCCCGCGCACTGTCGTCCAAGCTGCAGGACAAGCTCGGCGGCAGCTTCATCGTCGACAACAAGGCCGGCGCCACCGGCACCATCGGTGCCGGCCAGGTCAGGCGCGCGGCGGCCGATGGCCACACGCTGCTGGTCACCTCGCTGGGCCCGCTGGTGATTGCGCCGCACCTGATCAAGGGCGTGACCTATGACGCCGGCAAGGACTTCGATCTGCTCACCGTGGCCGTGCAGGCGCCCAATGTGCTGGTGGTGCCCGCCAACTCGCGCTTCAAGAGCGTGGCCGAGCTGCAGGCCGAGCTGAAGAAGACCCCCGGCAAGCTGAGCTTCGCATCGTCGGGCAATGGCTCGTCCGACCACCTCACCGCCGAGCTGTTCTGGCTGCAGACCGGCACCGAGGCCATCCACGTGCCCTACAAGGGCGGCGCGCCGGCCATCACCGACCTGCTGGGCGGCAATGTCGATGCCTCGTTCCAGAACATCAATGCGGTGCTGCAGCACATCCAGGGCGGCAAGCTGCGCGCGCTGGCCATCACCGGCGCGCAGCGCTCGGCCCTGCTGCCGCAGCTGCCCACGCTGGCCGAGGCCGGCGTGAAGGGTGTCGACGTGTACTCGTGGCAGGCCGTGGCCGCGCCCAAGGGCCTGCCCGCCGACATCAAGGCCAAGCTGCACGGCGCCCTGGTGGCCGCGCTGAACGACCCCGCACTGAAGACCAAGCTCACCGAGCAGGGTTTTGAGGTCGTGGCCAACACGCCCGAGCAGTTCACCAAGTTCCAGGCCGCGGAATTTGCGCGCTGGAAGCAGCTGATCGAGACCCGCAAGATCACCGCAGATTGATTGGCCCACCGCCGAAGCGGCTGCGCCGCTCCCCCCTCAAGGGGGCGTCGCCAGCGGCCCGGCAGAGCCGGTTCCGCGGCGACTGCTTGGTTAATCCCGAACCCAAAGTGTTGACATGACCACCAGTTCACCTGTTGTCCGCCAGATGCGCGTCGTGCCCGTCGCGGGCACCGACGGCATGCTGCTGAACCTGTCGGGCGCGCATGCGCCCTTTTTCACCCGCAACATCGTCATCGTCACCGACTCGGCCGGAAACACCGGCCTGGGCGAGGTGCCCGGCGGCGAGAAGATCCGCCAGACGCTGGAAGACGCCCGCGCCATCGTCGAAGGCCGGCCGATCGGCCAGTTGCAGGCCATCCTGGCCGAGATGCGCACCAAGTTCGCCGACCGCGACTCGGGCGGCCGCGGCCTGCAGACCTTTGACCTGCGCACCACCATCCACGCCGTCACGGCCGTGGAGAGCGCGCTGCTCGACCTGCAGGGCCAGCACCTGGGCGTGCCGGTGGCGGCCCTGCTGGGCGAAGGCCAGCAGCGCGATGCCGTGCAGATGCTGGGTTATCTTTTTTTCCTGGGCGACCGGCGCAAGACCGATCTGCCCTATGTCGATCCGACGAGCGAACCCGAGACCGCCGACGGCTGGTTCCGCGAGCGCCACAACGAGGCGCTGACCCCCGAGCGTGTGGTGCGCCTGGCCGAGGCCGCGCAGGCCCGCTACGGCTTTCAGGACTTCAAGCTGAAGGGCGGCGTGCTGGCGCCCGAGGCCGAGGTGGAGGCCATCGTCGCGCTGCACGAGCGCTTTCCCGAGGCCCGCATCACGCTCGACCCCAACGGCGGCTGGAAGTTGAAGGACGCCATCCGCGTGCTGCGCGACCTGCACGGCGTGCTGGCCTATGCCGAAGACCCCTGCGGCGCCGAAGACGGCTTCTCGGGCCGCGAGGTGATGGCCGAGTTTCGCCGCGCCACCGGCCTGCGCACGGCCACCAACATGGTGGCCACCGACTGGCGCCAGATGGTGCATGCGCTGTCGCTGCAGGCGGTCGACATCCCGCTGGCCGACCCGCACTTCTGGACCATGGCCGGCAGCGTGCGCGTGGCCCAGACCTGCCGCGACTGGGGCCTCACCTGGGGCAGCCATTCGAACAACCACTTCGACATCTCGCTGGCCATGTTCACCCACGTCGGGGCCGCGGCACCGGGCCAGGTGACGGCCATCGACACCCACTGGATCTGGCAGGACGGCCAGCGCCTGACCAAAGAGCCGCTGCAGATCCAGGGCGGCTACGTGCACGTGCCCGAGAAGCCGGGCCTGGGCATCGAGATCGACCTGGCCGAGGTGGAGAAGGCCCACCAGCTGTACCTGCAGCACGGCCTGGGCGCGCGCGACGACGCCATCGCGATGCAGTACCTGATCCCCGGCTGGAGCTTCGACAACAAGCGGCCCTGCCTGGTGCGCTGACGCCGGCACGACAACAACAAGCCACAGGAGACACACGATGACCCGCAGCACCGCGCCGAGCCGGCGCCAGTTCTTGGCCTCCACTGCGGCTACCGCGGCCACTGCGGCCACCACCGCCTCGGTGGGCACCGGCCTGCTGGCCCTGGCCGGCGGCGCCTCGGCGCAGAGCTTCCCGTTCCAGCCGAACCAGCGCTACCCCGATCCGGCGCTGCAGATCCTCGACCCGGCCTTCCTCAAGTACCGCATCTACAGCAGCACGCTCGAGCAGGTGGGCAGCGGCATGCGCTGGGCCGAGGGGCCGGTGTACTTTCCGGGCGAGAACGGCGGGCCGGGCCATGTGCTGGTCAGCGACATTCCGAACAACCGGATCATGAAGTTCGACGAGAAGAGCGGTGCCTTCACCGTCTTCCGCAGCCCGGCCCACTATGCCAACGGCAACACCCGCGACCGCCAGGGCCGGCTGATCAGCTGCGAGCATTCGGTCACCCGCCGCATCACCCGCACCGAGCACGATGGCCGCATCACCGTGCTGGCCGAGCGCTTCGAGGGCAAGCGGCTGAATGCGCCGAACGACATCGTGGTCAAGAGCGACGACTCGATCTGGTTCACCGACCCGCTGTTCGGCATCAACGGCGAGTGGGAAGGCAGCCGCGCCAAGCCCGAGCAGGCCAGCACCAACGTCTACCGGCTCGACCCCGCCAGCGGCCAGCTCACGGCCGTGATCACCGACATCGTCAACCCCAACGGCCTGGCCTTCAGCCCCGACGAGAAGAAGCTCTACGTGGTGGAGTGGAAGGGCACGCCCAACCGCAGCCTGTGGGCCTACGACGTGGCGGCCGACGGCCGCAGCCTGAGCCACAAGACCAAGCTGATCGACGCCGCCGACCAGGGCGCGCTCGATGGCTTTCGGGTCGACCGCGACGGCAACCTGTGGTGCGGCTGGGGCAGCAACGGCGCCATCGCCGCTGAAGCCGTGGAGCAGGGCGGCCGCAAGGTCTACCCGCTGCGCGCCCAGCCCGAGGCGCTGGACGGCGTGATGGTGTTCAGCCCCGCCGGCAAGCCGCTGGCCCACATCCGCCTGCCCGAGCGCTGCGCCAATGTGTGCTGGGGCGGCCCCAAGAACAACCGCCTGTACATGGCCAGCTGCCACTCGCTGTACGCCATGCACTTCGAGGCGCATGGCGCCACCTGAGGCGCCGCGCCCCACCCCCTGACCCGCACTGACCGAGAGCCTTTCCGATGAGCGCCATGTTGACCTCCTTCGACGCCCGCACCGCCCAGGTGCTGGGCGAACTTGCGCCCACCCCGCCCGCCGCGGTGGATGCCGCCGCCGAGGCCGCGGCCGCGGCCTTTGCCGGCTGGCAGGCCAGCAGCAGCGCGCAGCGCGCGGCCCTGCTGCGCGGCCTGGCCGATGGCCTGGAGGCCGCCCGCGAAACCCTGGTGCCGCTGGCCGACCGCGAGACCGCGCTGGGCCCGGTGCGCCTGAACGGCGAGCTCGACCGCACCGCCTTCCAGCTGCGCCGCTTTGCCCAGATCGCCGAGCGCGGCGAAGCCTTTGCCGTGCTGGACGACCCCGCCGTGGCCGGCGCCCCGCCGGCCGGCCACCCGGCCATGCAGCGCTGGAGCGTGCCGCTGGGCCCGGTGGCCATGTTCTCGGCCAGCAACTTCCCGTTTGCGTTTTCGGTGCTGGGCGGTGACACCGCCTCGGCCCTGGCCGCCGGCTGCCCGGTGGTGGTGAAGGCGCATTCGGGCCATCTGCTGCTGTCGCAGGCGGTGTGGGCCATCGTGCAGCAGGTGCTGGCCGCGCAAGGCCTGCCGGCCGGGCTGGTGGGCCTGGTGCAGGGCGGCGGGCGCGATGTGGGCGTTCGCCTGGTGCGCCATCCGGCCATCGCCGCCGGTGCCTTCACCGGCTCCACGCAAGGCGGCGCCGCGCTGGCCGCCGAGGCCGCCGCGCGGCCGCGCCCGATCCCGTTTTTTGGCGAGCTGGGTTCGGTCAACCCGGTGATCGCGCTGCCGGCCGAACTGGCCGCCAACGGCGCCGCGCTGGCCGCCACGCTGGCCGGCAGCGTGGCGCTGGGCTGCGGCCAGTTCTGCACCAACCCCGGCGTGATCGTGCTGATCGACCAGCTGCAGCCCGGCCTGGACGCCAAGGCCTTGAACGACGCCTTCGTGGCCCAGCTGGCCGAGGCGCTGAAGGCGCAAACGCCGCATGCCATGCTCACCCAGGCCATGCGGGCCGGCTTCGAGGCCGGCGTGGCGCACTGGGCCGAGGCCGGCGCCAGCTTTCTGCTGCGCGAGACCGCCCCCGCCGGCCAGCCGCCGCGGCCGGTGCTGGCCCAGGTCAGCGCGCTCGAGTTCAATGCCAAGGCAGCGCTGCGCGAAGAGGTGTTTGGCCCCAGCAGCCTGATCGTGCGTGCCGCCAGCGTGGCCCAGGCGCTGCAGGTGCTGCAGGCGGTGGGCGGCACGCTCACCGTCACCGTGTGGGGCGCGCAGACCGAAGGCGACGACGTGCACGCCCTGGTGCGTGGCGCCATGGCCATCGCCGGCCGCGTGCTGTTTGCCGGCGTGCCCACCGGCGTGGCCGTCACCGCCGCGCAGCAGCACGGCGGCCCCTGGCCCAGCAGCACCCGGCCCGAGAGCACCTCGGTGGGCGACGCCGCACTGGCGCGTTTTCTGCGCCCGGTGTGCCTGCAGGACGCGCCGGCCTGGCTCACGGCCCGCGCCGGCCGGCCCCTGTAAACAGGCCCACCCCCGAAGCGGCTTCGCCGCCTCGCCCTCGAGGGGGCACCGCCAGCGGCCCGGCAAAGCCGGTTCCGCGGCGGTTGCCGGGTTGCCAGCACCGGTTCGAAAACACTCACCACCCCCAGGAGACCCGCATGACCCCTTCGACTCCCCGCCGCGCACTGCTGGCGCTGGCCGCCCTGGCCAGCCTGGCCGCCCCGCTGACCGCCCAGGCCCAGGACAAGTGGCCCAGCAAGCCGCTGCGCATCGTGGTGCCCTACCCGCCGGGCGGCTCGTCGGACATCATCGCGCGCACCATCAGCCAGCCGCTGTCCGAGGCCCTGGGCCAGACCGTGGTGGTGGAGAACAAACCCGGGGCCAACGGCAATACCGGCGCCGATGCGGTGGCCAAGGCCAATGACGGTCACACCGTGCTGCTGTGCGATGTGGGCGCGCTGGCCATCTCGCCGGCGGTCTACAGCAAGCTGCCCTTCGATCCCAGCAAGGACCTGAAGGGCGTCACCATGCTGGCCTACTCGCCGCACTTGCTGGTGGTGCACCCGTCGGTCAAGGCCAACAGCTTTGCCGAGCTGGTGGCGCTGTCGAAGAAAGAGCCGCTGAACATGGCCATCCCGGCCATCGGCAGCGCGGCGCATGTGGCGGCGGTGGCCGTGGCCCAGGCCAGCGGCGCGCGCTGGGAATACGTGCCCTACAAGGGTGGCGCCCAGGCCATCGGCGACACCGTGGCCGGCCAGACCCAGGTGCTGATGAACGGCATGCTGGCCACGCTGCCGATGGTGACCAACGGCAAGCTCAAGCTGCTGGGCGTGAGCAAGGCCACCCGCATGCCGCTGGTCGGCCAGGTGCCCACGCTGGCCGAGCAGGGCGTCAAGGGCTTCGAGTCGGGCACCTGGCAGGGCCTGATGGTGCCGGCCGGCATGCCCGCGGCCCAGGTGGCCAGGCTCAACGCCGAGCTGATCCGCATCATCCGCTCGCCGGCGGTGCGCGAGCGCCTGGTCAACCAGGGGGCCGAGGTCAACACCATGAGCCCGAGCGACTTCAGCAGCTTCTTCGAGAAGGAGCGCAAGAAGTGGGCCGCCGTGGCGCAGGCCGCCGGCATCAAGGCGCCAAGCTCAGGCCCGGGCCCCGATGACCCCGCCCGTCGTACTGAACACCGGCCGCCTGCCGGCCGATCTGCTGCAACTGCTGGCCGCGCGCTACACGCTGCACGACCTGGCCACGCTGCCCGATGCCGCCGCGCGCAGCGCCTGGCTGGCCCGGCACGGCGCGCAGGTGCAGGCGGTGGTCACCTCGGCCTCCACCGGGCTGGACGAGGCCACCCTGGCCGCTCTGCCGGCGCTGCGCGTGATCTCGTCCTTTGGCGTGGGCCTGGACAAGCTGCCGGTGGCCGCCGCCCGGGCACGCGGCATCGCGGTGGGCTACACGCCCGATGTGCTCAACGACTGCGTGGCCGACCTGGGCTTTGCGCTGCTGCTCGACGTGGCGCGCTCGTTGAGCGCGGCCGACCGCTTTGTGCGCCGCGGCGACTGGACCCGCGGCGCCTTCGGCCTGACCCGCAAGGTGAGCGGCGCGCGCCTGGGCCTGGTCGGCCTGGGCCGCATCGGCCGCAGCATTGCCGAGCGGGCCACGGGCTTTCGCATGGACATCCGCTACCACAGCCGGCGCGCCGTGGCCGATGTGGCCTGGCGGCACGAACCCGTGCTCACCGAGCTGGCGCGCTGGGCCGACTACCTGGTGGTGATCACCGCCGGTGGTCCCGAGACCCGGCACCTGGTGAATGCCGGCGTGCTGGACGCGCTGGGCCCCGACGGCTTTCTGGTCAACGTGGCGCGCGGCAGCGTGGTCGACGAGGCCGCCTTGCTGGCCGCCCTGCAGCAGCGCCGCATTGCCGGCGCCGGGCTGGATGTATATGACGACGAGCCGCGCGTGCCCGAGGCCTTCTTTGCGCTCGACAACGTGGTGCTGGCACCGCACATCGCCAGCGCCACGCGCGAGACGCGCCAGGCCATGGCCGACCGCGTGGCCGAGAACCTGGCCGCTTTTTTCGAGCGCGGGCAACTCGTTTCGGCTGCGTAAGCCGCCGGCCGGGCGCGCTCAGGGCCGGCGCCGCGCCGCCATCTCGGCGCCCATGGCCGGCCACTCGGCCGCCGGCGTGGCGGCGCGGGCGGCCGGGAACACCAGCTCGTCTTCCAGCGCCAGATGCCCGGCATGGCGCGCAATGAAGGCCTCGGCCGCCTGCTGCCAGCCGGCGGCCGGCACCGCACCATCCCGCAGCGCGGCCAGCGCCGGCCCCAGCGTGGCCCACAGTGCGGCAAAGGCGGCGTGGTCGGCCAGCAGGCGGGCGGCGGCCTCGCGCTGCGCGGGCTCGGCGGCCGCGGCCAGGCGCGGCAGCACATGGCGTTCTTCGTCCAGATGGTGCTGCGGCGCGGCGATCTCGAAATAACGCCACACATCGGCGGCCGCACTGCGTGCCGCGGCATCGGCGCCCTGCGCCTGCCAGTGCGCCAGCAGGCGCTGCAGCAGGGCCAGCGAGCGCCGCACCCGCTCGTGGCAGGCGGCCAGCATCTCGAAAGGCTGCTCAAAACCCACCCCGGGCGCGGCCTGGCCAGGGGCTGAAATGGTGTGCAGGCGGCTCATGCGGCCGGATTGTCGGCGCAGTGCCGGCCGCCGCGCCGCCGCGCCGCTGCACCGTGCACTTTTTTGCGGTTTCAAGCGGCGGCGGGAGGCCGCCGGGTGGCTGGTTTGCGCCAGCGCGTGCTGCCCCTGCGCCCGCGCTTGATCCAACGCAACCCGGGCCCCGGGGTGCTCGCCGACAGTTGGCCCAACAGGACGTCGGCCGCCATCTGCTGTGAACGGGTGCCCGGCCACCGTCCGCCGCATCGACACCGAACCCGACCGACGCATGGAACCCCGATACGCTGCTCCCCTCGGCACGCCGGTGCTGCGCGAGGCCGCCGGCATCCGGCTGGCTGGCGAGGCCGGCGCCGCGCTGCGGGCCACCCAGGCCAAGGCCATGGCCAGCGACGCCGAGCTGTGGCGCGCGCTGCTGGGCGGCGCCCCGCTGTCCGACGCCGAGGCCGGCGCGCTCGAAGCGCTGGCCCGGACCCACACCGTGCCCACCGGGCAGGGCGTGCTCAGCCGCAGCGCTGCCGCCGACACCCTGGTGGCCCTGCGCAGCGGCGAGGTGGCGCTGGGCTTTCGCACCGCCGACGGCACCTTTCGCACCGAGCGCATCGTGCGCGGCCCGGCCTGGCTGGATCTCAGCTCGGCCTGGACCGGCGACACCCATGTGATGGACGCCCAGGCCCTGGGCCCGGCCCAGGTGGTCGAGCTGCCGCGTGCGGCCCTGGCCGCGCGGCTGGCGGTGCACCCGGGCCTGGCCCAGCGGGTCATCGAAGGCCTGGCGCGCGAGGTGCAGGCCCTGGCCGTCAACACCCACGAGCTGATGCACAAGGACGCGCCGGCCCGCCTGGCGCAATGGCTGCACCAGCGCTGCGAGCCGGTCGACGACACCGGCAACCAGGCCGTGGTGCGCCTGCACGAGCGCAAGCGCGACGTGGCCTCGCAGCTGGCGATCACGCCCGAGACCCTGTCGCGGCTGATGCGCAGCTTCACCCGCCAGGGCGTGATCGAGGTTTCGGGCTACCTGGTGCGGGTGCTCGACACCGTGGCGCTGGAGCGCCTGGCCCAGGCCTGAGCGGCGCGGCGCCGCCGGGTCGACGCCGGGGTGCAGCCGCCCGTCGATCACGCGCACGGCCTTCAATTCGGCCTTGGGGCCTTCGAGCCAGGCGCTTCAGCGCCAGTGGTTGTTGCCGATGGACGGCTCGCTCTGAACGATGCGCAGGCTCATTGTGGGGGCGTCAGGGCATTGCGAGCCCATCGCCTGAACCGGCGGACAGGACGAACGCGCTGCCTCCGTCACTCAGTGCCGGTGAGCGCCGCCCGACAGCGGCTTGACCGGGGCCTTCAGCTGCAGTGTCTCCTTCTTGCCGTCGGTGCCTTCGACCACCAGGGTCAG